>CAZECZ010000194.1:0-7314 GCA_964510815.1 uncultured Aestuariivirga sp.
CCATGTCGGGCGCGCCGATCATCAGCGGCACGAACCAGTTGCCGAAGCCGCCGATCATGGCGGGCATGACCATGAAGAAGATCATGAGCAGGCCGTGAGCCGTGACGAACACGTTGAACATGTGCTTGCCCTGATCGATGGCGGCATCAGCCGGCGCGCCATAGACCATGGACGCCAGGCCGGCAAAGTACTGGATGCCGGGCTGCGACAGCTCCATGCGCATCAGGATCGAGAGAATGCCCCCAATCACGCCGGCGATGATTGCGAACCACAGGTACATCGTACCGATGTCCTTGTGATTGGTGGAATAGACGTACCGCTTCCACCCGGTCGGGTGGCCGTGGTCGTCGTGTGCTGCTGCTGCGTGTGCCATTTTGCTAAGCCTCTTCCCCCAGATTACTTCTGTGCCACCTTGGTTCCGGTCTCTTGCAGAGAAGCCAGAACCTTCGCGGCCTCGGATGCATCGCCGGTCTCGAGCAGAGACTTCGACCACGCGTCATACTTGTCTTGCGATACGACTTGAACCTCGATCGGCATGAAGGCGTGGTCCTTGCCGCAGAGCTCGGAGCACTGGCCATAGTAGACGCCTTCCTTTTCGGCCTTGAACCAATCCTCGTTCAGGCGTCCCGGGATGGCGTCAATCTTCATGCCGAAGGACGGAATGGTCCAGGAATGGATGATGCCGTCCGGGTCAGACGTCACGATCAGCTTCACCGTCTTGTTCACCGGCACCACGACCGGAACGTCGGTTGCCAGCAGATAGGGCACGTTGGCCTCATGGGCCTTGGCCATGTCCTTGGCCTCATCCCTCAGATAGGCCGTGAAGCTCGCCTTGGCGCTGCCATCCTCGTTGGTGCCGAGATCGGGATACTCATAGGTCCAGTTCCAGCTCGGGTTACCAATGACCTTGATGGTCATGTCGGCAGCCGGAATGACGCGCTGGAAGTACAGCAGGCGGAACGACGGAATGGCGATGGCGACCAGGATCAGGATCGGCACGACCGTCCAGACCACTTCGATCATCGTGTTGTGCGTCGTCTTCGACGGCACCGGGTTGGCCTTGGCGTTGAACTTCACCATCACAATGATGAGCAGCGCCAGCACGAACAACGTGATCACCGTGATGATCGGCAGCAACAGCCCATTGTGGAACCAGTGGATACCCTCTGCCACCGGCGTCACGGCTTCCTGCAGGCCCATCTGCCAGGGCTCGGCATGCCCGTTTGCCGCCAGGGCGGCAGATGCCGAAAACAACAGCCCTACCGCGCCAGCTCCAGCCGCGCCCAACTTTGCGAACGTCATCGTCGCCCCTTTCCCAGTCTTCAAAACTTGGCTTCACCCAAGGTCACTTCGGGGTTCGGTTCGAATTCCAGCACCCCAGCCGGGCGATTGTGAACCACATTCCCAGTTTTGCCGCAACTTGGGCAGGCGCGGCAAAACGTCGTTGCAGGCACGGCACGCGGCGCAACCAAGTTTCCGCCCCATTTCACCCTTTAAACGCAGGCATATGACGCAGGAACCTCGGCGGCAGAACCTTGTGAAGGCGGTTGTCTTGGATTCATTGCGGCGGTAAGACCTGCTGAAACAGATTGAAAAGGTATTCATCCGTGCGAATCAAGACGATGCTGACCCGGCCGCTGGTGGCCTCACTGGTGGGACTGATGGTTGCAACCGCCGGAAGCGGAGCGCTCATGGCGCAGACGAAGGAATCGTTTGGTCCGCGCGCCGGCAAGCAGCCGCCGCCGGAGCAGGCCTCGCCTGCGCAGGTCGTCGCCGAGCATGGTGCATGGAAGATTCAATGTGAAACCGCCCCGCCGGCCAACGGACAGGATCAGGCTCAGCGGTCGTGCGGCATGGTGCAGGGCACGAAGTCCGAAAAGAATCCGAAAGCGGTGCTGACACTGGTCCTGGTCAAGACCAAGGTCGCGGACAAGGAACAGTACAACATGCGGGTCATCGCACCGATCGGCGTGTTCCTGCCCACCGGTGTGGCGCTCGAGATCGATGGCAATGCAGTGGGCCGCGTGCCCTTCACGCGCTGTATGCCGCAGCTCTGCATGGCTTTCGCAGAGGCTTCGCCGGAGACGTTGACCAAGATGAAGAAGGGCAACGAAGCCAATTTCATCATCTATGAAGCACCGGGCATCGGCCTTCCCATGAAGCTGTCGCTTTCGGGCTTCTCGGCGGCACTGTCGGACCTCGACAACTACTGAGCCCGTATCAGGGCTGGCACCTTCCGGCGCCGTCACCTATCTTCAGTCCTGAACCACATGAGAGGTGAGGTGTGTCGATTCCGTCGCTGTTCGAATCCGGAGAACTCAACCGCAACCGGGCCGAAGCCATTGTCGCAGATGTCATGCGCGGGGCCGAGGATGGCGAGCTGTTTGTCGAGCGGCGCCAGACCGAGAGCCTGGTGTTCGACGACGGCCGGCTGAAATCGGCGAGTTTCGACGAATCACAGGGCTTTGGCCTTCGCGCCGTCCACGGCGAGACCGCCGCCTATGCCCATGCCACGGAACTGTCTGAACCCGCGCTGAAGCGTGCCGCCGAGGTGTGCCGGACGGTGACCTCCGGAGACGCTGTTTCCCATGCCGTGGCACCGGAACGCACCAACGCCAGGCTCTATTCCGATACCAACCCCGCCGAGGCCCTGGGTTTCCAGGAGAAAGTGGCGCTTCTGCAAACGGTCGATGCCTTCGCCCGCGGTCTGGATCCAAGGGTGAAGCAGGTGTCGGTGTCGATGGCCGCCGACTGGCAGGCGGTCGAAATCTTGCGCGGCGATGGTGCCATCTACCGCGACATCCGTCCGCTGGTCCGCTTCAACGTCTCGATCGTCTCGGCGGATGGCAAGGAACAAGGCCAGGGCAGCCACGGACTGGGCGGACGGGGCGAGCCGTTGTCCTATTTCACCGAGGACGTCTGGCAGGCAGCGGTACATGAGGCCTTGCGCCAGAGCCTGGTGTCGCTGGACGCGAAGCCCGCCCCAGCCGGTGAAATGGACGTACTCCTGGGTCCCGGCTGGCCGGGCATCCTGCTGCATGAAGCCGTCGGTCATGGCCTCGAAGGCGATTTCCACCGCAAGAAAACCAGCGTGTTCACCGGCATGCTGGGCCAGCAGGTGGCGTCGAAGGGGGTTACCATCGTCGATGACGGCACCATTGCGGACCGCCGCGGCTCGATCACCATCGACGATGAGGGCACGCCATCGAACTGCACGACGTTGATCGAAGATGGCGTGCTGGTCGGACTCATGCAGGACCGGATGAATGCGCGGCTGATGGGGGTTCGCCCCACCGGCAATGGCCGTCGCCAGTCCTATGCGCACGCGCCGATGCCGCGCATGACCAACACCTACATGCTGTCTGGCGGCATGCATCCGGAAGAAATCCAGCGCTCGATCAAGCGCGGGCTGTTCGCCAAGTCGTTCGGCGGCGGCCAGGTGGACATCACGTCGGGCAAGTTCGTGTTCTCCTGCACCGAGGCCTATCTGATCGAGGACGGCAAGATCACCCAGCCGGTCAAGGGCGCCACGCTCATCGGCGCGGGCGCCGACGCCCTCACCCGCATCTCGATGGTCGGCAACGACATGGCGCTCGACACCGGCATCGGCACTTGTGGCAAGCAGGGCCAGGGTGTTCCCGTCGGCGTCGGCCAGCCGACGCTGCGCATCGACCGGCTGACCGTCGGGGGAACGGCGGCTTGAGATCATGCGTCCCACCACCATCATCTTCGACATGGACGACGTGCTGTGCCGCTACGACCTCGGCAAGCGGCTGCGCGCCCTGTCGCGGCTGACCGGCCAGACGCCGCGCGACATCCGCGCCGCCGTATGGGATTCAGGGTTTGAAGATGAGGCCGACACCGGCGGCTATCCCGATCCGGACAGCTACCTCGCCGAATTCGGCAAGCGGGCCGGCACCAGGCTGACGCGGACGGACTGGGTGGCGGCGCGGCGCGAATCAATGACGCCCTGGCCCGAGATGCTGGCCCTGGCACGCACCCTCGGCGGGCAGGCGCGGCTGGCGCTCTACACCAACAACGGCCCCTTGGCCAAAGCCGAACTCGGCAACCTGTTTCCCGATGTCGTCGAGATCTTCCCCGAGCGCTATTTCTCGTTCGAACTCGGCATCAAGAAGCCGGATCCCGCCAGCTATGGCAAGGTCGCCGCGCAGATGGACGTGAACCCTGAGGACTGCTGGTTCATCGACGACAAGAAATCCAATGTGGTGGGTGCCCGCATGGCAGGCATGCTGGGTCATCACTTCCGCAGCCGGGAAAAACTTGTCGACGACGCCCAAGGCCTGGGATTTTCCACTTGAGCAACAGGCCCACGTTCAGGGCAGCCTTCGTGACCGGGTCCACCATGCGCCATGTCGTCGTCATGACGCTGACCGGTGCCCTGGGGCTGATGGCGCTGTTCCTCGTTGACCTGATCGACCTGTTCTTCCTGTCGCTTCTCAACCAGACCGAGGTCACCGCAGCGATCGGCTATGCCGGCACCATCGTCTTTGCCAACCTGTCGATCACGCTGGGCGTGGGCATCGCGGCGGCGGCCCTGGTGGCGCAAAATCTAGGCGCCGGCAAGCCGGAGCGCGCCAGCCAGTTCGCCACCAGTACCTTGCTCTTCGCCCTGCTGATCTCAGGCGTGCTCACCGTCGCCATCGCGCTCGGCTCGGGCGGCCTGCTGACGCTACTCGGGGCGCAAGGCGAAGCCAAGCATCTGGCCCAGCTGTTCATCTGGACAATGACACCCGGCTACATTCTGATCAGCGGTGCCATCACCTGCTCCTTCATCCTGCGCGGGCTGGGCGATCCGCGCCGGGCGATGTACATCACGTTGTCGACGGCGGTGGTGACCGCGCTTGCCGACCCGCTGTTCATCTTCGGCTTCGGCTGGGGCATCCAGGGGGCGGCGGCAGCCACCGTGCTCGGTTACACGGTGTCATTCCTCGTCGGGCTGCATGCCCTCACCAAGTCGCACAATTTCCTCAATCCGCTGCGGCTGGATGGCCTCCGGCGCGACCTTCCTGCCATCTGGGTGATCGCGCTTCCCGCCGTGCTGACCCAGCTCGCCACCCCCTTCGCCAACGCCTATGTGACCCGCGCGGTTGCCCCCTTTGGCGACGAAGCCGTCGCGGCCGCGGCGATCGTCGGACGGCTCATCCCCGTCGCCTTTGGCATCATCTTCGCGCTGTCAGGCTCGGTCGGCCCGATCATCGGGCAGAATTACGGGGCCCGGAAGTTCGACCGGGTGAAGCAGACCCTGCGCGACGGCCTGATCTTTGCCGCCATCTACACCTGCATCACCTCGCTGCTCCTGTTCGTCTTCCGCCATGACATCGCCGAGGCTTTCCGCGCCTCGGGCCGCACCATCGACATCGTGGTGTTCTTCTGCACCTTCATCGCCATCAGCTGGGCATTCGCCGGCGCACAATTCGTCGCCAACGCCGCCTTCAACAATCTCGGCCGGCCCAATCTCTCGACCTGGTTCAACTGGGGCAAGGCGACGCTGGGCACCATCCCGTTTGCCATGGCGGGGGCCGCCTGGGGCGGGCCCGAAGGGATATTGACCGGGACAGCCGTGGGCTCGGTCATCTTCGGCATTGCGTCCGTGAGCACAGCCTATAGGATTGCCGGCAAGGTGGACTCCACTTCTGCGTGACGGGAGACGACGATGAGCCTGATGGCCGTGTTCGACGACAACGCCGGTGATGCGATGCTGGCCGATGTGGCCGCTGCCACCGGCACCGACGCAGCCACCGTCCGGATGGGTCTCGACCAGCTGTGCCCTGCCATCGCCACCGCGCTGCAGGACCGCCTCGCGGACGATCCCGAACTCGCCGACGATCTGGCCGACCTGCTGGAAGACAATGTCAGCCAGAGTGTGGCCGGGGAAGACGCCATCGTCGATGGCAAGGCCATGCTGGCCGCCCTCTATGGCACCCAGAAAGACGCCAAGGCCCAGCTTCGCGACGCCGTACCGGACTTGCCGGTCAAGGTGCTCGAAAAACTGGCCCCGATCGCCGCGGTCACGGTGATCGCAGCCGTGGCCCAGCAGACCCGGCCCATGGGGCTCGCCGGAGTCCAGACGGCCGCGGGCAGCACCAGCAGTGGCGTGTTGGGCACACTCATCAACGCCATCATCGCCAGCGCCATCAAGGGCGTCATCCGCCAGATCACATCGCCGCGCACTTACCGCAGTTCCACCACCAGGCGCCGTAAGACGAGCACCAGCAAGAAGCGCAAGACATCGTCGACCAAGAGCCGGAGCCGCAAATCCACCTCGCGGCGCAAGACATCGAGCCGGTCGTCATCGACCCGCAGCCGTCGCAATCCCTCCATTTCCATCGAGGACATTCTCGGTGGACTGTTTGCCAACCGAAACAACCAGGAGTGAGACCCATGGACATCTATGCGATTGGACGCCAGTACGGCCTCGATCCGCAACAGACGCAGCAGGCCTTTGAAGCGCTGGCACCGGTGGTGGCCGCCGGCATGCGGCGCAATGCGGGAGGCGGTGGCGGCGGGCTGGCTGACATCATGGGCTCGATCGGCGGCGCCCGGGTGGCGCGCTATGCAGAAGATGCCTCCGCGTTCGATCAGCCGCAGTCGGTCGATGACGGCAATGCCGTCCTGGGCCAGATCTTCGGCTCCAAGGACGTCAGCCGCGGCGTCGCCCAGCAGCTTTCGGCCTCAACCGGCATCAGCGATTCCATTCTCAAGAAGCTATTGCCTCTGGTGGCGGCCTTCGTCATGGCGCAGGTCGCCAAGAAGGCCTTCGGCGGCGCATCCGGATCGGGCGGCGGTCTCGGCGACATCCTCGGCAATGTGCTGGGCGGCGGCAACGCGCCGCAGCCTGCTCCACATCCGCGTTCGGCGCCTGAGCCCCAGGGCGGCGGTCTTGGCGATATCCTCGGAGATATTCTCGGCGGCGGCGCCCACCAGCCAGCACCGCAACCGCGCACCGCGCCGCAGCCGCAAGGCGGGGGCCTGGGCGATATCCTTGGCGACATTCTGGGTGGCGGACAGGATTCCGGCGGCCGGCCGTCCGGCGGCGGCGGACTGGGCGACATTCTCGGAGATGTGCTGGGCGGCGGCCAGCAGGCACCATCGCGCAGCGGCGGTCAGGGTGGCGGGCTGGGTGACATTCTCGGCGATCTCCTCGGCGGGGGCCGCGGCGGCGGCAGCAATGCCACTGCCGCCGACGACCTGCTCAGTTCCGTGGAGCGCGCGCTGCGGGGGCGCTAGCGCAACCTGATTTTTGATGGAACCATCAAAAGTCAGATCAGTTGCTCGCTCATCAATAGGTTGGTG
>CAZECZ010000195.1:0-7298 GCA_964510815.1 uncultured Aestuariivirga sp.
GCTTACGATGGTTTATCCCTGTTGCCACTATGGGATTGCGCGGTGGCGCAAACGCGGATGAAGTGTGGAGGAAGTTGGGCGGAACGCCCGATGGTTAACGAATCATGAGCCTGAGCGACATTTCAAAACTGACGGCCTCCATGGGTTTCGCGGAACGCAACGATCCATTCGCCCTGTTCGCCGACTGGATGAAGGATGCGGAAGCCTCCGAACCCAACGACCCGAATGCCATGGCGCTGGCGACCGTCGACGAGGAAGGCCTGCCCAACGTCCGCATGGTGCTGCTCAAAGGGTTCGATGCCCAGGGCTTCGTGTTCTACACGAATTTCGAAAGCCAGAAGGGCCAGGAAATCCTCGGCACCATGAAGGCTGCCCTGGTGTTCCACTGGAAGTCGCTGCGGCGGCAGGTTCGCGTGCGCGGCATCGTTACGGAAGTGTCGAAGAAAGAGGCGGATGACTATTTCGCGTCTCGCGCCCGCGACAGCCGCATTGGCGCCTGGGCTTCCCAGCAGTCGCGGCCGCTGGAGAGCCGCTTCGCGCTGGAAACGGCGGTGGCCATGAACGCGGCAAAATTCGCCATCGGCGAGGTGCCGCGGCCGCCCTACTGGTCGGGTTTCCGCATCAAGCCCCTGTCGATCGAGTTCTGGCACGACCGGCCGTTCCGGCTCCATGACCGGGTGGTGTTCCGCCGTGCCAGCGAAACCCAGGCGTGGTCCAAGACGCGGCTCTATCCCTGACCTGAGCGGCCTCCCGCCTATTGGGCGGGCGTCGTCGAGCCGGTGGTCGATCCCGGTTCGTCCGCCGGTGCTGCGGGTGGTTCGACATTCGCCGTCGGCGTCTGGCCTGACGGCATGCTGGCCTGGCGGTTGCCGCCCGGCATTGCCACCCAATAGATGAGGCCAATCACGATGACAGCGCCGACGACCCAGGCGGCGATGACGGCTGGCTTGCGATTGTCTGCAGGCATGGAACTCTCCTCCGGAGGGGCGCCGTCCCATTTCCTTTGCGTCAATGAGACTGATCCACGACTCGGGCGAAAACGAGGCAAAGGCTTCCATTCGAAGAGTGAACCGGTGGGACCTTTCCGGGTGAATGGCTTTCGCCTATAGCTCTGCGCATGACGCAAGTTCCAGACAACGCACGCAAGACACTCATCCTGACGGGAGCCTCGCGCGGCATCGGCCATGCCACGGTCAAGCGGTTCTCGACCGCGGGATGGCGGGTAATCACCTGTTCGAGGCAACCCTTTCCCGAGGACTGCCCGTGGGATGCGGGACCAGAAGACCACATCGTGGTCGACCTGGCCTCTTCGGACGACACCCACGCGGCCATTGCCCAGATGAAGAAAAAGCTCAAGGCGCAAGGCTCCAGGCTTCATGCGCTCGTAAACAATGCCGCAATCAGCCCCAAGAAGCCGGACGGCGGAAGGCTCAACACCATCGAGACCGACGAGCAGGACTGGAAGACGGTGTTCCAGATCAACTTCTTCGCTCCCATCATGCTGGCCCGCGGCCTGATGGATGAACTGATGGCGGCGAAAGGTGCGGTGGTGAATGTCACCTCCATTGCCGGCTCGCGCGTGCATCCCTTTGCCGGTGCAGCCTATTCGACGTCCAAGGCGGCACTCGCGGCATTGACCCGCGAGATGGCCGCTGACTTCGGGCCCATGGGCGTGCGCGTCAATGCCATTTCACCGGGCGAGATCGAAACCTCGATCCTGTCGCCCGGCACCGAAAAGCTGGTGGCGCAGATTCCGCAGCGGCGCCTTGGCCAGCCCGAGGAAGTGGCCCGCGCAATTTATTTTCTGTGTACGGACAGTTCGAGCTACGTGACGGGCGCCGAACTCCACATCAACGGCGGCCAGCATGTCTAACGAGAAACTGCGCCCGGAAACCATCGCCGCCCACGCCCTCAAGGCCGTCGACGAAGCGACCGGCGCCGTGGTGCCGCCGATCTATACCTCGACCACCTATGCCCGCGACGAGAATTACGTGCCGAAGCTGCGCGAGAACTATGTGCGGAACGGCAACCCGACGCTTTGGCACGCGGAAGACGCCATCGCGGCATTGGAACATGGCAAGGGCGCGCTGCTGTTTGCCTCTGGCATGGCGGCGATTACCACGCTCACAGAGACGATTCCGCATGGCGCCCATGTGGTGGCGCCCGATGTCATGTACTACGGCACGCGCGACTGGTTTCAGCGGCTTGAGACTCTGGGCCGCATCACGCTGACGCTATTCGACCCCCAGGATCCGGCAGCGCTGGCCGAAGCGCTGATCAAGGGCAAGACCGACCTGGTGTGGATCGAAACGCCGCTGAACCCCACCTGGGACGTGATCGACATCGCGGCCGCCGCCGAAGCGGCGCACGCGGCGGGCGCCATCCTCGCGGTGGATGCGACGGCCACCGCCGCCGTCACCACGCGGCCGCTGACACTCGGCGCCGATATCGTTTTCCACTCCGCCACGAAATATCTGAACGGCCACTCGGATGTGCTGGCTGGTGTGCTGATCACCAAGGAAGTGACGGAGCGCTGGAAGCAGGTCGCAACGCTCCGCACCAAGATGGGCTCCCCCCTGCCGCCCTTTGAATGCTGGCTCTTGATGCGCGGGCTTCGCACCGTCTTCGTGCGCTACCGGCAGGCCTCCGCCAATGCCATGGCTATCGCGCGGCACTTCGAGGCGCATCCGAAGGTGGAAAGCGTGCTCTATCCGGGTCTCACCTCCCACGCCGGCCATGCCATCGCAAAACGTCAGATGACGGATGGCTTCGGTGGCATGCTGTCGCTGCTGGTGGTGGGCGGCTTCGCCGGCGCACAGAAACTCTGCACCAGTCTGAAGGTCATCGTGCCCGCGACATCGCTGGGCGGCGTCGAAAGCCTTGCCGAACACCGCAAGGCCATCGAAGGTCCCACAAGCCCGGTGCCGGACAATCTGGTGCGGTTCTCAATCGGCATCGAACATGCTGATGATCTGATCGCTGACATCGAACAGGCGCTGCAGGCGATCTGATTATACCGCCTTGGCGTGACGGTTCGGTGCGGCGACGAAATGCGCGTCGAAGGCGGTCGCCACCGTGCGCAGGAATAGCCGGTGCTGCGGCTGCACAGACACACGCGTTCCCGCATGGCTGGCGATGCCCGCCATGACGACTGGTTCAAGCTTGGCGACGATGTCGCCGAGAACGGACACGTCAAAGCCGTGCGCCCTTGCGATCTTGCCATAGTCCACCGCGAGATCACACATCAGCCGCTCGATGATCTCGGAGCGCATCCGGTCTTCCGGCGTCGTTGCGAGACCGCGGATGACGGGGCTTTCATGGCGCTCGATGGCATCGGACCATTGCAGCGTGTCGCGCGCCGCCTGCACGAAGCCTTGGCGGAATTCGCCGATGGCGGAGGCGCCGAACGACAGCAGCGCGTCGGCGACGTCCGTCGTATAGCCCTGGAAGTTCCGCCGCAGTGTGCCGGCTTGTGCGGCCGTCGACAATTCATCATGCGACAGCGCAAAATGATCGAGACCGATAGCGTCATAACCCTCGGCGCATAGCGTCGCCTCGATGGCCGTGGCCTGCGCATAGCGCTCCGTGACGCCGGGCAGATCGGTGTCGTCGATCATCTTCTGATGGCGCTTGAACCACGGCACATGGGCATAGCCGAAGACGGCGATGCGATCGGGCTTCAGCTCCGCCGCCTGCAGCGCCGTCTTGATGACGCTGTCGGTCGTCTGCGCCGGCAGCCCGTACATCAGATCGAAATTGACCGACGTGAAGCCGGCATCCCTCAGATACTCCGTGGCGGCGGCGACGAGACCAAAGGTCTGCACCCGGTTGATCTTCATCTGCACCGGCATCGCGAAATCCTGCACGCCGAAGCTGATGCGGTTGAAGCCGATGCCGGTGAGCACCCTGGCGCGCTCGCGAGTCAGCGTGCGGGGATCGGATTCGAGCGCCACCTCGCCGCCGCTGGCAAGGCCAAACCCCTTGTCGATGGCGTCGACGATTTCGGCGATGTGCATGTCATCGAGATAGGTGGGCGTGCCGCCGCCGAAATGCAGATGTTTCACCCGGCCATGTCTGCCGCCGTAGAGCGAAGCACTGCGCTTGATGTCGCGCACCAGTAAGTCGACATAGCGCGCCGCTCGGTCATAGGTGTTGGGCACCGACGTGTGGCAGCCGCAATACCAGCATAGCTGCCGGCAGAACGGGATGTGCACATAGACCGAGAGCGCGGCCTCCGGATCGAGATCCGTCAGCCACTGGTCGGCGGTCTTGCCCGGAAAGTCAGCCTGGAACTGCACCGCTGTCGGGTAGCTGGTGTAACGCGGCACGTCCTGCAAGGCAAAGGGTAGAAGTTTGCTGTCCATGCGTCTTTCAGTGACGCGATCACGGGCAGGACTCCTTGACCGAGATCAATTCGCAAGGAGTCCTGCGGCAATTAACGCCATCGGACCAAGGCAGGACTGCTCAATAGAGCTCCGTCTTGTATTCTTCCTCGACCGCAGCGTCAGCTTTCTTGGCCTCGGCCTCGTCGACGCCGGTGTCGCTGGTCTGCGCCATGATGATGCGGGCAATCGACGGCAACTGGCTGCGGTCCTGGCGGTAGTCGTCTTGCCAGAGCTTCGAGCGCTTCAGCGCCTTGGCGCAATGCATGAAGACTTCCTCGACATCGATGACGATGCCGACCTTGGGCTGCTTGCCCTGCACCACGCAATGCTTCAGCAGCTCAGCGTCATCGGTGATGCGCGCCTTGCCGTTGAGGCGCAGCGAATCCTCGAAACCGGGGATGAAGAACAGGCAGCCGACATTCGGGTTGGCCACGATGTTCGACATCGTATCGAGCCGGTTGTTACCCGGCCGGTCGGGGATCAGGATGGTGTGATCGTCGACGATGCGGACGAAGCCCGGCGGATCACCGCGTGGGCTGAGATCGGCCTTGCCATTGGCATCCGCCGTCGAGATCACCACAAACGGCGACATGGAGATGAACTGCCGCGAATACTGGTCGATGGCAGGCCGTGACTTCAGCTTCGCCAATGGGTGGACCGCGGCGAATTTCTCGCGGAGCTTCTCTTCGGTCTTGATCATGCGGCGCGTGCTCCTTCTTTCTTCACATGGGCTTCCATCTGGTCGAGTCCTTTTTCGACCCGGTCGAACATGTCGTGAATCTCGTCGGTGGTGATGATGAGCGGCGGGCAGAAGGCGATCGAATCCTGGATGTTGCGCAGGATGACGCCGTTCTCTTCCATCATCTTGATGGTGGCGGCACCGATCATGTGCTTTGGCGCGAAGGAGCGCTTGCTGGCCTTGTCCGCCACCAGTTCGATGGCGCCGATGAGGCCGACGCCACGCGTCTCGCCCACCAGGGGATGCTCGCCGAGCCTGGCGAGGCGCGACTGGAACACCGGCGACACCTTGGCCGCATGCTCCATGATCTTGTCGCGCTGGTAGATCTCGATGGTCTTGAGCGCCACCGCACAGCCCACCGGATGGGCGGTGTAGGTGAAACCGTGGCCGAAGGTGCCGAGCTTGCGGCTCTCGTCCAGCATCGCCTGGTAGAGGTCTTCCTCGATGGTGAGCGCCGACAGCGGGAAATAAGCGGACGTGATCGCCTTGGCCATGGAGATCGAATGGGGCTTCATGCCCATCGTCGTGGTGCCGAACCAGTTGCCGGTGCGCCCGAAGCCGCAGATCACCTCGTCGGCAATGAAGCGGATGTCGTACGTCTCGAGGATCGGCTGGATCTTGTCGAAATAGCCACGTGGAGGCACCAGCACGCCGCCAGCCCCCATGATCGGCTCGGCGATGAAGCCGGCGACTGTCTCCGGCCCCTCCTTGAGGATCATGGCTTCCAGGTCTTCCGCCATGCGCGTGGCGAACTCTTCTTCCGTCTCACCCTCCTGACCGTAGCGGTAGTAATGCGGGCAGGAGGTGTGCAGGATACGGTTGATCGGCACGTCGAAATCATTGTGCACCCACGGCAAGCCGGTGAGCGAGGCGGTGGCGATGGTGACGCCGTGATAGGCGCGCATGCGGGAGATGATCTTCTTCTTCTCCGGCTTGCCACGGGCGTTGTTGTAATACCACGTGAGCTTGATCTGCATGTCGTTGGCTTCCGAGCCGGACGTGCCGAACAAGACCTTGGAGGCCGGAACCGGCGCGATCTCTTTCAGCTTCTCGGAAAGCTCGATCACGCCGTCATGCGACTTGCCGGAAAAGGCATGGGTGAACGACACCTTGCGCATCGCCTGCGCTGCGGCATCCACGATCTCCTCGTTGCCATAGCCGAGTGCCGTGCACCACAGGCCGGCCAGACCCTCGATGTAGCGCTTGCCGTTATCGTCATAGAGATAGATGCCGCGCCCTTCGTTGAGGATGAGCGGTCCGGTTTCGCGATGCCGCGCCAGATTGGTATAGGGATGAATGACGGTCTCGATATCACGGACGGCCATGTTGCTGAGCGGCATGCGGTGTCTCCTCCTGAAGGTCAGGCCTTATAGCAGGGCCAAACCGGTGATGACTAGAAGCGCAGGATGCGGAGCCACCTTGCGATATCGAGGAGGCTGGTGAGGGCGGCCGCGACATAGGTGAAGGCGGCGGCACGCAGCACGGCTGTCGCGCCCGGCATGTCGTCCGGGTGGATGTAGTTCGACAGGATCGGCAAGGCGCGTTTGAAGCTGGCGTCGAATTCGGTCGGCAGCGTCACCGCATGGATGACGACGGTGGAGAACAGGATACCCAGCGCCACCACCACTTCCGCCACCAGGATGACCGGCGAGCGGGTGAGCGCGAAGACAAAGGGCGTGGCCATCAGCAGCAGGCTGCCGGTGCGCTCGATGTTGAAGCACAAGCCAGCCAGCTTCTGGCGGATCTGCAGCGGCATGTAGCCATCGGCATGCTGCAGCGCGTGGCCCACCTCATGCGCCGCCACCGCCACGGCGGTGACCGACTTGCCGTCGTAGTTCGATTGGGAGAGCCGCACCGCCAGATCCTTGGGCGAATAATGGTCACCCTGCGTGACGCGCTCGACCTTGACGTTCGTGAGGCCGGCCTGGTCCAGCAGGTGGCGGGCGAGCTCACCGCCGGTGCCGGGAAACTCCGGCCGCTCCACCGCATGCTTCGCCATGGTCCGGCGAATCCACGCCTGCGGCCCGAAGATCAGGCCGAGCAGGAGGACAATGCCGAGCAGGATGAGAATGGGCATGCCAGCAATATAGGTACATGAATCTGAACGTTCAGCTACGGATCGCTGCCACCGCGACGCCCGCGCCCATCAGCAGCGTGCCGCCGGCGCGGTTGAG
>CAZECZ010000196.1:0-7284 GCA_964510815.1 uncultured Aestuariivirga sp.
GCTCGCGGCCTCTGCCATCTGCGCCACCCATCTGTCGCGGCTGGCCGAGGAGATCGTCATCTGGTCGACGGCCCAGTTCCGCTTCGTGAAGCTCTCAGACAAGTTTACCACCGGCTCTTCCATCATGCCGCAGAAGCGCAACCCGGATGCCGCCGAACTGGTGCGCGCCAAACCCGGACGCATCCTCGGCGCGTTGACGGCGCTGCTGACCGTCATGAAAGGCCTGCCGCTGACCTATTCCAAGGACATGCAGGAGGACAAGGAGCCGGCCTTTGATGCGCTGGACAATCTGTCCTTGGCGATTGCCGCCACCACAGGCATGGTCAAGGACATGGTGCCAAACGCGGATGAGATGCGCAAAGCCGCGGCCTCCGGCTTCTCGACAGCCACCGACCTGGCAGACTGGCTGGTCCGCAGCCTCAAGATGCCATTCCGCGAGGCCCATCATGTCACCGGCAGTCTCGTGGCACTGGCAGAGACCGAGGGCTGCGACCTGCCTGACTTGCCGCTAACGCTCATGCATACGGTCGAGCCCCGCATCACCAAGGATGTCTACAAGGTTCTGACTGTCGAAAATTCGGTGGCATCCCGTACAAGCTATGGTGGCACCGCCCCCCGCAACGTCCGGCGCGAAGCCAGACGTTGGCTGAAGATGCTGAGGACATGACCATGAAACCGATCTTGCTGCTTTTCGCCTTGTCGCTGTCGCTTGCGGCATGCGGCATCAAGGGCGATCCCGAACCACCGCCGAGCTATCAGCAGGCCCAGTAAAATGCACCATTTCACCTATCGTGATGGCGTCCTTCATGCTGAGGACGTCAACCTGAAGCAGCTTGCCGAAGAGATCGGCACGCCTTTTTACTGCTATTCCACCGCCACGCTCGAACGACACTTCAACGTGATGAAGAACGCCTTCGCCGGTACCGATTACATGATCTGCTACGCGATGAAGGCCAATTCCAACCAGGCCGTCATCAAGACCATGGCGGATCTTGGAGCCGGCATGGACGTGGTGTCGGAGGGCGAACTTCGCCGTGCCCTCGCTGCCGGCGTCCCGGCCCGCAAGATTGTATTCTCGGGGGTCGGAAAGACCGCCCGTGAGATATCTCTGGCATTGCGGGAGGGCATCGCCTGTTTCAATGTGGAGTCAGAACCGGAACTGGAACTGCTCTCGACCGTGGCCAATCGCGTCGCCCAGCGCGCTACGGTATCGATCCGCGTCAATCCGAATGTCGACGCGAAGACCCATCATAAGATCACCACCGGCCGTGCCGAGGACAAGTTCGGCATCTCTTACGATCGCGCACAACAGGTTTATGCCCGTGCTGCGGAACTCCCGGGCATCGATGTGGCAGGCATAGATATGCATATCGGCAGCCAGATCACCGAGTTGCAGCCCTTCGAAAAGGCCTTCCGGCTGATGGCCGATCTGGCCACGGCGCTCAAGGCGCAGGGCCATAACATCCGCCATCTGGACCTCGGTGGTGGCCTCGGCGTTCCCTATCGTGGCACCAACGACATCCCGCCGCATCCCGACGAATATGCCGCGATGGTGAAGCGCACGCTCGGCCACCTGGGCCTCAAATTTGTGCTGGAACCTGGCCGCATGATTGTCGGAAATGCCGGAATCCTCGTGTCGCGGGTCATCTATGTGAAGGATGGCGACGAGAAGCATTTCGTCATTCAGGATGCCGCGATGAACGACCTGATCAGACCCACACTCTACGATGCCTTTCACGAGATCATACCGGTTGCGGAGCCGGCGAAAGAGGCGTCGATGACGGCCGACGTCGTCGGGCCGGTGTGCGAATCAGGAGATTATCTCGCGAAATCCCGCGCGCTTCCGCACCTGGAACAGGGTGACCTCATTGCCACGATGACCGCTGGTGCCTATGGAGCCGTGCAGGCTTGCAGCTACAACAGCCGTCCCCTGATTGCAGAAGTCCTGGTGAAGGCGGGCAGATGGGCCCTGATCCGCCCGCGACAGACCTACGAGGAGTTGATCGGCATGGACCGGCTGGCCACATGGCAGGATCGGAACACCCCGTAACCCTATCGCAATTGTGATCTATCAAATCGGGCACATTTTAGCCCATCTGTGCTACCATCCTGCCGGCATGACACCTCCGGAGCCGAAATCAGTCCATTTCAAGGTCGGCCTCGCACGGGCGGCGCTCGGATTTGAGCGGGTCTGGTCGGCACTGTTGTGGCCGGCCATCGTTGGTGCAAGTGGAACTGCGCTGCTGCTGAGTGGCGTCCTGCATGAGATCCCCTACTGGCTCAGGCTAGCTGGACTGGGACTCTTCGGGATGGTATTCGTGTGGTCTCTGAAGGCGCTGGCCAAAGTAATCTGGCCAACCCGCCAGGAGGCCATGCGCCGGGTCGAGATCAAGACAGGCCTCGGACATCGCCCCGTCTCAGGTTATGAGGATCGGCTTGCAGATGGCACGGATCCGCTCCGGCAGGCCATTTGGGAAGAGCACAAGTTCCGCCAGCTGAAAACCCTCGGAAATCTCAGAGCCGGTACGCCGCAATCGGCCTGGCGGGATCTCGATCCTAGATCACTGCGCGTTCCTGCGGTTCTGGCCCTCGTCGCAGCCATATTTCTCGGTCCTGGAGATCCTGGCAAAGCCTTCACGCAGCCTGGAGCGCCGGCGTCTGCAACCAATGCCCAAACCTTGGCCTTGGACGCCTGGCTGAAGCCGCCCGCATATACGATGCGGCCGCCCGTCCTTCTCACCAGCCCGGCCATGACGAAGCGCTTGGCCACAGAGCCGGACATCGTGGCACCTGACAAATCAGTGCTGTCGGTCAGGATGACCGGCGCGAAAGCACCTCACATCATGTTCTTGAACCTCGCGGACTCAGGCGCCGGCGAAAGTGAGGTTGCGGGCCTGGTCGCCAGGACGAAATCCGACGACAATCAGTTCCAGGCCGAAGTGACGATGACACGACCGGCAGTCGTAAGAATCACCGATGGAGATCAGGAAATCGCCAATTGGCGGATTAGTCTCATACGGGATGCACCGCCGGCCATCGAGGTCACAAAGACGCCAGAAGGCGACGCCTCAGGAACGCTCAGCGTATCGTGGAAGGCGACCGACGACTATGGCGTTACAAGCATTGCGTCCGATCTCTATCTGTCAGACCAACAGGACGGCGGCATCGGGTTTTCGTCCAATGGAATCTTCCGCTTCGACCCCCCTCAATTGGCAATGACACTGCGGAGCTCATCCTCCAAGGAAGAGACAGGGACGGCCAAGGCCAGCCTCGCCGAACATCCTTGGGCAGGTTTCATGATGGACCTCACTCTCACGGCCAAGGATGCAGGCGGCAACGCCACTGATAGCACTCCCGTAACGTTCCGCCTGCCGGAGCGCGTGTTCACAAACCTCCTCGCGCGCGCCCTCATCGAGCAGCGCCGCAATCTGATTCTTGAACCGGAGAAGACTGGCCACGTCATCCAGATGCTGGACGCACTTCTCACCTATCCGGACGGGTTGATCGACGGCAGTGGTACGCATATCGCAATCGCCGCCGTAAAGTCACACCTTAGTCATGCCCTGAATCAGGACGAAGCCGACGAGGCCATCCCGATGCTTTGGCAGATCGCAGTTGGCATTGAGGAGGGCCGGTACTCAGACGCAAAGGCGGAACTTGAAGCGTTGCGGAAGGAGCTTGAGCGCGCCCTCCGCGAAGGCGCTCCACCCGAGCGCATTGCCGAGCTCATGGATAAGCTCCGGCAGTCCATGGACCGCTACATGCAATCGCTGATGGACGAAACGGCCCGGCGTATGCAGCAGGGCCAGATGAACAACAATCAGAACCAGATGCAGCAGGGCCAGATGATCTCGCCGCAGGATCTGCAGAAGATGCTCGATATGATCGAGCAGCTGGCCCAGAGCGGGTCCAACGAGGCTGCCGAACAACTCCTGTCGCAACTGGAAGACATCCTGCGCAACCTCCAGCCGGGCATGGCGCAACAGCAACAAGGATCGCCCCGCGATTCGCCGCTTGGCAAAATGCTCGACCAACTGTCGGACCTGATGCGGCGCCAGCAGCAGTTGATGGACGATACCCAGCGCTCTCAACAGGATTACGGCGGCAAAGACAATCAGCAACAGGGCCAACAGGGACTGAGCGATCTCGGGGACCGCCAGCGTGGCCTCGGGGAAATGCTACAGGATCTGATGGAACAGTTCGGCAAGAACGGCATGCAGGCCCCGAGATCATTTGGCCAGGCTGGTAAGGAGATGCGCGGAGCCGAAGGATCCTTGAGGCAGGGGAATCAACCCGGCGCTTTGGGTCAGCAAGGCGAAGCGTTGTCGAAACTGAGGGAAGGGGCGCAGGGTCTGGCCCGCCAGATGATGCAGCAGGGCCAAGGTCAACAGGGCAATCAGGGCCGCCACGGTGAAGCCCGCGGAGATGATCGCGATCCGCTCGGACGGCCATTGCCCAACCATGGTGCAGACTACGGACCCGAACGAAACATGCTTCCGTCGGAACTGGCCATTCAGCGCGCGCGCGAGATTCTTGAACAATTGCGGTCACGCGCCGGGGAATCCGGGCTGCCATCGCTGGAACGCGATTACATTGACCGTCTGCTGCGGGGTCTTTACTGAGCCTGCTGTCGCAAAGTCACATCGCCGGCAATCAAGGTCCACTGCCCATTTAAGCGGAAAATCTGTTGGACGGTTCCGGCTCCCGGCAGAAAGGAACCTTCGGACAGAAGCTTGATATCCTTGCCGCGCAACGTCTCTATTTCAACATAGGCCAGACCATTCATGACCTTCAGGAGCCTGTAGTCCTGAATCGGAGCGTCTGCAGCATAGGGCTGCAACGGACGTGAAGCATTGTTGTCGACAAATGGATCAAAGGATCCAGTCGTCAGGCTGTCAACAAGGACAGGTTCGTCGGTGATGATCTTGCGCTTTGGCGGAGGAAAATTCAGCCCCATGTCGGCAGGCGGATTCTCCATGCCGTTGAGCTTCATGACCTTATAACTTGCAAACGCGAGACAGATCAAAGCCAGGCACTAGGCGGCAAGCTGCGTAATCAGATCAGTGTTCCGGGACGAGGCTGATATTGTCATCAGAATGGAATTCAATTCATTCGGGCAAACGATGACATCTGGACCTTGCGCCAATCGCAATTTGCCGGAGAAATCGTTGGACCGTGACTGGCATCACAGATTTTCTCCGCCATCTGCTGCAATCAGGACGGGCAAGTTGAACGCAAGTCCGGAAATTGTCGCCCTCTCCCGGGGCAATCGCATTGGCCAGTCTGGCGTTCTCGAGAGGAGGCAGCATCTTTGGCCCCCTCAGCTGCCTCCTCTCACTTGCGAAAGCTCAAATTTGATCACGCTGCAGAGCAAGGGCCCGTCTTGCAATTGACAACAGGCACCGGCTGGCAATCGCGCCACTAAGCTGCGCGTTCTGTCTTGCCTGCTGTACGGCATGGCCCAGTGTAGAGCCGGCGCTGAGCAGTTCGGCTGTTGGCCAGATTCTGATTTGCCTTTTGACCTTCGGCTGCCTCTTGAAGAAGATCATGGGCCTTGCGGAGCGCATCGCCTGATCCGGGCTTGTGCCTGTCTCGATTGCGGCCTTGAGATCTTGCAGTCGCATAACATGGAGATGAACGGCCGAAATCAGGCGTCCGGGATCGACGCCTCCATCCTTGAGGATGTGAAACAGTCGGTCGGCGCCAGATACATCTCCCCCCATGACACTGTCGGCCAGTTCTTCCGGATCAGCTGCCGCCGTATTACCACAGATGGTCTCGACATCCTGAATCCTCACCTGAGCTGAGCCTTGGCAAAAGGTAGAAAGTTTCTCGGCTTCTCGCCGCACGAGGCTACGGGTCGTTCCGGCCAATTCGATAAAACGGTGAAGTGCGTCCTGATCGATTCGCAGACCATCATTGCCGAGGATTGACTCCACCAGCCCCGCTAATTCCCCCGACTCAGCTTCGTAGAGCGGAAGCACAAGGGCCCGTGCACTCTTTTCGAACATCTGACGCAGCTGAGATGACTTTGGCAGTGTGCCAGCCTCTGCGATCACCAGGTTTCCCGACAGTGCCCCATCCAAAAGCGGTTTGACTGCCTTGGTGAATGCTTCGCCCGCATCACGAACCCATATGACCCTGGCACCCCCGAACATGGAGAGGGACTGGACCTCGTCTGCAAGCCTGCCGGGATTGCCGGAGAGGTCCCCATCCTGCAACGGGACCACGGCGAACGGGTCATCCGTCGAGCCAGCAATCTGCTTGACCGCCCGTGCGGCAAGGTCACGGACAGCACCGGCTTCGTCTCCATAGATCAGGACCGCAGTGATGGACGGATCAGGCTTTCGGAGAAAGCTTTCCAGCCCCGGCTGCTTGATCGCCGTCATCGTTGGGTGGAGAAATAGGCGGCGAGCCTCGTTCGGATATCGGCGGCAACCTCGTGGGCAGCCCGTTCCGTGGCATTGGTTTCGGCCTGCATGTCGGCGAATGGCTGGCGAACCACGTCGTAGCTGGCCTGCGAGAAGGTCTTGCCCGAATGAATGGTGCTGCCTGAACCACGATCCAGGAGATCATAGCTCACCGAAAGGTTTATTGCCTGGCGGGTAACGCTCGGTTGCGGCTGCTTGATGATTCCGATCTTCTTGAGTGTCGGCTTGACAATCAGGGTGTAACGCTCGGCACCCGAGCCACTGCCCATGGTCGAGACCAGATCATTGCGGATCAATTGACCAAGCCGGTCATTCGCCTCGGGGATTGCAACCGAAGACAAGGATGCCGAAACCCCGGCGCTGTCGACAGAGGTGCCATAAAGCGGACGGTATCCGCAGCCCGCAATCAGCAGGGCGGCAGAAGCGAGCACGATGATCGAGGCGCGGCGCATCAACCGACTATATTGGCGATCCGGCCAGGCACGACAATCACTTTCTTCACTGGGCGGCCGCCCAGGGCACGCGCAACGCTGTCAAGCGCCAGAACCAGAGCTTCGACGTCCTTCGCTGGCATATCCTTTGGAATAGTCACTTCATCACGCCGCTTGCCGTTCACCTGGACCGCGATGGTGATGGAGTCATCGGCGATCAGGGCAGGGTCTGCCTTGGGCCACGGCGTATCCACCACGGCAACGGTATGACCCAACATTTTCCAGGCTTCCTCGGCCAAGTGGGGCATCATGGGTGCCGACATCAGCACGAGGAACTCGGCGGCTTCCCGGATGGCGGACGCAGAGGCCTTACCATCGAGGGCTGCACCGAGCGCATTCGCCAGTTCGTAGACGCGTGCGAT
>CAZECZ010000197.1:0-7253 GCA_964510815.1 uncultured Aestuariivirga sp.
TCCGAGCGGGTTGATATCTATACGCCGCCAGGCGCCGCCGAGACCGACCCCAAGATGCTGGCGGTGCGCGATCTCTTCATGCACATGTTCAACATCGAGGACATTTCGATCGTCGAGAGCGTGCAGCGTGGCCTGCAATCCTCAGGTTTCGACCAGGGACGCTATGTCTGCGACGACGCCAATTCATGGTTCTCGGAGATCCAGCTGCACTGGCTGCATGTGCAGGTGCTGGAAGCGCTCGATGCGGCGGGGGACCGCGAGGGCTAGATCAGCTTCATCTGCGGCGGTGGTGGCGGCTCCTCCGGCTTGGACTTTGGCCTTGCCGCGCCGCCGCGCGGGATGACCGTCGGCTCGAGAACGAAATAGCCGTCGGGCGCCGGGCGGATCAGCGCCTGCGCGTCGCCAATCTCCCCGGTAAGCCATGTCTCGTGATCTTCCGGTGCGATCACCACCGGCATACGGTTGTGGATCTCTCCGACTTCGCGATTGGGGGACGTCGTGATGATCGCCGCAGTTTCAAGCTCCGACCCGTCTGGCGCCATCCAGTGTTCCCACAGTCCGGCAAAGGCGAACAGGCCGTTATCCTGCCGGTGGATGAAATAGGGTACTTTCTTGCCCGGCTGGTCCCCCAGCCATTCATAGAAGCCATCGGCCGGGATCAGGCAGCGGCGGCGCTTCATGGCATTGCGGAAGGTCGGCTTCTCCGCCGCGGTTTCGCCGCGCGCATTGATCAGCGGCTTGCCGGGCTTCAGCTCCTTTGCCCAGGAGGGAACGAAGCCCCAGCGCACCAGCGCGAAGTGGCGCTGGCCCTGCGCCTCGTCGGCAGCCCCCTGCCGCACGATGGCGATGGGGCCACCCGGCGCCACATGGGCGCGCGGCGGGAAGTTGGGCTGTTCGACGTAATTGAACAGAGAGCGGGTTTCCTCCGGGCTCTTCCTGAAGCTATAAAGTCCACACATGGAGGAAGACTAGCGCGATGAGCGGATTACAACAAATGCCACGTCTCGCGGCCTCGGCCTGTATCTGGCGCGACGGCTATGTGCTGATCGCCCAGCGCGCCAAGCCGCCGGTGGGCATCTGGGCCCTGCCCGGCGGCCATGTGGAGCCGGGGGAGACGGCCCAGCAGGCGGCCATCCGCGAATTGAACGAGGAGACCGGCATGACGGCCGGGCTCGATACGCTGGTGGGGCTGTTCGACATCATCCGCCGCGATGACGGTGGAAACGTCACCAACCATTACACCATTGCCTGCTACACGGGGCTTGCCGGCGAGGGAGAAGCTATGCCCGCCAGCGACACGATGGCGGTCGCCTGGGTGCGGCCGGAGGACCTCGGGCGCTATCAATTGGCCTTGCAGGTGCGCAAGGCCATTCTCATGGCCCGGGACCTCCTGAAGCTTTGATGAAAATGCATGGCTTGCCGTTAACCTTCGTTTAAGGAACGAGTCGCCTGCCACGGCTTGGTTGCTAATGTGCCGCCAAGACGCCACAGCACGGGGAGAGGCTGGGCATAGCAGCAGATGGGCGAGTAGTGGGACCAATGTTTAATACTTCTGCCAAGCCGGCCTTTTCGGCCACCTCGGACGAAAAGCAAGTGGCCCTCCGTTATCTGCTCGATGCCTGGCAGGAAGCCGTCTATGAGGGCGTCGACCCCGATTGCCTGGCGACCGCGGCGATTTTTGCCGCCCTGTCGGACATGATCGCCACCTATGGCGAAGAACCCGTGGCCACGATGTGCGAACGCCTGCCTGAACGGGTGCGCGCTGGCGAATTCACCCTGCCCCAGACCAGGCAATAAACTTCAGAAAATCGCGTCGAACAGCAGCACGAAGCCGAAGGCGGCAATCAGCACGCCGGTCCACTTGTTGATGCGGTCGAACAACGCCCCGCTGATCCGCGACTTCAGCCGGTCGACGATGAAACCCAGGAACAGCCACCACGCGAGGCCGCCGATGGCCACACCCGCCACCGTGAGAAGCGGCCGGTAGGCTGCGGCCGATAATTTCAGCACTGCGCTCATGGTGCCAAAGATCGCCAGGAAGCCGAACAGCGTCGCCGGGTTGGTGATGGTCAGCGTGAACGTGGTGAGCATCTTGCGGGCGATCTGGCGCTTGCTGGGCGGCTCCAGGGTTTGGACCTCAGCCAGGCTCATATGGGTGCGCGCAATCCTGAGCCCCATCGCCACCATCAACACCCCGGCAGCCAGCGTGAGAAGCAGCGCGTAGTCGGTGATGAAGCGTTCGATCGAGCGCACCCCATAGGCGGCCACGATGGCAAACACCGTGTCGGCCACAACAGCGCCGGCACCGACTAGGAAGGCCACGGCGAAGTTGCGGCGCAGCGCCGTGCGGATCACCAGCACGTTGACCGGGCCCAAGGGTGCTGTCACCGACAGGCCGATGGCAATGCCTGCAGTCAGAAGAAGCGCAATATCTGCCACTTACCGGACGTCCACCACGACCCGGCCACGCACCTTGCCGGCCACGATATCGGCCGCCACCTGCGGCACGTCCTCGAGCTTCACATGGGTGGTCAGCGCGTGGAGCTTGGTGAGGTCGAGATCCTGAACCAGCCGCTCCCACACCTGGAGGCGGCGCGCCATGGGGGTCGAGACGGAATTGATGCCGACGAGCTTGACACCGCGCAGGATGAAGGGCGCCACCGACGATGGCAGATCCATGCCCTGGGCCAGGCCACAGGCGGCGACCGTTCCGTCTTCCTTGATCTGCGAAATGACATTGGCCAGCGTGGTCGAGCCGACCGAATCGACGGCACCGGCCCAGCGGGTCTTGGCCAAAGGCTTCACCGGCCCGTTGAACTCGTTGCGGTCGACGACGCCAGCTGCACCAAGATCTTTCAGGAAGGATTCCTCGGAGGTGCGGCCGGTGGAGGCGATGACGGTGTAGCCGAGCTTGGCGAGTATCACGATGGCCGTGGTGCCGACACCGCCGGCAGCACCGGTGACGAGGATCTCGCCATCTGATGGCTTAACCCCCTGCTCTTCCAGCGCCATGACGCAGAGCATGGCGGTATAGCCCGCCACGCCCACTGACATGCAGTCGGCCGCCGTCCAGCCCTGCGGCACGGGAACCAGCCAGTCGCCATTGACACGGGCCATTTCGGAGAAGCCGCCATGGTGCATTTCGCCGACCCCGTAGCCGTTCAGCACCACCTCATCGCCCGCCTTCCAGCGCGGATGGGTGGAACTCTTCACCACACCGGCGAAGTCGATGCCGGGGATCAGCGGAAACCGCCGGGCGATCGGCGCCTTGCCGGTGACGGCCAGGCCGTCCTTGTAGTTGACCGAGGAATGCGTGACCTCGACGGTGACGTCGCCCACCATCAGGTCGCTTTCCTCCAGCGTCGTCAGTTCGGCCTTCTGGCCGCTGTCGGTCTTGGAAATGAGGATGGCGCGGAAAGACATGTGTGTACTCCTGTCAGAGGGCTTCGATGAAGCGGACGGGCTGGCCCGCCGCTGGTCCGGTGATGTCGCCGTTCCACATGACGCGGCGCCCCCTCACGAAGGTGCCAACCGGCCAGCCGGTGACGGTCATGTCGTGATAGGGCGTCCACTTGCAACGGCTTTCGATCCAGTCATTGGTGATCTGACGCTTGGCCTTGAGATCGACAATGGTGAGGTCTGCATCATAGCCTTCGGCGATGCGGCCCTTGCCGGCCATGCCGAAGATGCGGTTGGGACCATGCGAGGTAAGGTCGACGAAGCGCTCGATCGTGAGCCTGCCCTTGTTCACGTAGTCCAGCATGATCGGGACAAGCGTCTGGACGCCCGGCATGCCCGACGGCGATTCGGGATAGGACTTGCGTTTCTCCTCCATGGTGTGGGGCGCATGGTCCGAGCCCAGCACGTCGACGAGCCCCGACTGCAACGCTTGCCACACGCCGAGCCGGTGGCGCGCCTCGCGGACCGGCGGGTTCATCTGGATCAGCGTGCCAAGCCGCGCATAGTCTTCCAGGGCAAAGCACAGGTGATGCGGTGTCACCTCGACCGTCGCCACGTCACGATGGGCAGCGAGGAGCGGAAATTCATCGGCAGTCGAAACGTGCAGCACATGGATGCGCTTTCCGGCCTCGCGGGCCAGCCGCAGCAGGCGCTCGGTGCACAGACGCGCGGCTTCCGCATCGCGCCAGACCGGATGGCTGGCGGGATCGTCCTTGATCCGCTCGCCCTTGCGCTCGTTGAGGCGGAATTCATCCTCGGAGTGGAAGGCGGCGCGGCGGCGGATGTTCTTGAGGATCGTGGCGACGCCGTCGTCATCTTCCACCAGCAGCGTGCCGGTGGATGAGCCCATGAACACCTTGATGCCGGCACAGCCGGGAAGCCGCTCGAACTCGCCCAGGAGATGCGCGTTGTCGCGGGTGCCGCCCATGTAGAAGGCAAAGTCGCAATGCATGCGGTTGGTGGCGCGGGCCACCTTGTCGGCAAGTGCCGCTTCCGTCACCGTCAATGGATTGGTGTTGGGCATCTCGAAGACCGCGGTGACACCCCCCTGCACCGCGGCGCGGCCGCCGGTTTCCAGGTCTTCCTTGTGCTCGGCGCCTGGTTCGCGCAAGTGCACCTGGCTGTCCACCACGCCGGGCAGGATGTGCAGGCCCTCGCAGTCGATCACCTCGCCGGCCTGTTCCTTCACATAATGGCCGATGCCTACAATCTTGCCGTTGGTGATGGCGACATCGCGCTGACCCACGCCGTCGTGATTCACTACGGTTCCGCCCTTGAGGATGATCTCTGCCGTTTTCACCTGGTCAGTTTCCTTGAATGTGCGTCCGCGCCTTCGTAAATGTGAAGAAGAGGCGAAGCAACAACCATGCGCGATATTCATTTCACGGAAGGCAGTTTGCCGGGGCGGGCAGTCCTTCGGATCGAGGGACCAGAGGCGGCCCATTTCCTCCATAATTTGCTGACCACAGATATTGAGGCACTGGAGCCGGGGCGGGCGGCCTATGGCGCCCTGCTCACGCCGCAGGGCAAGATGCTGTTCGACATGTTCGTGGCCCGGACGGAAGCAGGCTTCCTGGTGGATTGCGCCGCCTCGCAAGCTGCGGACCTCGCCAAGCGGCTGTCGCTGTACAAGCTGCGCGCCAAGGTGACGGTCAGCGCCGGCGATGGGCTTCACGTCGGTGTCGCGGGCACCGAGCCGGCCGAGGCGCTGCGCTATGTCGATCCGAGATGCCCAACGATCGGCTGGCGCTACATCTCCGAACAGCAGTCGCCACCGGCCGAGGACTACAATGCCGCCCGTATCGCGCTGGGCCTCGCCGACACCGATGACGACCTGGGATCGGGCGATTATTTCCCGCACGAGGCCAACCTCGACCAACTGTGCGGTGTCAGCTTCAAGAAGGGCTGCTACATCGGCCAGGAAGTCGTCTCCCGCATGGAACATCGGGGCACGGCGCGAAACCGCATCCTGCCTGTGGAACTCGACGGCACCCCGCCGGCCAAGGGCACCGTCATCCGGTCAGGCGACAAGCAGATCGGCACGCTGCTCTCGTCGCGCGGCACCATGGCGCTGGCGTTGATCCGGCTCGACCGGCTGGCCGAAGCGGCCGAGCCACTGCTGACAGATGCTGTCACGGTGACCGTGCTCAAACCGCGCTGGGCCCGCTATGACGTGCCGAACGCGGGGGATGAAGCATGAGTGCCGTCAAACACGAAGATGGGCTGTGCCGCTGTGGCTGGTGCGGCACCGATCCGCTCTATGTCCACTATCACGACACCGACTGGGGCGTGCCGGAGTACGATAGCCGCGCCCTGTTCGAAAAGCTGCTGCTCGATGGCTTCCAGGCCGGCCTGTCGTGGATCACCATCCTCAGGAAGCGCGACAACTTCCGCAAGGCGTTCGACGGCTTCGACGCCGGGACAATGGCGCGCTACACGCCGAAGAAGCTGGAGAAGCTGATGCAGGATGCCGGCATCGTGCGCAACCGGCTGAAGATCGAGGCCAGCGTAACCAATGCCCAAGCCTATCTCGCGATTCCGGATTTTTCCCACTATCTCTGGGATTTCATCGACGGCCAGCCGATCCAGAACCAGCGCCGGAGCATGACCGACATTCCCGTGAAGACGCCTGTGGCGGAGAAGATGTCGAAGGACCTGCAGAAGCGCGGGTTCCGCTTCGTCGGCCCCACCATCGTCTATGCCTTCATGCAGGCTTGCGGACTGGTGAACGACCATCTCGTCGACTGTCACCGCCACGAGGCCGTGAAGCATGCCGCGCAACAGCGCTGACAGGACACCGCGTGCCTGGCAGCGCATGCTGTCGGGGCGCAGGCTCGACCTCCTCGACCCCTCCCCGCTCGACATCGAGATCGAGGACATTGCCCATGGTCTCGCGCGCGTGGCGCGATGGAACGGCCAGACCAGGGGCGACCACGCCTTCTCCGTGGCCCAGCATTGCGTGCTGGTGGAACAGATCGCGGTTCATGTCGACCCCTTGCTTGACCGCGCCGCCAGGCTTGCGGCCCTGCTCCACGATGCCCCCGAATATGTGATCGGCGACATGATCTCGCCCTTCAAGGCAGCACTGGGGCTGGACTACAAGGCCTTCGAGCACCGGCTGATGGCGGCGATCCACGTGCGCTTCGGCCTGCCGGCGAAGAATGCCGCCAAGCTCGAGACCGCGATCAAGTCCGCTGATCGCATCGCCGCCTATCTGGAAGCGACACAGCTGGCAGGCTTCACCGTGGCCGAGGCCGAGAAATTCTTCGGACGGCCAAAGGGCCTCGCCGGCGAAGGTTCGGCCAAATTCCACAAGCTGAAGCCGCTTGCGCCGAACGAGGCATCGGCGCTCTATGTGAGAGCGTTCAGGAGGCTCAGCTGAACGATGATCGTTGTTTGTCCGTTGAACAAGGTGCAGCAACTGGTCGATGAACATGGCGTCAGCCATGTCGTGACCCTGCTGGCGCCCGACACGCCGCATGATGCGCCGCGTGGCGTGGCAAAGGACCGGCACCTCCGTCTCTATTTCCACGACATCGTGCAGGCGATGGACGGCCACACGCCGCCGCGCACGGCCGATGCCGAACGCCTGATCGCCTTCCTCGAGGCGTGGGAACGGGAGCGGCCCATGCTCATCCACTGCTGGGCGGGGATCAGCCGTTCCACGGCTGCAGCTTTCACCGCGCTGTGCCTTCTTCGTCCGTCGACGGATGAAGAGCAAATCGCCTGGGAATTGCGCGAGGCCTCCCCTTCGGCAACACCCAACCGGCTGATCGTGCAGTTGGCCGACGACG
>CAZECZ010000198.1:0-7148 GCA_964510815.1 uncultured Aestuariivirga sp.
GTTGGTGCGTCATTGCTTCGCCAAGACGATTCCGTCTTGGCGCATTACGCACTAGCCGATACTCCGATGACAGTTCTCGTCCACCGCTCTCTATTCAGCGGCCTGAACGATGGAAGGCTTCTGCTTCTGCAGCGCTTCTTCCGTAAACACACGCAAGCCGAGATCGTTTCGATAGCCGTGGATCTCCTTCACGTCGAGTGCCCGCATGAAATTGAGAATCTCCTTCGAGATGACTTGGCCGGGCACGAGAATTGGAAATCCCGGCGGATAGGGAATGATGAACGACGTCGAAACCATTTCACGGCCGGTCTCCATCACGGCCTCCAGCGAGCCATCGTGGAGATCGAAATATTCGCAGAGAGCTTCGTCATAGGCCAGAAAGTAGGCCGCACGGATGTCGCCTTCGGGCGTGCCCGCCGGGCCGCCGGGCCGGAAGGCCTCGTGGAACCGCGAGAAGTCCGGCAACGGTGGCAGCTCCTCCGTGAGTCGCCGGACCTTGCGCCGGAACGCGCGGCGTTCGGCGGGCGAGGCATCATCGAACTCGATGTCCAGTCCGCGGGCGATCTGAACCAGGACTTCGATAAGATAGGCGACTGACGACCGCGTCGTCCCGATGTTCGTCATGAACAGCACGGTGTTGCGCGACGTCTTGTTGATCTGGATGCCGTACTTGTCCATGAGGACGGCGTTCTTGAACGTGTCGCCGTCGAAGCCCGTACCGCCCACCGTCAGCGTGATCCGGGTCGCATCGAGTGCGAATTCATCCTGCGCCCAGGCATCCCAGATGTCATTCCAGCCCTGTTCGGGATCCCAGTAGCTCTCGATCCCCGACTCGCGGAACGCGGACGGAATCATGTCCTTCACCGACAGGACCGTGAAATACTTCTTCAGCAAAGGATGGGAGGCAATCGCCTTCCGCATCGCCATTGCCGTTTCGACTTGCTTCTGAACCAGTTCAAATCCTTCAAGCTCGACTTGCTTCCGCCCCACGTCGAGGGATGCGATGATCTGATAATTGGGCGATGTCGACGTGTGCGTCATATAGGCTTCATGGAACGCCTGCTCGACTTCGCCCTTGAAGTCCTGATCGTGGACGTGAATCATCGATCCTTGGCGAAGTGATGTCAGGGTCTTGTGCGTCGACTGGGTCGAATAGACCCGCACCCGGGCCTTCTCCGGATCCGGATAGAGCCGCGTGTCCAACAGCTCCTGCGGCTTCTTCCCCTTGATGGCAGCCTTGTGGTCCTTGTAAGTTGCGGCATAGTCGGCATCACGCATCCGTTCGCGCAAAGTCTCTGCCGCATGCATGGCCGTGCGCTGGCGGTAGGTGGGGCCGAACCGGGCAAATGCAAACCATGCCTCGTCCCACAGGAAGACAAGATCCGGCTTGATCGCCAGGCATTCCTCCATCACTCGTTCCACGTTGTAAACGATGCCGTCGAACGTACAGTTGGTGAGCAGCAGCATACGAACGCGGTCGAGCTTTCCGGCAGCCTTCAGTTCCAGCAGCCGGTGCTTCACTTCTCGGAGTGGTACTGCGCCATACATCGAGTATTGCGACAGCGGGTAACTATCGAGGTAGACCACCTCGGCGCCCGCCAGCACCATTCCATAATGATGGGATTTGTGACAATCGCGGTCCACGAGCACGATATCGCCCGGCCGCACGATGGCTTGCACGACGATCTTGTTGCACGTTGACGTGCCGTTGGTGGCAAAGAACGTCTGGCGTGATCCGAAGGCACGCGCTGCAAGCTGCTGCGCCTTCTTGATGGGTCCCTGCGGTTCGAGCAGGGAATCGAGGCCGCCAGATGTAGCCGATGTCTCCGCAAGGAAGATATTCATGCCATAGAAGTCCGCCATATCGCGGATCCAGTTGGAGCGCGAAACCGACTTGCCGCGGCTGATCGGCATGGCGTGAAAGACGCCCGTGGGCTGCCGGGAGTAATCCTTCAAAGCCGTGAAGAATGGCGTTTCGGCGCGTTGTCCCACAGACCGCAGGATGTTGAGGTGGAGCTCGAGATAGTCTTCCCGATTGTAGAAGACGCGGCGGCATGCACCGAGGTCGCGCCCGGCGATTTCCTCGACCGATCGATCGGTGACAAGAAACACGTCCGGTTCCGGCCGGACCCGGCGCAGAAGCCGGCAAAGTTCCGGGCCATAGTCCTCGGTTTCGATGTCTCCGATCTCCTCGTCCCCCAACCGCTTCAGATAGCGCTGCAGGATTCGCAGCCGGTTCTGCGAGCGGAATTCGATGTCGGGCCGCACCACGATGGCCTGTATGTTGTAGTTGAAGAGAACTGCAATCAGCGCATCTTCGAACGAGGGCACGACGACAGGGACGTAGACGTAACGGTCGTCCTGGCGTCGCATGGCCGCAAAGGCTCTGCGTTGTTGCTCTTCCTGCTCGGCATTGAGAGGATCGACAATCAGCACCTCAAAATAGGGACGTGTCTCCTCCCTCTCGCATGCTCCGCCCTCGCCATTGCCATCGACCATGCGCTCTGACCGCATGTCCTCTTCGAGAGGCCGCCGGCGATAACCGCCCGACAGCAGGGCACGCGTCACATCTGTCACGGTCCGCGAAAATGCACTGAACTGCTCCTGGTCGAGCAGGTCGGTCAGACGCGCCAGGCCCAGCCGTCCAGGGAACGCCCAATAGACTTCGATGGGTGAGAGTTGATCAAGGATGCGGTGGGCCTCTTCCGCCAAGCGAAGACGGTCCCGCTCACGCGTGGCATGCTGGATCTGCTTGGCGATATTCTTGAGGTCCGTCCACCGGTCATTCCGCAGCAATGACGCGTTGTAGTAGTTGGATAGACCAACTGCGGAACTGGAAGCTTGAGACGGTGCAGTCATGTTGAGACTCCCTCTTTCTCAGCAATGTCGCGATACGGGCTCTGCCGCATGCCCGGCAGAAGACCATGTGTCCAGCCGCCTCTGTCGAGAGCGCTATATTCATCAGGCGACAGAAGCAGCCTATCTCCTGCATGATGCAGGATCAAGGCGGTCATGGTTCGTGGTTCTGCGTTTCGCTTGGCAGAGGTGATCGGCTTGTGTGATGGCGAGCGTGTTCATGCTATGATCATCATCGGGGAATAGGGTGACGAAGTGACGAGCCGTTCAGGCTGATCCAACATGGACAACAACGAATGCACAATCTCCCGGACCGCCACTTTGAAACGCTCGACCGGAGTCAACGCGCGGCCTGGGCGCGGCTGACACAGGGGATATCACCCTACGCCTTGGCTGCAGCCTACATCGACTGGGCCATACACTTTGCCATTTCGCCGGGCTCGCAGATGGATGTCGCGATGCGAGTTGCGGAAAATGCCCGCAGACTCTGGCTCTATGCCGCGGCGCGCCTGGCCGGGGAAAAGCCTGATGTGCCCTTCCCTTCCAATGGCTGGTCGGGTTTCGAGCAGGATGACATGTGGTCGGAACTGCCCATGGACCTTGTCCGCCAATGGCATCAGTCACTCGCCGATGCAGCCATGCTGGCTACCGCAGCGCCGCGCGGAATGGAAGCGATCGACCGGACGCGCGTGGCCTTCATGACACAGCAATTCCTCGATGCCTTCGCGCCGCAGAACAATCCGCTCGTCAATCCGGATCTGTGGCGGCGGACGCTCTCCGAAGGAGGCCAGAACCTTGTGCGCGGTCTCAACAATGCCCTTGAGGACCTCGCGCGTCAGGCCGAAGGCCGTCCGCCCGCCGGTGCCGAGGCGTTCAGGGTTGGTGAGACCGTGGCCGTGACACCCGGAACCGTCGTCTATCGCAACGACCTGATTGAACTCATCCGATACGCCCCCACGACGGAGACCGTCTACGCCGAACCACTGCTGATCGTGCCGGCATGGATCATGAAATATTACATCCTCGATCTGTCGTCACACAACTCGATGGTGCGTTTCCTGGTCGAGCGCGGTCATACCGTGTTCATGATCAGCTGGCGCAATCCCACGCCTGCGGACCGCGACCTCAGCTTTGACGGCTACCGCACCCATGGCGTGATGGCGGCACTCGACGAAATCGCGCGTCTCATGCCTGATCGCGGCATCCATGCCTGCGGCTACTGCCTTGGCGGCACCATACTGGCCATTGCAGCGGCAACGATGGCGCGCGACGGCGACAAGCGGTTGCGCTCGATGACGCTTCTGGCCGCGCAAACCGATTTCTCCGAGGCTGGCGAGTTGATGTTGTTCGTCGACGAAAGCCAGGTGGCATTCCTCGAAGACATGATGTGGGATCAGGGCGTGCTGGATACCCACCAGATGGCCGGTGCCTTCCGCATCCTGCGGACCAACGAACTGGTGTGGTCGCGCTTCATCCGCGAATATGTGCTGGGCGAACGCGACAAGATGACCGATCTCATGGCCTGGAATGCCGATCAGACGCGCATGCCCTACCTCATGCATGCGCAATATCTCCGCAGCCTGTTCCTGGAAAATCGCCTGACCGCGGGCCGCTTCGCCGTCGAAGGCCGGGTGATCGCATTGCGCGATATTGATGCGCCTGTCTTCCTCGTCGGCACCGAGAAGGACCACATCGCGCCATGGCGCTCGGTCTACAAGTTCAAGCTGTTTGCGGACACGGATGTGACATCTGTCCTGACCTCTGGCGGCCACAACGCAGGTATCGTGAGCGAACCGGGCCACCCGCATCGCGCGTTCCACATCGGCACGGCGTATCACGGCGAAAAATATGTCGATCCCGACTCATGGCTATCGCATGCGGAATCCCGGGAAGGATCATGGTGGCCGGCATGGTCCGGCTGGCTGGTGTCCAAGTCATCGGCCGAACGCGTCGCGCCACCAGAACAAGGTGCGGAGCCAAACCTCGGTCCGGCGCCGGGAACCTATGTCCACGGCTAGTGTAGCCCGTCCTCAGGCCCTTCTTTGTGGAAAGCTTTCGTCGGGAATAATTCCATATGGGCCATAGGTCACGAAGCTCAGCGCCGCGAAGCGGCCATCGTGATTCTGGACCAGTTCACCCTTGCTCCAGAAGTCCGCACTCGCCATCTCCGCTTCGCGAAACTCAAATCCGCGATGGGGCCGAATGGCGATATGATGATCTTCTCCGGTGACGGGATTGCGGATCGGCCTGACATCGGCTTCCAGGATATTGTTCACAGCGAAACGGCCTGTGCGCTTTTCAAGGTCGAGTTCGAACTCAATGTCGGCAAATGCAGGGTCGGGCTCGTTGGCAATCGTCGAGCCGTAAATGGCGAACCCTGTCGTGGGTTCCTGCTCCTTGCCGCCAAGGATGGTGAACAGGGCGTCCACCTGTTGCGCGTTGGCCCGCCGGTCGATGACCGACCACCACGTGCCATTACCTTCATGGACCGGTCCTGGCCAGCGATAGGCGCCGGCCACTCGCAGCCCATCGAGGCGGACATCACCGAAGAACCCCTCGGTGATGTCCATCGCCATCACGCCTTCACACGGAAGCCGGGTCGGCGGCGCGTTGAACTCACATGGACAACCATAATCACAACTGCAGGCGCCGATCTGGTTGGTGCGGATCATCCAGTTTGTGTAGGCCATCGATTGTGTCCTCCAGTGCGTTGCGAAGCCGTCTAAAGAGCCGAAACGAGGAACCATACGCCCCAGGCCATGAGCCCGGCGCCCAGAATCTTGCCGAACCGCAAGCCTGCCGGCGCAAGCTTCTCGATGAACACGATGACCGCAAGTCCGGTGATCCAGTAAAGATTCATGATACCGCCAAAGAACAGGATTGCCATCAGTCCCCAACAGCAGCCCAGGCAATAGGCACCGTGATGCAGGCCCATTGCGAAGGCACCGCTTACACCTGGCCGCCAGCCTTGCGCGAGGAACTGGACAGGGCCACGGCAATGCGCGAGGCAGGCGGTCTTGAGCGGTGAAAGCTGATAGATGCCAGCGAGCAGAAGAATGATGCCGGCCAAGACCCGGCTGGTCGTATTGAACATCATCGGCGACAGCAGGCCAATGCGTTCCAAGGTCCACTGGAGGTTGACGGCGATAACGCTGAAAGCAGCCCATGCCGCCAAATATCCGCCCGTGAAGGCGCCGGCAGACCAAGGCCGCGTCTGTCCGCCAGGACGTGCGGCCGACTTGCGATTGACCAGCGCATAGAGAAGTACGGTTGGCGCGGCACTGGGCAACATCATGGCGATCATCATGATCCACCACATGAAGAACATCAGCACCGCATAACCCAAGGTCCACGGCATCGCCATGGCCATGCCCGCCCCCGGCAGCTTGTCCGCGGGGCCAAACGCCATCTGAAGTGAGCTCATCTCGAAGGCGGACATCCCCAAGCCCGCACCTGACAGGATATAGGCCCAACTCACCAGCACCACGGCGCCCAAGGCCACGAGCACCACCAGACGGTCCTGCTTCAGAAGTCTTTCGATGCGTCCATGCCCGTCCATGACAAAACCGGTCCCACTTGAGGGGGAAGCGCCCACAGGATATTACGGCACGCACATCAAGCGATCAACGTCCCACGCGGCTTGGCCCATCGCCTCGCAGTGACGCCCTTGAACATCATTGCAAGACTCCACGAAGAGACCTTGGGAGCACCGATCCTCTTCTCACTTTTCTCGTTCTTCCTTGCGCAAGCAAATGACCCCCGCCTGGCCAATTGATCGGAGAGTCCATCGGCTCAAAGCGGCGACACAGCACGGCGCGCGGATTGATGGCGGTCAAGGTGTGGGCATTATCCAAGTCCTTTGTGACCAAGACCGGCCTGAAGCGGAGACGGCGCGTAGAAGAGGTCACTCCAATGCGATACAATCGCAACGCGATGGCGCCCATCTACCGCATTCAACCAGCCCATGTTCGTGGTCAGCGGTGAGATTCCGTCCCAGTCCATCAGGTTGATGACCGCCTGGGTCTCTTCGCCGGCCTCATACTTGACTTGGTCTTTGGTCGGAGGCGGAGGCAGGCTCGGGTCAGCGGGAATAGGAACCGAGGGCAGATCCTGGCCGTACTTGTCGGCCTCAAGACGCCAACGCGGTCCGACCTCGTCGTCGTCGCCTCCACTGTTCAACACCGGCTCGAACGGTTCACGGTCCATGGTCTGGTACCACGCATTGGTGAACCCGCCGACTAGGTCGCATACTCATAAACGGTAGGCAAATCGGCTGAAAGCTGATTCAAATT
>CAZECZ010000199.1:0-7136 GCA_964510815.1 uncultured Aestuariivirga sp.
GTGACGAGGTTATCGTGCCCGCCAACACTTATATCGCCAGTATCCTTGCGGTGTCGCACAGTGGCCTTGCGCCTGTCCCCGTCGAACCTGATCCGGCGACCTGCAACATCGATCCGGCCATGATCGAAGCCGCGATCACTGGCAGAGCAAAGGCCATGATGCTCGTTCACCTCTACGGGCGGATCGCATATGACGAAGACATCCGGAAGATCGCCGACCGGCACGGATTGCTGATCATCGAGGATTGCGCCCAGGCCGCGGGCGCCATGTGGCAGGACCGCAAGGCCGGCACGCTTGGCGATGCCGCCGGCTTCAGCTTCTACCCCACCAAGAACCTCGGCGCGCTGGGTGATGCAGGCGCGGTGACCACGAACGACGCCGCACTTGCGGATACCATTCGTGCGCTCCGGAACTACGGCAGCGAGACCAAGTATCACAACCGGCTCAAGGGCGTGAACAGCCGGCTCGACGAATTGCAGGCGGCCGTGTTGTCCGTGAAACTGCAGGGGCTGGATGCCGACAACGCGCGCCGCCGCACGATTGCCGATCGCTATGTCCGCGAAATCGACAATCCCCATCTGATCCTGCCGCAGCTACCGCCCGAGAGAAACGAAGCGTCTCACGTCTGGCATCTCTTCGTGGTCCGCACGACGCGGCGGCATGCGTTTCAGAGATACCTCGCTGAACATGGCATCGGCACGCTGGTGCATTACCCGGTTCCCCCGCACCGGCAGCCGGCCTATGCGGAATGGCGCGAGAGATCCTATCCGCTGACGGAACACATTCACGACACCTCCATCAGCCTGCCGCTCTATCCAGGCATGCCGGAATCCCACATCGATGAAGTCATCCAGCGGTGCAACGCCTGGACACCGTGACGAACTAGGTGGCGCCGCGAACCGGCGGCACGCGTGGGGAAAGCCCGCCGAAGAGATCGTCCAACACCAGCGCCAGATGCTCGCAATCCACCATGAGATCGCGCACCCGCGTCTGTGTGCCGATCTTGTGGGAGCGGCCAACCACCTGATGATAAGAGTGGCCAAGCAGCCGGCAGATCTGCAGCACCGAGGGATTGACATGGCCGGGGGCGAAGCACTCCACCACCTTCGAGCGCGGCGGCATAAACATCACATGGGCGAACTGGGCACCATGGGGACCGGCAATCGCCTCGGCATCGCGCATGGCCAACAGTTGCTGGTCGAGCGGCAGGGTCGCCATGTCGAGGACCTCGAAGCCATGGCAGCGGACAAGAGCATGGACATCCTCGCGATTGAGCGTGACGCCGCCATTGCGCACCATCTCGCCGCGCTCGAGCCACAGACGAGGCGCATGGGCACTGCGACGCCCCTCGAGCGGCGCAAGCAGGCGGTGGCGCAGCAGTTGCGCCACCTGCGGATGGCTGCAGATGTTTTCATGGGAGACAGCCGGCGTGAACAAGGCGGCGTCATAGACCACCGGTGTCTCCGGCGAAACAATGCGTTGGGGCGCGATGCCGAGCAATCCCAGGAATTCACGCGCAAAGCCCGGAAGGCCGGACAGCACGTAGTGACACCCGGCGTCAAACGCCTCGAGCACCACCACCTTCAGCAGTTCCTCCGTCCAATGGGCGAAGTTGCGCGAGAACACGTTGCCGAGAATCGAAACCGTCTGTTCCGCATGTGCCACCTCGAAGTCCCCGCGATAGAGCGGCCCGAGCGCCGGATTGGACTGGCGTTTCGCGCACACGAAGTCGAGCGTCCACGAATCGAGAATGCTCTCCAGCGGCACCACGCCGCCATCGGCCACGCACAGGCCTTGGCCATGGTCCAGCACGTCCGGCAGGTAGAGCACGTCGGGACATGTGGCCAGGGGAAGGTCGATGCCGGCATCCAGCCCCGCCTCCGGCACGTGAAGCAGGCGCCGATCCGCCCGGTCCAGCACGGACCTGCAGATGAGCCGGTCGAAGTCGATCTTCAAGCGCATTCCTCTCAAATCATGGCGCCGCCGCCCAGGCTGAATTGGGCTTGCATCACCGCAGCCTTGCCAATATCAGACTGATTTGCAACGGGTTTGAGGGCGCGCTCACGAGCTGTCTTCTTACAGAAGTCTGACATGCACGCGATTGCGACAACCACCTGGAACACTGCTGACCTGGTCGCGCCGTTCCTCGATCATCACCTGCGCGCCGGTTTCGATTGCGTGCTGGTGATGGATTTCGATTCCACTGACGGCACCCGGGATGTTCTGTCCTCGCAGAAGTACCAGGGCGTCGTGAAACGCATCCCCTACCCCGGCATCGCCGGTCTCGATTCTTCAGCGATCCTGCTTGAGGTAGCACGGCAACAACTGGCGTCCGACGCGCGCTGCCTGTTTTGCGATCCCGACGAGTTCCTGACGCTCGCTCCGGGCACCAGTCTCAAAGACCTGACGGACCACGCGGCCGACGCGCTGATCGTCCCGCGCTTCAACATGACGGGCCGCCAGTCCTGGGCCGCAGGCGGCCAGAGCGATCCCCTTCGCCACCTTAACCTTCGCATCCTCCAACGGACAAAGCGCCAACTGCCCAACGACATGAATGCCGACGTTCTGGCGCCGCCGTGGATCTTCACCTTCATCAAGGGCAAGGTGTTCCTGCGCGTCGCCGGCACGACGGCGATCGGATCGGGTGACCACCGCGCAGCGGTCAAATCGGGAACTCATAATCTGGCGCAGGAACAGGCCTATCTCCAGCATCGGCCCATGCGGACGTTCGCGGATTTCGAACGCAAGATCGGCATGGCCGCGATCGATTTTGCCGCCAACCCGAATCTCGACCCGCTCTACGGATGGCAGCTCCGGCGATGGATCAGGCTCGCCGCGCAAGACCGGCTGCACGAGGAATACCTGCAGCAATTCATCCCCGACGCGGACGTGCCAAACCTCGCGGCCAGCGGTATCATCGCCGTAGACGATGGTTGAGGTCGGGCGATGATGGATTGGCACAAATTCTGGACCGACTATCCGGCCACCGCCGGTGAGACGGACTTCCTGATCCAGACCGGCCACACGGTCGGCGGCGTGCCCTACAGCGCGGCCGAATTCGGAGCCATGCTCGGCTCCATCCGCCTTGGCCTCGATCTTGGCGCCAGCGACGATCTTCTCGACCTCTGTTGCGGCAATGGCGTCGTGACCCATTGCCTGGTGGAGCATTGCCGGCTGGCGGTCGGCGTCGATTTTTCGGAGACCCTCTTCGATATCGCGCGGCGGCACCATGCCCATGCGAAGATCCGCTATCTGTTGGGCGACGTGCGTGCGCTCTGTGAATTGGATTTGGCGCCGCCGGACCACTTTTCGCGTATCCTCATGTACGCCGCCTTGCAGCACCTCGACATCCCTGATCTCGCGCCGCTGCTCGATTGCATGCAGTCGAAAGCGACGAGGGACGCCGTCATTTTCATCGGCGGCATTCTGGACGCACGGCGCAAGACTGCATTTTTGGACACCCCCGAAAAACGCCAGGCCTATGAGGAGTATCGGAGAACCGGACGCGACCGCCTGGGCACATGGTGGCATCCCCAGCACATTGCCGAAGCGGCCGACCGCGCCGGGCTGAGGTGTGAGATCGATGACCAGTCAGCCGGACGGCCGGGAGCGCATTACCGATTTGACGCGCGCCTCACTCAGTGACCCTCGGATGACGGGCTATGGCAACAGCCTCTACGCCGCTGCGATGGCGGACGGCGGGCGCGTGGTCGAGTTGCCGAAATCGGGGGGTCGGATCATCGTGCGCGACGTTCCGGGCCAGACCGCGCGCGATGCCATGGCGCCCTATCCCTTCCTGACATGTCGGTCGTGGCGGGATCTCGCGGCAGATCTCGCGAACCTGTCCGATCCACTCGTCAGCCTCGTTGCCGTCACCGGCCCCTTCGCCGACACGAGCGAAGCTGAGCTGGGACAAGCGTTCCGGACATTCGTGCGGCCCTACAAGCCGCATTTCGTCATCGACCTGGCACAACCCTTGGAGAGCATTGCCGACCCGCACCACCTCGGCTGCGCCAGACACGCCCGGAAGACGGTGCAAACCGAACTGTGCAGCGATCCGACGGCCCATGTCGAGGACTGGCTGCGCCTCTACGCCGTGCTCACGGAAAGGCACGGGATCAGCGGCGCCAACCTCATGAGCGCACAATCGCTGCAGCGGCAATTCGCGGTTCCCGGATTGAGGTTGTTCAGGGCCCATTGCGCGGGACGGACCATCGGCATGATCGCCGTCATGGAAATGCACCCCTTCGCCTGTTTCCATCTCGGAGCCTATGACGAAGAGGGCTACCGGCGAAGTGCGTCCTACCCGCTGGTCGAGGCCGTCATTACCCACTACCGCGAGGCGGGTTTTCAGCACATGTCGATTGGCGGCCGCGCCGGGGCCCATGGCAAAGAAGATGACGGGCTTGCCCGGTTCAAGCGCGGCTGGTCGAGCGGCACCCGCATGACCTATCTCTGCGGCCACATTTTCGACACCCAGAAATATGACGCGCTGTCGAGCCAATTGGCGCCGCCGGAGACGGACTATTTCCCTGCGTATCGCGCCGGAGAATTCCGTTGAGCATCGCTCACGGGCCATCCATGATCCAACCCGCCCGTGTACGACAAGACTGATCTGATGACGCACCCGCCAATCCAGCCTCTCACGACCGATCCCGAAACGTCCCCCACCCTGCCGGGATGGGCCTACACCGACCCGGTCCTGTTCGAGCGCGAAAAACATGAGATCTTCTTCAAGTCCTGGCTCTACGCCGGTTGGATCGGCGACCTCCGCGAACCGGGCGACTATCTGACGGCAGAGATCCTGGGACAGAAGATTGCCATCGTGAGGGGAACGGACGGCACGCTGCGCGGCTTCCACAATGTCTGCCGGCACCGTGCCCATCATCTCCTCACGGGCTGCGGCAGGGCGTCGGCCATCGTCTGTCCCTATCATGCCTGGACCTATGGGACGGATGGCCGGTTGCGTTCCGCCCGCGGCCTCGAACAGCGGCCCGGTTTCGACCCGGCGCAATTCACACTGAGGTCCATTCGCGTCGAGCTGCTGTGCGGCAAGCTTGTGTTCTTCAATCTCGACGCCGAAGCCCCGCCGCTCAGCCAATTCAGCGCCGGGCTGGAGGATGAGTTGCGGACCGAGATCGCAGATTTCGACGGCATGGAACGCGTCGAGCGGCAACCGGCAGGAGATGGCCGCATTCCGCCGGCGAATGCCATCATCAAGGCGAACTGGAAGATCGTGATGGACAATTGCCTGGAATGCTACCACTGCCGCCCCGTCCATCCCTCATTTCGGCAACTGATGCACATGGAGCAGTTCAAGGTCCGGGCCCATGATTACTGGGCCACGCTGAAGGGCGAGCCAGCCAACCCCGGCCTCATCCCGGCCAGCGCCCGCAACAAGACATACCGCTTCTGGTGGCTGTGGCCGAACACCTTCATTGAGATGATGCCGGGCGGCGCCCACGGCTTCACCATCGGTTCGCAGGTGCCCATCGATATCGCGCAAACCGGAACTGCCCGCACTGACCGCTTCGGCCTCCCCGGAGAGCCGTTGTTCGAACCACGGGGCTATGGTGATCTCAATCTCGCTCCCGAAGACCGGGAGGCCATGGAAGCGGTGCAAAACAACATAGAGTCCCTCTGCTACGGCCAAGGACGTTTTTCCTATGATCCCGAGCATGGCGAGACGAGCGAGGAGGCCGTCCACCGCTTCCAGTGGCTCGTCGCCAGTGCACTGGGACTTGTGTAAGTGGCAATTACCATGACCGGCAGCACGACAAGAACCTACGGCACCTATGAACGCTCCACCTTCATCTATGACAGCTATATTACCGGGGCAGATTATGCCGCGGGTGCCAGGCGTCTGACGGCGCAGATCCGTGACGTCAATCCGCAGGCCCGCACCTTGCTGGATGTCGGCTGCGGGTCCGGCAAATATCTCGAGAACCTGCAGGGGACATTCCAGTGCGAGGGGTTGGACCTGGCCGACGGCTTCATCGAGATTGCCCGCAAGCGCTGCCCGGATGTTCCCATTCACAAGGCCAACATGATCGACTTCGATCTCGGGCGGCGCTTCGACGTGATCACCTGCCTGTTCCTTGCCATCGCCTATTCCGGTACGCTTGACAATCTGGAGCGCGCGGTCGCGTCCATGGCCCGCCATCTCAATCCCGGCGGCGTGCTGCTGTTCGAGCCATGGGTCTATCCAGAAAATTTCTGGGAACAGCGGTTGACCTCCGAATATGTCGAAGAACCTGACCGCAAGATTGCCCGCATGTTCGTCGCCCGGCGCGAGGGCCGGCTCTCGGTCTACGACATCCACTATCTCGTCGGCACGGCGGATGGCATCGAGCACTTCATCGAGCGCGAGGAGCTTGGGCTGTTCACGCATGAGGAATACATGTCTGCCATCGCCAAGGCCGGACTTCGCGCCGCTTATGACCGTTCGGCGGGCCTCTTCGAGGCTCACAACATCGGCATGTATCGCGGCATCAAGGCCTGACGGCCGGCACAAGCAATCTGGATCAGGTCCCGGCGATCACCTGCAGGATGTGCCCGATCGTGTCCTCCCGCAGATCGCAGGCGAAGGGAAGTCCGATCACTCTGGGGGCGAGATCATCGGTCACCGGGGTTGCCGTTCCGGGGCAGTCGCGGAAGGCCGGATGGCGGTGCAGCCCGTCCAGATACCACCGGCGGGTTTCGATGCTTGCCGCCTCCAGCCGTGTGACGACGCGTCTGGCCGTCTCTGCGTCTGGCGCCAGATAGTGCGCGTAAGGACAGGCGTGCTCCGTATTCACGATGATCCGGTCTGCCAGCCCCAACCTGGCCGCGGTTCTCGCATAGGCCTTGGCCGCCTCCATGAAGCCCCGCCGCTTCCCGGGCCAACCGTCGAGGTCGGCGAGTCCAACGGCTGCATGATACTCGCTGAGCTTTCCGTTGCTGCTGGGACCGACGCTCTCGCGGCTGTCGAAGAAGCCGAAATTGAGTGCCCGGGTGATCGCCTTCGCCTGCTGCCCATCGGCACAGAGCACCAAGCCGCCCTCCGCCGTGCTCATGGTCTTGGTCGCATGAAGGCTGACGACAACCGGAAAGGTGCTCTCGGGAAAGGCGGCCACGTCGAGCGTATCGAAACAGGC
>CAZECZ010000200.1:0-7102 GCA_964510815.1 uncultured Aestuariivirga sp.
AATAGGCCAGAGAATCGGCCGCCCAGACCGCCACCATGACCCACACGATGGCCGTGATGCCCCATTCCGGGTCATGCCGGAGCAGCACCAGCGCCACGGCCGGCAGGCTGACATAGGGTACACCAAGAAAGCGCCACATGCCCTCGCCGCTCCGCGCGGCCAGGACAACGGAAATGGCCGTCAGAACAGCGATGGCGGCCAAGGCGGCGCCAATTCCGGCGTCGAACGGCAACAAGGCCCCGGCCATCGCCGCTGCGGCATGGAGAGCGAACTGGGCTGGATCCTCCCGGTGGACGATGGTCACCCATTCAAGCGCCATCAGCACGCCGATCAGAGCGGCAAACAGGTTGAACCAGATGCCGCCGACCCAGACATCGGCCAGCACGGCTGGAATGAGGATTATGGCAGAGACAGCGCGGACACCCAGGTCAGACCATTTGGTGCCCGCAGCCGTTGGCTGATCGGCTGACATCAGGCCGTCTGGGCCTTGATGCCGCCGTAGCGCCGGTCGCGCGACTGGTAGGATTCAATGGCGCCGCGGAAGATCTCGGCGTTGAATTCTGGCCACAACTCCGGAACGAAGATGAATTCGGTGTAGGCACATTGCCACAGGAGGTAATTGGACAGGCGCTGTTCGCCGCTGGTGCGGATCAGGAGATCGGGGTCCGGCAGCCCTGCCGTATCGAGATGATTGGAAATCACGGCCGGCGTGATGTCGTCGGGATCGATCTTGCCTTCGGCCACCTTGCGGGCGATGACCTGGACGGCCCGGGTGATTTCCTGCCGGCTGCCGTAGTTGAATGCGATGACAAGCTTGAGGCCGGTGTTCTCGCGGGTCAGCGCCTCCGCCTCCTCGAACATCGAGACGATGCCGGGTTCGAGGCTGGCACGGTCGCCGATCACCATGATGCGGACACCGGCGGCATGGAGGTCGGCCACGTCGGTGCGGATGAACCGGCGCAACAGTTCGAGCAGGAATGTGACCTCGGCGGCGGGCCTGGTCCAGTTCTCGGTGCTGAAAGAATAGAGGGTGAGAATTTCGATGCCCATGTCGGCGGCCGTCCGGACCGCCTGGCGCAGTGCCTCCACGCCTTGCCTGTGACCTGCAGAGCGCGGCAGGCCACGCCTGGACGCCCACCGGCCATTGCCATCCATGATGATGGCAACGTGTCGTGGCACGCCGTTGCGGGAACCGCTTGAAGACATGACGATCGCTACCTCAGACCTGCATGATTTCGGCTTCTTTGTGCTTCAAGCTCTCGTCGATCTCCTTGATCGCCTCGTCCGTCATCTTCTGGACCTCTTCGGCCTTCTTCTTGTGGTCATCCTCACTCATGAGGTGGGCCTTCTCCAAAGCCTTGAGCTGCTCCATGCCGTCGCGGCGTACGTTCCTCACCGCAACCCGGGCCTTTTCGGCATATTGATGGGCAACCTTTACCAGTTCCTTGCGGCGTTCCTGTGTCAGATCGGGCATGCGCAGACGGATGACCTGGCCTTCCGACTGGGGATTGAGGCCCAGGTTGGAAGCGCGGATGGCCTTCTCGACCGCAATCACCAGCCCACGGTCCCACACATTGATCTGCAGCATCCGGGGCTCCGGCACGGTGACGGAGCCGACCTGGTTCAAGGGCATATTGGCGCCATAGGCATCGACGTGGATCGGCTCCAGCAAGGTGGCCGAGGCGCGGCCGGTGCGCAGGCCGCCGAAATCATGCCTGAGCGATTCTGCTGCGCCATGCATGCGGCGCTTGATGTCCTGGGCGTCGTAGGGTTGCGGCTGGGCCATGGGATTACTCCTTCGTCACGGTCGTGTAGAGGCCGCGTCCGGCAAGCACCTCGCAGACGGCCCCGGGCTTCCTGATGGAGAACACCACTACCGGAATCCCGTTATCGCGCGCAAGGGCAATGGCGGCAGGGTCCATGATCCTGAGATCCCTTGCCAGAATCTCGCCGAAGGTGACGGTGTCATAGCGTGTGGCCGACGGATCGCGCTTGGGATCGGCGGTGTAGACGCCATCGACGCTGGTGCCCTTGAACAAGGCATCGCACTGCAATTCGGCGGCACGCAGGGCGGCGCCGGTATCGGTGGTGAAAAAGGGAAGCCCGGTGCCAGCGGCACAGATGACGATGCGCCCCTGCTCCAGATGATGAATGCCCTTGGCGCGCGAATAGGTCTCGCACACGGTCGGCATGGCGATGGCAGAGAGTACCCGGGCATCGACACCCTTGCGGTTGAGCACACCCTGCATGGCCAGCGCATTCATGACCGTCGCCATGATGCCCATGTGGTCGGCCGACACCCGGTCCATGCCCTTGGCCGCGCCAGCCAGGCCGCGGAAGATGTTTCCGCCGCCAATGACCAGGGCAATCTGGGTGCCGGTGGCGGCGCTGGCGATCACCTCGTCGGCCACCCGCCCCACCGTTTCGAGATCGATACCGAAGGGCTGATCCCCCATGAGGACCTCGCCCGAGACCTTGAGGAGGATGCGCTTGTAGGACGTCGTGGAGGTCATACGGAAACTCTGGCGGATTTCGATAACGCCTTAAAGCACGCGCCAGTTGATTCGTCGCCACGCGCCAGTGAAAAGCGTGAAGGTCCCATTTCTTGCCAATCGGGCTTCGACGGCGCAGTATGTTGGTGAGGGGCGGTTGACCAGTATCCACCGAGGAGTAACTGGCATGGTTGCGATTACCACAACGATCCTTACCAACAAGAATGTCGACATGACCGATCCGGGGACCGTCGAGTTCATCGGCGGATTGTCGGCTACGAGCACCGCGTTCTCATGGACGTCCGGCCGGTCCGACATCAGCGTGACGAATTCGGTCACGATCCAGGGCACGGGTCTGACCTATTCAGGCACCGGCGATGCCCGCGAGTTGAGCGGAGGCACGATCTCCCGTATCTCGATCGATATCCGGGGCGACAATGGGTCGGCCAGCAATGGCGATATCGTCATTACCGGTACGGAGGGACTGGATGCCGCCAACATCAAGAAGACGAGTACGGAAGCTTTCTGGGACGAAATCCTGAAGGGTGACGATACGTTCAACCTGACCGGTCTGGGCGAAGCCGATATCGGCGCCCGCCCCAGCACGTTCTACGGCGATGACTACACCGCACCCCTATTCTCGTTCAACATGCCGCCAGGTGCCGACACTGGCGGCAATGACCTGATGATCGGCGCCGACAACGACATGACTTTGATCGGCGACTGTTACCTGGTGCAGGGAGCATCCATCGGCTCGATCCATGTTCCATCGACCTATCACGGCGGCAACGACAAGTTGTTCAGCGCCATCACGACCCATACCGTGCGGCTGTTCGGCGATGTCTTCGCGGTGCTCTCCGACGGCGGGGTCTATGGCGGCGACGACGAAATCTACGCCGCCAACGCAGCCGGCTTCAAATCAATCGCAGCCGGCGACGTGTTCCAGGCGGTGGGCAGCTCCTTTGTAATGGGCGGGAACGACACGATGGACCTGCGCGGCAGCGGGTCTGGTGACGTGCATGTGATGCAGGGCAACGGCGGCCACATAACCGGCGGTGACGACGTCATCACAGGCTCGATCGGACTGAGTTGTGCGGGCGACATCTACTCGATCAGCGCCACGGTTGCGAACGGCGTCGTCATTGGCGGCAACGACAGGATTACGGGCAGTTTTCAGAACGACTTCATTGCCGGAGACGTTCTTGGCCGCCACTCGCTGTCCAACACCATCACCGGCGGTGACGACGTGCTGGTCGGCCATGACGGAAACGACCGGCTATGGGGCGAGGTGAGCGGCAATGCGCTCGACGGCGTCAGTGGTGGAAACGATACGCTGATCGGCGGCGGCGGGGACGACCAGCTGTTCGGCCAGACCGGCAATGACGCGCTCGTCGGCGGCGATGGCGACGACACGCTGCAGGGCGGCACGGGCGCGGACACGCTGCGCGGTGGTGCTGGCGCCGACAAGCTCAACGGCAATGAAGACAATGACCGGCTGACGGGCGATGACGGCGCCGATCTCTTCACCTTTGGCTTGAACTGCGGCGTGGACCGGATCACCGACTTCGTCGACACCGGCGGCATCGAGGACGACCGGATCAACCTCAAGGCCTTCGACTTTGCCGATCGCTCCGACATCACACTGAGTTCCAGCGGCAACGACCTCGTCATCCTGCTCGGTGGTGGCGATCGCGTCATCGTCATGGACTATCTTGCGGCCCACACCGCGACGGACATCCTCGACGACATCCTGATCTGAATTGCCCGGCCGCCGTTGATCACTCGCACAATCAGGTTGCAAGCGAAGCGGTGTTTCGCGCTTGCAGGAGACGCTTGCCAAGCAAGTTAACCCAGCGCATTCTCGCCCACTCGGGGGCCTCAATAACTTTGCTGGGGAGTAACTGGCATGGTGACGGTCGCGACGAGCATTCTGACCAATGACAGCTACGACATGGCCGTCATCGGCACTGTCGATTTCCAGAGCAACCTGGTGGCGACGTCCACCGAATTTTCCTGGACTGCCGGTCGGCCAGACATTGTCTCCACCAACACGGTTTCGATCTTCGGGAGCGGGCTGACCTATTCCGGCAGCGGCGATAGCCGCGAGTTGAGCGGCGGCACCATCAACCGGATCTCGCTGGACAAGGGTGGAGACAATGGCGCTGCGACCCATGGCGACCTGGTCATCACCGGAACCGAGGGACTCATTGCCGCCAATATTCAGAAAGGCAGCTTGCAGGGGTTCTGGAACGAAATCCTGAAGGGCAATGATACATTCCTTCTGAGCGGCATGGCACAGGTCGACATCGGCCTCGGCAGCGGCCTGTTCTTCGGCGACGATTACAGGAGCAGTGCCGATATTCTCGGGTTCAACGACGGCGGCGGCAACGACCTCATGATCGGCGCCGACAACAATTTCATCCTGATCGGCGACGTCTACCTGTTGGAGGGTGTCGATTTTCGCAATCTGCGCCTTCCCTCGACCTATTATGGCGGCAACGATCAACTGATCAGTGCCGTGACCGATCGTGCCATCGCCCTGTTCGGCGACGCCGACACCGTGCTCGCCGACGGTACGCTTCATGGCGGCAACGACACCCTCGACAACGGCAAGACCACCAGCCTCTCGTCTTACGCCGCCGGGGATGCGCATTATTGCTTCTCCTATGCCACCGTCTACGGCGGAGACGACACCATCACGCTGGGCACGTTCGGCGCGGGTGCCGGCGATGTGTTCGTAATGCTCGGAACGGGCGGCTACATCGTCGGAGGCGATGATGTGATGACGACATCGGGCCACCTCGCATGCGCGGGCGATGTCCAGGGCATTGACCCGACCGTCGTCAACGGCGTCATCATCGGAGGCGACGACCAGATCACGGGCGGCAATCAGGATGACCAGGCGGCCGGAGACGTGTTCGTGCGGGGTTCAACGTCGAACACCATCACCGGCGGCGATGATCTCATGATCGGCGGCGGCGGCAACGATACCTTCTGGGGTGAAACGGCTGGTTCACTCGTCAACGTCAGCGGCGGCAACGACACCCTGGTGGGCGGGGGCGGTAACGACCAGCTCATGGGGCAGACCGGCCATGACATCCTGGTGGGCGGCAACGATGACGACACGCTGCAAGGCGGCAGCGGCAACGATGTGCTGCGTGGCGGCAAGGGGGATGACAGGCTGAACGGCAACGAGGACGACGACCGCCTGACGGGCGATGCCGGTGCCGATCTCTTCACCTTTGGCCTGCATTCCGGTGTCGACCGGATTACCGACTTCACCGACACCGGCGGTGCCGACGATGACCGGATCAACCTCAGGGCCTATGATTTCACAGACCGGGCGGACATCGTGCTGAGCAACAGCGGCGATGATCTGATCATCCGGCTGGGCGCCGGGAACAGGATCTTCGTGACGGACTATCTCTCGACCCATGCCGCGACGGACATCCTGAACGACATTCTGATCTGACGGCGGTCGCCGAGGCGACGATCAGACGAGAAGATCGTCCACCAGCGTCGAATTGAATGATGCTGCGGCATTCTCGACGATGAGGGTTTCACCGCCGGTGAAATTGAACACGACATCCACGCCCTGAACCGATGCGAAGGCCATCGCGTCGCCGGCCGTTGCGAAATTGAAGTGCCGCAGATTGATCCGGTCAATGGTGGTGGCGAAGTCGCCGATGGTGTCGGTGCCACCTCCGGGATCGAAAATGAAGGTGTCGGCATTGGCGCCGCCGAGCAGATCGTCGTTTCCGCCGCCGCCACGAAGGCGGTCGTTTCCATCTCCGCCGTCCAGATGATCGTCTCCAAGACCGCCGATCAGGACATCCGCGCCGGTGCCGCCGCGCAGATCTTCCTCGCCTGCGCCGCCGACCAGGCGGTCATCGCCGCCGCCGCCGTCGATGATGGCTTGCTGGCCCAAGCTGCCGTTGAACAGGTCGTTGCCGCTTCCCAGAACGACATCGCCGATCAGCTGGCCCGAATTGATCGTCCTGGTTGCGCCGTAGTGGTTCGGTTGGAGTTCGATGGCCGTGATGCCGCCGTCGATGAGGCCACTGTTGTGGATCACGATCGAGTCATACGCACCGAAGTAGATACCGCCGTTACCTATGATCGTTCCCGCATTCACCAGCCTGAAATCCGGCGTGTAGCTGATGATGGCCTGAAAATCGGTTCCCTGAATGGTGCCGGCGTTGTTGATCCGCACCCAGGGACCCGTGGTTTCAACACCGGCCGCCGCGCCGGCGACGATGCCGTCATTGTCCAGCCACAGGCCGCCACTGGCGAGCAGGCCAATTTGATGGTCCGAGACGATGCTGCCGTGAAGGCCGACATCGACAATGGCCGAGCCGTCCACCACTGCTATGCCATTGCCGACGCCCGTTTCCGTCGCTGAAGATCTTGCGATGCCGCGGATGGTCAGGAGGTTGTCGCCGTTGGACACGATGGCCGGCGTATCAGCTACGATCAGACTGCCGGTGCGCCGGACCAGCAGGGACTCATCTGAGGTCAACAGATAGGCCTGTGTCTCATCCCCGGAGATCAGATAGGTCGCCACGTGAGAAGCCCTTTATGACGTTACGGCATGATGAGCCGGACGCTAG
>CAZECZ010000201.1:0-7030 GCA_964510815.1 uncultured Aestuariivirga sp.
TGAAGGGTTGTCGCCGGTCGAACTTGCCTCAGACGTCGCCGTTTCCTGCCGGGATCTGACCAAGCGCTTTGGCGATTTCACAGCCACCGACAATGTGAGCTTCGAGGTCCGCCGCGGCGAGATCTTCGGCCTGCTAGGGCCAAATGGCGCTGGCAAATCGACCACCTTCAAAATGCTGTGCGGCCTCCTCAAACCCACCAGCGGCGAGGCGCAGGTGGTGGGGCTGGACCTGCGCCGGGCGACCGGCGCGGCCAAAGGCCAGCTTGGCTACATGGCGCAGAAATTCTCGCTCTATGGTTTGTTATCCGTGCGGCAGAACCTGGAGTTTTCCGCCGGCGTATATGGCCTGAAAGGCGCCGCGCGGCAGGCCCGGATCGAGGAGATGATCGACATCTTCGGTCTGCAACCCTGGCTCTCGGCGGCGCCGGACTCATTGCCGCTTGGATATAAGCAACGCCTGGCGCTGGCGTGCGCGGTGATGCATCGCCCGCCTGTGCTGTTCCTGGATGAGCCGACTTCGGGCGTCGACCCCATCACAAGGCGCGAATTCTGGACCCATATCAACGGGCTTGCCCGCAAGGGTGTGACCGTGATGGTCACCACCCATTTTATGGACGAGGCGGAATATTGCGATCGGGTGGCGATGCTCTATCGCGCCCGGCTGATCGCGCTAGACACGCCGGACGCTCTCAAGCGCGGCGCGGTCAGTGATCACCAGCCGGACCCGACCATGGAGGACGCGTTCATTCATCTGGTCGAAGCAGAAGATCTCGCTGACGAGGCACGCAGCGGGGCGACAGTATGAACGGCTCGAACGGACCGCGCCCGGAACAACGAGTGCCTCTTGAGGCCATGCGCCGCTTCGATCCAAAGCGTCTTTGGGCTCTGGTGCTTAAGGAAAGCCTGCAGGCAATGCGTGATCCGTCCACGCTGTTGATCGCTTTCGTCCTTCCGGTCGTGCTGTTGTTTCTGTTTGCCTATGCGGTGTCGCTGGACGTGCGCGCGGTGCGGATCGGCGTCGTGCAGGAATCGCAATCCGCGTCAGCACACTCACTGGCCGCCGCATTCGCCGGCACCCGTTATCTGAATGTCACTTTCGTCCATGACCGGCGGGAGGTCGCGGACCGGGTTGTCTCCGGCAGCTTGCGCGGCTTTGTGGTGATTCCGCAGGATTTCGAGCAGCGCCTGGCCAACCGTGGGGTCCAGCCTCTCGTGCAGATCATAACCGACGGCTCGCAGCCCAATACCGCCAACTATGTAACTAACTATGCGCAGGGCGTCGTGCAGACCTGGCGGGGCGGCCTCGGTGTCGAGGCGCCCCAGGCAGGCGTAACACTGGAGCCACGCTACTGGTTCAACGCCGAACTGGAAAGCCGCCGTTCGCTCGTACCTGGCGCCATCGCCATCGTCATGACCATCATTGGCACCATGCTGACCGCGCTCGTGGTCGCGCGCGAATGGGAACGCGGCACGATGGAAGCGGTTCTCTCCACGCCCGCATCGGTCGTGGAAATCCTGATCGGCAAGCTCTTGCCCTATTTTGCGCTCGGCATGCTATCCACGCTTGGCGCAACCGCACTGGCGGTCTTTGTGTTCGACGTGCCGTTGCGTGGATCGCTGGCCGCGCTCCTGTTGCTTTCAGCCACCTTCATGGTGCCTGCACTGGGTCAGGGACTGCTGATTTCCTCTGTCACCCGCAATCAGTTTCTGGCCGCGCAGATTGCATTATTCTCCGGCTTTCTTCCGGCATTCATGCTGTCGGGCTTTCTCTATGAGATCGACGCCATGCCAGCGCCGATACGGGCCATCACCTGGCTGATCCCGGCACGTTATTTCGTGTCTTCGCTGAAGACCATCTTTCTGGCCGGAGACATCTGGGCGGTCTTTGTGCCGAACCTGCTGGCGATGGCCGGAATCGGAATCCTGTTTTTCCTCCTAGCGAAACGCGCCACGCGCAAGAATCTGGAGTGAGCGGCCGTGGCGCAACACAATAGCTATTTCGCTTTCACCCGGCTGCGGGCGCAGTTCATCAAGGAAGTCCTGAGCATCCTGCGCGACCCGCGCAGCCGTATGGTGGTGTTCGCGCCGCCGCTGTTGCAACTGCTGGTGTTTGCCTTCGCTGCTACGTTAGAAGTGCGCAATGTCGATATCGCCGTTCACAATCAGGATACCGGGCGCTGGTCCTATGAACTGATCACGCGACTGGACCGGGCCGACTTCATTACCCGGGTCTATCGCGTGACCGACAGCCAGGAGCTTCGCGATCTTATCGACCAGGGCAAGGTGATCGCGGCGCTCGATATCCAGCCGGACTTTTCGCGTGCAATCGCCGCCGGCGACAATGGTCGCATCCAGGTTCTGATCGATGGTCGACGCAGCAATTCAGGGCAGATCACCGCCAGTTATCTTTCCACCATCGCTGCCGAGGTTGGTGCGGAGGCCAACGCCGGCACCGGGCCCACGACGCCGGCAGCGGTGCGCAACTGGTTCAATCCCAATCTGACGTACCGCTGGTTTATCGTGCCCGGCCTCTCCGGCATATTGGCCTTCTTCAGCGCGCTGCTCATCACGTCGCTGTCGATCGCCCGTGAACGCGAACTGGGAACGTTCGACCAGTTGCTGGTGTCGCCAACCTCCACGCCGGAAATCATCGTGTCCAAGTCGCTGCCGGCGCTGGTCATCGGCACCATGCTCGGACTTCTGATGATGGCGGCAGCCGCAGGACCGTTCCAGATCCCGTTCAACGGATCGTTTGGGCTCCTATTTGTCAGCCTGGTCCTGTTCATCCTGTCGGTGGTGGGCATCGGCCTGATGATTTCGGCGATCAGCGCGACCCAGCAGCAGGCCATCCTTGGCGCCTTCGCCATCGGCGTACCCGCCGTTCTGATGTCGGGCTTCGCCACGCCAGTCGAGAACATGCCCACAATGCTGCAATGGCTGGCTCAGGCGATACCACTCACCCATTTCCTCATCATCGTGGAAGGCAGCTTTCTGAAAGCAATGTCGCCCGGCGATATTCTTGCCAGCCTTTGGCCATTGGCTCTCATCGCCCTGGTGTCGCTCACCATGGCCACCATCTTCGTTCGAGGACGTCTGCAATGAGATTGATCTGCTATCGCGAACCGGCATCCTTGACGGATCGGGGCGTGCGTCCTCTCCGATGGTGGCGCGCCGCACTGGTGACAGTCGGCTCTACCTCGTTGACCGCCTGTGTCGTCGGCCCTGACTATCACGGGCCACCTTCCGTTTACACGGGGAGCGGCTGGACCCTGACGGCGGCAGGAGCGTCCGCGCCCGCCGACCTTACCCGCTGGTGGTCAACGCTGGGCGACCCAGAACTGGAGAGACTGGTCGACACTGCACTGGCGCAGAATCTGGATATCCGTCAGGCCTCCGCGAGGATCGACGAAGCGCGGGCACTGCGCGACCGGGCTGCTGGTCAACAACTGCCCTCTGTTTCCGCAGGCGCCAGCGTGAACCGCCGCCGGCAAAGCGAAAATGGCCCGCTGCCCGTTGGTTCCATTCCGGGGCTCGATGCGTCGCAGACAATCTATGATGCCGGCTTCGATGCTGCCTGGGAGCTTGACCTGTTTGGCGCCAATCACCGGACGCTGGAAGGCGCGAGCGCGCGGTTGCAGGAGGCCGAAGCCGAGGCACAGGGCGTACGTATGCGGATCGCGGCGGAGGTCGCTCGCACATGGTTCGAGGCGACTGGCGCCAGGGAAGAATTGCTTACGCAGCAGGCGACGGTCGCGACGTTGCAACAGACGCTGGACCTCATGCGCAGCCGTGCCGCTCTCGGCGATGTTTCCCGCGCCGATGTGGATGCAGCCCATGAGCGGTGGGCTGCGGCTAATGCCATGCTACCGGGCATTGAGGCGCGTCAGCGCGGAGCAGTACTCGGTCTTGGTGTCCTGCTCGGCGCACCCCCGGAACGGGAACTGAAGCTGCTCAACACCGCCGCGCCTGCGCGCGTCCTGCCAGCACTGCCCGTAGGGGAACGCGCCGACATCTTGCGTCGCCGCCCCGATGTTCTGGCCGCTGAACGGCGACTCGCTGCCAGCACCGCCGATATCGGCGTTGCTACCGCAGAGCTGTTTCCCAAGCTGTCCATTGGTGCCGGTGGCGGATTCCAGGCGCTCAATCCGGGCGACTGGTTCGATTCGTCCAGCACGCGCCTCTCCATTGTGCCGCTCATCTCGTGGCGATTGTTCGACGGCGGCCGTGTGCGCGCAGAGATACGTGCCCGGGAAGCTTCTCAACGGCAGACCGCGCTGGGTTATGAACAGGCTGTGCTGGCGGCACTGGGAGATGCAGAGCGTGCCTTGGGCGATTACAATGCAGCTCTTGATACATTGACACGTCGTCAAGCGGCACTGGATTCCTCGCGCCGTAGCTTTGGTCATGCTCAAGCGCGCTTTGCCGCCGGCGATATCATGCGAATTGAGTTGCTTGCGGCCCAGCGCCTTCTGCACGAGGCCGAAACTGTAAATCTGCGCGCGCAGACGGCAGCTGCTGTGCAACTGGTAGCGCTGTACAAAGCGATCGGAGGTGGCTGGGGGGCGTCCGAAGCAACCTCATCCACTCCCATTTCATGACAGGATCGGCGATCGATTTTTGAACAGCGCTGTTTTCTTCGCGATCATTCTACGGTCTTATTTGTCGTTGCTTTTGGTGTGGCATCTCCTTCCCGGCATAATCGGAATTATTTGATCTCAAATCAGTTTCTACAACTGACGAAGTTGAACAAGCATTGCGCGCAACCAATGCGGCAATGCTCACGATGCACCAAAATGCGGTCCGCACGCTCATAGCAATGAGAGTTCGCATTTCGTATGCGCCGCCTCGGAATATCCACACACCAAAGCCAGCAAAGACAATGACTGTGGCAACAGCAACAGCGACCGCGAATGCAGGCGCCCATCTGCTTCGCAAAATCAAACCGATCCCGGTGATGATGTATGCAAATCCAGCAAGAAAATTAAAATACAAGACGAATGGTACAATTTTCTCCCGAGATTCGGGTATCCCGTGAAGACCGAGAATAGCGTTTCCACCGGAAACGACCGTGGCTATTCCAAATAGAATTGCCGCTACACCGCAGGCTTTTATAGTCACATTTAGTCTATATTCAGACATCGACCTCGTCCCATTCGCTCTTGTGAAGCGTAGCCTATCGTTCCAATTTGAATATCCGCTCGCCAGATCTCGTGCCGATATATCCATTATTGGATCGCACCAATTCCACGCACCGCTCGGGGAGCAGGAGGCCGGGTTTGAGGCATAGGCCATCTGGCGTCGGTCTCCATGTCGGAGACAATTCCATGGGCCCGCCGGTCATCTTGCCTTTGCCGTTTTCAAAAAGGACAAGAGTGGTAACGCGGCCATCTTCCGTGGTCATCTTCCAGGGACGCCCGTCTGCAACATAGTGGGCAATTGCCGTCTGCTCTGCCCTTACAGGGGAAATCGAATGCCCCATCGCAAATATTACGAACACTGAGAATGGTAATACAAAGTGCTTTGCCGGACTGCTTTTGCGATCATTATTCAGGAGATTTTTCATTTATATCCACCCCGAATCTGCGGAGATCCATCGTCAACATGGCGCCACTTACACTCACACCGACCCAAGATTCCTCGGGAGATTGATCAACGTTTCTTTGGGTAACTCCCGGCCGGTTGGCGACAGCCTCGGTCGTGAGGTCCGCGGAAACTTGTGTCGCGGCAAGGTCAACGACGGTTTGGACCGTCGCTTTACGTCGGCCATCCGGGCAAGGTGAGCTTGCCAAACAAACCACATGCACCTTCATTAGCAAGTAACTTATTACTATCTAATGGCGCCGTGATTTGTCAAGTGCGCCCCAGTCCGGAGCGGGAAAGTTCTCGTGGCCTGGCCTTCTATGGCAGTAGCAAAGAGAGGATCAGCGGCAGCCCGAGGCCGGAGGCAAGAGGTGTTGCCGAGTGAAGGTTGGCGCTGGCACGCCCTAACCATGGAAGCGAAGAGCTTTCATCGCGCAGTTTCAATGCCACGGCGATAGATGGCATACACGGCCGGGGCATCATGGCGAATCCGACTTACCTTGCCGGCCAACAGTGACTGCATGACCAATCCCTGAATCGTGCCGATGAACAACACGGCCGCGGCATCCACGTTCAGTCCCGCACTCAACTCGCCTTGCGCCTTACCCACTTCCATCAGGCGGCGCAGCGGCTGTTCGTACTGACGGATCAAGGTCTGGACCATTCGCTTCGGAAGAGTCTCGCCCGGTCGTTGCAGCTCTCCGAACAGCATTCTTGGCACGCCCGGGTGTCTTGCCACGAAGTCGATATGCGCCATGAACATGGCTTCGAGGGCCGCCGCAGGGGCCGCCGCGCCTTCGGCCGCCTTGTCCACGCGGGCCAGTAGGCGTTCACTGACCCAGGACAGGGTTGCTTCCAGGATCGCGTCCTTGGTGGGGAAGTGGCGAAACAGGGCACCCTGCGTCAAGCCCATTCGATCCGCAATTGCGGTGGTCGTGATCTCGGCCGGGTTTTGCTCTGCTGCCAGATCCACAACGGCCTGTACGGTGGCGGCTCGCCGTTCTTCGGCACGTAGGTATTGAGGGCGTTCGTTCACTGTTCGGATCTCCACGTAGTGAGTGATGTATTACTTTTATAGTCGTCAAACCTCTTCCCCGAAAGAGGGTCAATCTGACGATTCGGGACAGAATGAGCGTGATCGTAACCGCAGTTAACGGTGGTCTGGTTCAGCTTGGCTTGGTGCGTTGCGACGCCAATTTGTGTGGGGTCGCTGAGAGCGACTCGGCGGCGTCAGCCAGAAACCCGCGCGGGCCGATGCCCCAGAAGAACTGTCGTCGGCGACGTGAGTTGCATATTCGCTTAAAGAGGGTTAGATAGTAATATGTCACTCACTAAAATGAGGCTGACAATGACTACTGTTGCCATGATTGACAAGCCCGCGCCGGCATCATCTGAAAACACGCCGCCCGATGCCTTGGATGCGGTTGCGAACGCCTGGCGGGCGCGCAGC
>CAZECZ010000202.1:0-6996 GCA_964510815.1 uncultured Aestuariivirga sp.
AGAGCCGCGTTTGGAGCTTCAGCCTCCACGCCAACACTACCCCCAGGATTGCGTGAGCTGAGGCTCCGGCATTCCCCTCCCTCATTTCTCTCCCGCGCCCCACCGGAGCCCCCGCCATGACCCGCCGCCACGCCCTTCGGTCCAGCAGCCGGTGAACGGGCTCGCGTGCGCGCGGCCCGCCATGACGGTTGTGCCGTCAGTCAGCGCAAGCAGTTGGTCGCAATTGTTCGTGACAGAGACATCTTGTAGACTCTCCAAGCAGTGCAACTATTGTTCCGGCAATCCCCATGAACATACTCATCGTCTTCGATCATCCCCGGCGTGACGGCTCCTTCTGCGGGGCGGTGCTGGAGCAATTACAGCAGGGGCTTGCTGCCGCAGGGCACACATCCGAGGTGGCCGATCTGCGGGCCGAGGGGTTCGACCCCCGGCTTCCCGTCGCCGACGAGCCGGACTGGGACGACCCAGACAAGGTCTATTCCGCGGACGTCTTGCGCGAACAGGAACGGGTGATGCGCGCCGATGCGCTGGCCTTCGTGTTTCCGGTGTGGTGGTGGTCGTTCCCGGCCGCCACCAAGGGCTGGATCGACCGGGTGTGGAACCATGGCTGGGCCTATGGGTCGCGCACCCTGCCGCACGAAAAGGCGCTGCTCATCGGCACCGCGTCGTCCGACGCCGCGGCATACGCCAAGCGCGGATATGACAAGGCGATGGAGACGCAGCTCGTCACCGGCATCATCCACTATTGCGGCATTCCCGAGGGCCATCTTGAACTCCTCTATGACGTGATGGCCGGGCCGGAAACCCGCGATGCCCAACTCGCCCGCGTGCGGGACCTGGGCGCGTCCTGGTTCTGAGTGAAGAGCGAGCACCTCACCGAAGCGTGTCTTTACCCGCCCGGCTCTCTGTCCTAAGGTTTCGAGGATCAATCAGAACATGGGGAGAGGAGATGGCGGTTTCGCGACGTGAACTCTTGTGTGCAACGTTTGGCGCGGCCTGCATGGCGCTCGGCGATGCACCCGTCCAGGCGGGCGAATTGGTGCATATCTTCGCCTCCGAGGCAAAAGAGGTGCCTTACAAGTTCCGGCGCCAGGAGGTTCGCTACAAGACATCCGAGCCCGCCGGAACCATCGTCATCGACACCAAGAAACGATTCCTGTACCTCGTTCATGGCGGTGGCAAAGCGACCCGCTACGGCGTCGGTGTCGGCGCCGAAGGAAAGAACTGGAGTGGCGAAGCGGTCATCAAGCGCAAGGTGAGATGGCCAAGCTGGACGCCGACGCGGGAGCATCTGGCGGTTTATCCGTCGCTGCAGAAATACAAGAACGGAATGCCCGGCGGAAAGGGCAATCCGCTGGGCGCGCGGGCCATGTATCTGTTCCAGGGCGATCAGGACACACTCTATCGCATTCACGGCACGATCCGCCCCAAAGGCATTGGACAGAAGGTGACATCCGGTTGCATCAGAATGCTGAACGTCGATGTGGTCGATCTCTACGACAAGGTCGATATCGGAACCCGCGTCGTGGTCCTGGCCGAGTAGGTTGCAGGGGATCATGAGGATGGCAGGGTGACGGGTTCGCGATGTGGTGATACACGGGCCCTCACACGAGCTTGCCCAGGATGACGTTATGACCCTGTCCCGCCGCCAGTTGCTTGCTGCCGTCCTCGCCATGGCCGCGATACCCTCCACCGGCGCCTTTGCCGATGCCGAGCCCTTTCCGGTCTTTGCATCCGACGCCAAGAAGGTGCCCTACAAATACCGGCGGCGCGAGGTGGATTATCAGACCAACGAACCGGCAGGCACCATCATTGTCGATCCGAAGGACCGCTTCCTCTACCTGGTGCTTGGCAGCGGCAAAGCCATGCGATATGGCGCCTCGGTGGGCAAGGCTGGACGGACGTGGTCCGGCGATGCGGTCATCAAGAAAATGGCGAAATGGCCCACTTGGACCCCGACGCCCGAACACCTCGCAGAATTTCCAAAGCTGGTGAAGTGGAAGGACGGGATGCCGGGCGGGCCGGGAAATCCAATGGGCGCCCGGGCGCTTTATCTCTACCAGGGTGACGTGGATACGATCTATCGGATTCATGGAACCCATGACCCGAAGCTAGTGGGAAAGAAGGCAACGGCCGGATGTTTCGGATTGCTGAACACGGATATCATCGACCTCTTCAACAGGGTGCAACTTGGCACCCGGGTGGTCGTGCTGCCCTATTGAGTGAGCGTGAGTGAGCACAATGACACGTGACTGGAATCCCGCTCTTTATCTCAAATTCGCCGATGAGCGGACGCGGGCCGCACGGGACCTGTTGGCGCAGGTGCCACTGGATGCGCCGAGGGCCGTCTATGATCTTGGTTGTGGACCGGGGAATTCGACCGAACTCCTTGTGGCCCGATACCCGGATGCGGTCGTGACTGGCGTCGACAACTCCCCGGCCATGCTGGAGAAGGCAGCGAAGGCCTGCCCGGGGGCTTCCTTCGAGGAAGCCGACCTGGCGAGATGGACACCTGACGGCGCGCCGGACCTGCTGTATTCCAATGCGACCTTCCAGTGGGTGCCGGACCATGTGTCGGTGCTGGCAAGATTGGCGGGAACGCTGGCTGACGGCGGCGCGCTGGCCGTGCAGATGCCTGACAATCTGGATGAACCGAGCCACGCCCTGATGCGCGACACGGCGGCCAACGGACCATGGGCAGAGAAGCTGGCCAATGCCGCCGGCGCCCGGGACCTGCTGCCCACGCCCAGCGTTTACTACGACCGCCTGAAACCGCACTTCACCAGGCTCGATATCTGGCACACCGCCTACAATCACCCGCTCGACGGCCATGCCGGGATTGTCAACTGGCTGTCGTCGACCGGGCTGCGGCCCTTCCTCAATCCACTGACGGAGGCCGAGCGCGACGCCTTCATCGCGGCTTATACCGAACGGCTGGCGCAGGCCTATCCGCTCTCCTGCGACGGCACCGTGCTGCTGCGCTTCCCGCGCCTCTTCATCGTCGGCCAGCGCTAATAGTTCTTGATGAATTTGAACAGCTCGTCGATGTCGCCATTGGTGCGCGAGATGGTGCCGACGAAGGCGGAGCGCATCTGCTGCACCAGCCAGATGCCGGACACCTTCATGTCGCGGATGAGCCAGCCGCCGCGCCCGCGGTAGGTGCGGAACACGATCGACTGTCCGCCCGCCGTCTTGGCAGAGACCACGGTGTTCTTGGTCGAGCCCCGGCACGAGACGATCTGCAGCGTGCCCACCCGCAAATCCTTGCCGTGCTCCAGCATGAACCGCCCCATGAACTGCCGGGTGAGCGACACATATTCGTTTTCCCGTGATTTCGGCAGGATCTTGCGGTAGCGGCCCAGAGAGAACATGGCGAGCGACCGCATGTCGGAGAAGCGGTTGACCCCGGCCGAGAACGCCGACGCGCTGCCCGCCCGCGCCGCGCGGTCATAGGTCTGGCCGGCGGAGATGATCATGGAGCCAGGCCCGCAGGACTCTGCGCGCGCCGCCGCCGGCAGCACGAGGAGCGACAGCAGCAGAGCGAACATCGCAGACAAGGGAAGGGGGGCAACACGCAGCATGGAGCACTCTTACATCTTGAAAACGAGTTCATTGTGAACGATCTCGCGCATTCGTCAATCCTCATCCCGGGGCCGGACCCCGGCGATCCGCGCCTCGCGCAAATGCAGATCGGGCGGCGCGCCCTTGAAATCGGACGGCAGTGCGAGCCCGAAGGTCCGCCGCCGGAGCTCCGCCACCAGCCTGGCGCGGTCCTCGATGTGGGCGATCTCGGCAAACGGAATGGGTGCCCCCACCCGCACCTTGAGCCTGGACCCGATGCGCCGCGCCGTCTCGCGGAAGACCAGCGACAGCCGGAGCGTCAGGCTCAGATGGCTGGCGAGCTGGAACATGCGGGAGTTCTGGCCGACGAAGAACACCGGCACCACGGTGGCCTTCGAATTGCGCAGCAGCTTGGCGGTGAACGGCGCCCACGGCAGGTCCACCGCCGGCCCCTTCATCGGCTTCTCCGAGGTCGAAACCCCGCCGCCCGGAAAGATTCCGATGGCATGGCCGTCGCGCAGCCACGCCAGCGCCTCCTTCCTGGAATTGACATTGGTCTCCTTGGCCTCGCGCGTCGGCGCGAAGGCGACCGGCAGCAGATTGGCCGCCGCCTCCGGCGCCTGGCACAAAACGTCGTTGGCCAGAACCTTGGTGTCGGGCCGGACCTTCATGGCAAGCCAGGTGAGCGTGATGCCGTCGAGCACGCCATAGGGGTGGTTCGAGATGAACAGCACCGGCCCCTCGGCCGGCGTCGCCGCCAGTGCGGCCTCGTCGTAGTCCACCACGATGCGCAGCAGCCGGATGGCGGCATCGAAGAAATTCTCGCCCGCCTTCACGCTGGCCTGATGCTGCACATAGAGCTTCTTGAGCTTGCGCTGCCCGCCGATCTTCTCGATCGCCTGGATGACGGCGCGCTGGAACACCGGCTGGTCGGCGGTGGAGTAGGAAAACCGCACCGTCTTGGGGCGGAGAATGGTGGCTGGCATGGAACGCCGGAGATGTGCTTCGCTGCCCATTCCATCCCATGCCTTGGCGTCACACGCAAGGCCGATGTGGAGCGCGCGTCAGGGCTCATCTTCCGCTGCCGCCAGCGCCGCCCAGCGTGCCTCCTCCGCCTCCAGCCAGCGCTTGATGTCCGCCAGCCGAAGCTCGAGCGCGTAGCCCTCGGCGGGCGGGCCAACGGGCCGGCGCCCGGCCCCGATGGCATCGAGCTTGGCGGCGAGCTGGTCGCGCGCGTCATCCTCGCTCTCATGGGTGCGGAGGCAGGCAACGCCCAGCAGCGCATGGAGGCAAGCCCCGCCCCGCCGGCAATTGAAATCGGGACATGCCGCCAGCGGGCGCGCGCGGGCGGTCATCGGCGGCAGGGCCGGCGGGCGAAGACGACGGGTCATGGCGGAAGCTCCGGTGGGGCGCGGGAGAGAAATGAGGGAGGGGATTGCCGGAGCCTCAGCTCACGCAATCTGGAAATGAATATGGGCGTGGAGACTGAAGCTCCAAACGCGGCTCTGACGGTATCCGGTCCGCTCTTCGGCCACATCCCGAATAGGGACTGCCTAACTGCCAGGGGGGCGCGGGGATCGTAGTGTCCCCGGGTCATTCCGGCACCGCCCGGGACGGAGAGGGCGTTAATCCCTCCGGCGCGGGGGCCGCAGGCTGTTCCGCAATGTTGAGACGCTGTCGACATCGTCCCCTCCGTGGTTCAACCTGACAAGGAATATAGTCCACAATAGGAGTAAAGTCAAGTGACATCCTTGTCTTCTCCCGCGCTCGCGTGGGAGAAGGTGGCCAACGCTTGCAAGCTTGCGCCGCAAGCGCGCAAGCATGGCCGGATGAGGGCTGGCGGCCAAGGACTCCGCCATCAAGCAGCGTGGCATGCGCCGCCAAAAGGCCCTCATCCCCCTGTCGGGACCTTCTCCCATGGCTTCGCCACGGGAGAAGGCAGCGGGTCTTGCAATTCTGTAGGCAAACGCGCTCATATCCGCCCGTGCGCACCATCTCATATACCGAACTGCGGAAGAACCTCGCCTCCACCCTCGACCGGGTGACCGAGGACCGCGAACCCGTGATCATCACCCGCGACCGGGGCAAGCCCGCCGCCGTGCTGATGTCGATGGAGGAATTCACCTCGTGGGAAGAGACATTGCACCTGCTCAGAAGTCCGGCCAACGCGGCGCGGCTCAAGGACGCGCTGGATGAGTTCGAGCGGGGCGGCGGCACGGAACGCCCGCTGGCCGAATGAAGCTGACGTTTTCCGAGCGCGCCTGGGAGGACTATCTCTGGTGGCAGGCGGAGGACCGGAAGACGCTGGAGCGCATCAATCACCTGATCAGGGACGCCAGCCGCAATCCCTTCCAGGGCATCGGCAAGCCCGAACCACTGCGCGGCGACCTCTCCGGCTGGTGGTCACGCTGCATCACCCAGGAACACCACCTCGTGTACCGCGTGCAGGACGGCGCGCTCTGGATCGCGCAGTGCAGGTATCACTATTGAGATGTTCCGACATGTTAGCAATTCAATTCCAAGAAAGAACATGTAATAGTTCTCACCTTTCACGCTAGCATTGCTTGCTACTGTTTAGATTCGTTCCAAGTCAATGGGGGATATCAGCAAATGACCAAGAAGCCGCTGCTGACTGAATGGATAACAACTACCTGGAAGTGTGTAGCCGACGCGCCAAATGACAAGAGGAATCGCCCACGTCTCAAGCCGGAAGAATATCCAACCGCAAAGAGGCTAAGTGACGAGGAGCACCTCTACGTTGGAAAGCATAACGACCCGCTCATTGAGAAGGACAAAATAACTGAAGGGCTAGAGAGCTATTTCCCTATTCCTCCTATTTGGGTAGGTGACAAGCCATCTCTGGAACAAGAGTTAAATTTTGACGCGGACTATTATCACGAGGTTCAATTTGAAAGAAAGTTAAGTTGTGGAATTTACGTGGCCGCACTCAGAGACGGAACTATGGCATTTGACTTCACCGACTCAAGAATTGCACCGAGAATCACAGTGCCGGGATATCGAAAGCCCAATGAAAATGGTCCATATCGCATCCCGGAGCCTACCAACAGAGCCATTGCAAAAGCGAGACATTTTCGACTGATTAGGGCCAAAGTGATGAACTGCCACCTCGCGTTGTTGGATGTTGCAGCCAAATCGGGCGCATTTTTGCCGGTCTTATCTTCTGAAGTAATCATCGGTGACACAGTAATTAGCGAACAACGATATGCAGAACTCTATCATCATCCAAGAAGCTTGGCGCAAAATGTTTTCAACAATACATATATGATAGATCGCAAAGTTCCATTTCCAAGAAAACACGTAGACTTAGAAGCAATTGAACGTTCCTTCGAACAACTAGACGAACTCGTAAATGCTCATGATTTAGGTCGCATACTCATAAACGGTAGGCAAATCGGCTGAAAGCTGATTCAAATT
>CAZECZ010000203.1:0-6988 GCA_964510815.1 uncultured Aestuariivirga sp.
TCAGTCCCTTCGCCATGCAGATGCAATCTCCTTTTTGGTGCCGAGGACTATTGGTTGCCGCCGTCTTCTGTGACGATCTGGTCATTGAACAGATATGACGTCAGATAGCCGTCGTATTCAGTCGACGCCGCGCCGAGCACAGTGCCGTCCGGCATTCTGAAGCAAAAGGTCTTGACGCCGGCAACGACACATGGACTGGGATCACCCGAAAACCCCAGTTCTGCGGCCAGCACTTTGGCATAGCTCTCGGGATCGTCTTTCACTTGCTCCATCATCCGCGCCCAACTGAGGCGGTCTTTCTTGGTCATGATCGCCGTCACGATGAAGCCGCCGTTGACACAGGTCAGGTAAGGCAGGCTGACATACTGATCCTTGCAGCGGCCTTCCATCGCAGCGTCGGCTTCAGCTGGCGACATGCCGATGCGAAGACCGAGACGGTCGCCAGCCCACGCCGGCTGCAACTGCCCGGTAGCGAAGAGGATCGCGAAGACGAGAAAGGCAGTAATGCGCGACATCGGCGCCTCCCATTGGTTGATCTAAGAATCTGCTGAAACCAACAAGTTGGCAAGGGCTGACAGTGAATCGGCGCTGTGAGAAATGCACAGATTACCGCGAATTCATCATCCGTTCATTGCATCGCAACATGGCGGATCATAGCTCTGGTTCATGAGCAAATCTGACCATGAGAAGCGTGGGTCGCGCTGTGTTCTCGTCCTGCAGGGCGGGGGTGCACTTGGTGCCTATCAGGCTGGCGCCTATGAAGCACTGGCGGAGCATGGCTATGCGCCAGACTGGGTGGCGGGAATCTCAATCGGCGCCATCAATGGTGCCATCATTTCCGGCAATCTGCCGAAGAACAGGGTGAAGCGACTGCGGCAGTTCTGGGAGCTTGTGACGTCCGGCATGCAAGGACTGCCGCTGTCGTCGCACTTCATGCTGCGCAGCGTCTTCAATGAAACCAGTGCGCTTTTGGCCTTGGCGGGAGGCGCTCCAGGTTTCTTCGTGCCGCGCCCTACACCGCCGGTCTTCGTACCTGCCGCCAATCCGGCGGAACTCGGATATTACTCGACGGCTCCGTTGCTGGGCACGCTGCAGGAGTTCGTCGATTTCGATCTCATCAATCGGGGAGCGACCCGCTTGTCGATTGGTGCGGTCAACATCAGGACGGGCAATTTTGCTTACTTCGATTCACGTCGTCAGACCATCGGGCCGGCGCACGTGATGGCATCAGGCGCTCTGCCGCCTGGGCTGCCGCCAGTCGAAATCGATGGTGAGTTCTACTGGGACGGTGGCGTCGTTTCCAATGCGCCGCTGCAATATGTGCTCGACCAACCGGCGGACTGCGAAACCATGTCGGTCTTTCAGGTCGATCTGTTCAGTGCGGAGGGGACGCTGCCAGGAACTCTGTTCGATGCCGTGGAGCGCGAGAAGGAGATTCGCTACTCCAGCCGTACCCGGCTCAACACCGACATGATGCGCGATAAAGTGAAGATGCGCCGGGCCCTCAAACGTTTGCTGCGCAAGCTTCCCGAAGGCCTTCGCGATGATCCGGACGTGAAGCTTCTGGCTGCCCAGCAGGACGATCCGGATGTGGCGATCATGCATCTGATCTATCGCGCCAGGGCCTACGAGAGCCATGCACGCGACTACGAATTCTCTCGCGTCTCCATGGAGGAACACTGGCAACGTGGCCACGCCGACGTGGCCGCCAGCCTGTCGAAGGATGCCTGGAACAAGCGCAGCCACGTTCCCAATGGTCTGCGGACCTATGACCTCGCCCACGGCGAGAAAGTGAAATGAAAGGAGATCGACCATGAAACTCAAAGACAAGGTGGCCGTCATCACCGGTGCAGCCAGTGGCATCGGCCATGCCATCGCCACACGATATGTGTCTGAAGGTGCAATCGTCGCAATCGCCGACCTCAAGGAGGACGCCGCCAAGACCGTGGCGAAGGACCTCACCGCCAAGGGCCCCGGCAAGGCCGTACCAATCGGCATGGATGTTACCAAGGAAGACATGGTCAACGATGGCATTGCGAAGGTGGTCAAGCAGTTCGGCCGCATCGACATCGCCATCAGCAATGCCGGTATTCAGATCGTCTTTCCGCTGCAGGATTTTCCCTTTGCCGACTGGAAGAAACTCCTCGCCATCCATCTCGATGGCGCGTTTCTGATCACCAAGGCTTGCCTCCCGCACATGTATGCCCAGCAGTCCGGCACCGTCATCTACATGGGATCAGTGCACTCGAAGGAGGCTTCTCCCTTGAAGTCAGCTTATGTCACGGCAAAGCACGGTCTTCTGGGACTGGCCCGCGTTGTCGCAAAGGAGGGCGGCAAGCATGGCGTGCGCGCCAATGTCATCTGCCCTGGTTTTGTGAAGACACCGCTGGTCGAGAAGCAGATTCCTGAACAGGCTCAGGAACTCGGTATCTCGGAGGACGAGGTGGTGAACCGGATCATGCTCGGCGAAACCGTCGACACCGAATTCACCACTGTCGAGGATGTCGCCGAACTGGCCCTTTTCCTGGCAAGCTTCCCGACCAACGCCCTCACGGGACAATCGGTCGTTGCCAGCCATGGCTGGTATATGAACTGAGGATCAGGTCTCGCGAGAGAACATGTAGATGATCACGGCAGCCATCAGCATGACACCGAAGGTGATGTGCAGCGTGGCATAGGCTTCTGCTGCAGGGACATCTGCCATGGCGGTCATGAACGCACCGGAAATCGGCTGCAGCACGCCTGCGCCACCGATGAACAGCACGTTCAACAGGGTGATTCCCCGGCCGAGCAGGTGGTCTGGCACGAAGCTGCGGCCGTGGGCCATGAGAACGCCGTAACTCATGCCGAAGGCGCCAATCGCGCCCATGATGATGATTGCCCGGGACAGGGGGACATCGCCAGTGCCGAGCAGCAGGAAGCCGGCGGCAGTGATTGCAACTCCGGGCATCACGACATATTTCCGTGTGCGGAGCAGGCGGTCGAGTGGCCCGTAAGCCAGCGCGCCCACCGACATGGCTGCCGCCATCACCAGCAGAGCGTTGCCGCGCGCCACGGGCTCGAGCCCATAGACGTCAGCAAAATAGGGACCGGCCCACAAGCCGCGCTCGGCCAGGACGATGGAGTAACTGACTGCCGTGACCGGCAGCAGCGGCCAGAGCTTCCTGATCGCCAGGATGTCACCGATGCCCGACAGGAATCCGCGCGACATATGGCCATGTAATTGCGGTGGATCGCGGACCAGGAGGAAGACGGACAGTGCGGAAAAGGTCGTGGCGGTCGCCATCCCGGCCATCGCGCCGCGCCAGCCGATGACGTCTGCGGCATAGGCAAGCGGCGAGGCGGCCATCAGATTGCCGGCGGTTCCAAGGCCCAGAAGCCAGGAGCACAACATGGCGAATTGCTCAGGCCGGTTGACCCGGCCGAAGAGATAGATCGCCCCCATGTAGATGGACGCACACCCGATGCCGACGAGCGTCATGGCGATGTTGAGGGCCAGGATCGAATGAGCCGTGGCAAACAGGGCCGCACCCGCGACGGCGAACAGCATCAGCGCCGACACGGTGCGCCGTGGACCGATGGTGTCGAGCGCCCAGCCGACAGGGAACTGCATGATGACGAAGCCGGCGATCCACAAGGCCTGCAGGTTGCCGAGCGCTTGTGGGTCAAGCCCCACCTCGGTTGCCAATTCGGGCGCGATGACGGCCAGGAATGAGCGATAGAACTGGCTCAGGACATAGGCAGCGAGAAAGGTGAGAAAGGCGCGCATGGCAGAGCTCTTCGCAGGCCCTTCGCAATGGCGCAAGACCGTGGCAGTAATGGCCATGGCCAGTTATCCACATGCCAGTATAAGGATCGAGCTCGGCCCCGGGCGCAGGCTTGGACCCGGCAAGATTCGCCTCCTGCAGCTCATTGGGGACCTCGGCTCGATATCAGCTGCGGCACGAGAGATGGGCATGTCGTACCGCCGGGCCTGGCTGTTGGTCGAGCAATCGAATCAGTTGTTCCAGTCACCGCTCGTCGAATCGATCGCCGGCGGCGCAGGCGGCGGCGGCGCCAGGCTGACCCCGCTTGGGTGCAAGGTCATCCAGGCCTACAGCCAGATCGTGGATGACATCGCGTCGCTCGTGGAAAGCAAACTGGCCGCGGTACCTGAGTTTGGTACCGCGGCCAAGAATTCCGATGAACGTTGAGGCGGCAGCCCCTAGGGATTGACCTGGGCAACCTGGGTTGCCGACGGCGCCTGCTGCATCATGGCCAAGACCTTCTGCTTCAGCTGCTTGAACTTCGACAGTTCCTTGCCTGCCAACTGCTTGCTGCCGGCCGCCTTGATGCGGGTCGGATTGACCGGGCGGCTGTCCATGCGGACTTCATAGTGAAGGTGAGGGCCCGTCGACCGGCCGGTTGATCCGACATAACCGATGATCTGCCCCTGGTTTACCTTGGCCCCGCGGCGAACACCCGCCGCCAGCTTGCTCATGTGCGCATAGAGCGTTTCGTACTTCTTGTTGTGGCGGATTTCGACGGTGATGCCGTAGGCGCCATGGCGGCCGGCGATTTCGACCGTGCCCGAACCGGCGGCGCGAATGGGGGTACCATAGGGGACGCCGAAATCGACACCCGTGTGCATCTTCGAGTAGCCCAGCAACGGATGCCGCCGCATGCCGAACCCGGACGTGAGACGGGCACCCGAAACAGGCGTCTTCAACAGCGACTTCTGGGCGCCGCGGCCATTCTCATCGTAGTAGTCGGTCTGGCCGTCTGCCGTCGTGAAGCGGTAGTAGGTCTTCGTCTGCCCACTCAGCGTGAGCTGGGCGTAGTGCAAGACCTTGCGCTTGGACGACGAGCCCGTGAGCGGGTTGCCATAGAAGACTTCGAACATGTCGCCGGCCTTCACCTGGCGCTGGAAATCGACGTCGTACGAGAAGACGCGTGTCAGTTCCGCGGTGATGTAATCCGGGATCTTGTTGTCCTTGGCTGTACCATAGAGGCTCGAGCCGACCTTCGCTTTGGTGCGGAAATAATCGACCTGGGCATATTGTGATTTCGCGCCCGCCTTGGCGCCATCGACCGCCGCGACAAACCGGCCATCCTCATCGGCTTCCACCTTGATCGTTTCGTCCGGACCAGGCTGGAAGGACAATTCGACGGGGAATATGACTTCGCGGCCGTAGAAATCGAGTTGGCGGTCAAGGGTCAGATCGATCTTTGTGCCTTCGCGCATCATGGACGTCGGGAAGATCGCATCAACTGCCGACGCCAGGGCCTGCGCTGCATCGCGGCTGACGCCGCGGTCCGTCAGCAGCCCGATCAGTGTGTCACCCTTAGCCAATGCGAACGATTCGTCCGTCGGATCGGGTGGCACCTGCTTCGTGATCGTCGTGATATTCTGCTGGTCATGGCCGATTGCTTCGATCTCGGCATCAAGGACGATTGTCCTGCCCTCGCCATAAGGCAGTTCATCAGCCGTAATCTCGGGATAGATGTTGGAGTTCGAGAGATCGCGCTCAGGGATCACGAGCCCACCGCTGACTTCCGGCTGCGGTTGATAGGCGTCGGACAATTCCTTATGGCCCATCACCGACCGTTCGGCGCCCGCAAGATTTCCAAGATTCAGGTCACCGGTCAATGAGGCCTTGTCGACGGCGGCGTATGCATCACGCGGCGCAGCATTCTCGCCGAATACGCCGAGGACAGCGCTACCGATCACCAGCGAACCTGCGATACCGGCGACGCATGTCGTCAAGAGCCAGCGATGATGGACCGGCTCGACTTCGAATGGATTTTCAATTTCAGAGCTCGCGGCCTTCGTCTGCCTTGCGGGCTGTTGGGCGGTAGCGACCCGGGCACGAGCCCGATATGGCCTGTCAGCGCGATCGTACAATACCCCTATCCCCTCATTCGCATCGCCGCTCCGCGATCCCCATCAACGTCTAGTGCGTCGATATTCCGGCCTGGATCGGGGAGCAACTCCCACATCGTCGGCATCTTCCGCGCCGTGGTGCAGTTGCACCGTACCCGGACGGGAAAATGCCTTTTTGCCCCTCACTAGTCAACCATCCTGACGAATGAATGAGCAGTTGATTCTGTATCCGGCACAGACCCGGAGTCAGACGGCCATGAACCGTAAAGATGCCCGGCCGTCTTTCATATTCTACCGTCGTGGTTTCTGTTCCGTTAACCTTGATTTGCGCACGCGGAACGCCTGAGGACGCGCCGCAGGCGGCAGAGATCTGCGCTGACACCGCAGTTCTCGGCTGAAGCCTTGCCCGCTCGCGAATTTTGATCCTCTTGGATCCGGCGGTATCGTCAACAGGTCTTGGCCTGTGCATATTTTACTGAGTGAAATCATGGAGTTATAAAATTTCGAAAAAAAACATCACGAAGCGCTTGACACTGAACCGGGGCCGCTCATATAAGCGCAACCACTGAGGGACGCGGTGCCGCCCGGCGCCGACAACTTCGTGTGAAAAACCGACGCAGCTGACGACAATCTGCCGGTATTGCCCGAAAGGGGACCGGTGGAGTTTCGTGCCCGCTAAGTCGATTGAAGGGTGAATAAACCCTTCCCGCTGATTGACATCGTTGAAGAGAGAAAGAGAAACGCAGGCGGCGCGTGTTCTTGCGGTCCGGGAGAAATCCTGGACGAAAGAAACAACGGTCACTTGCGTTATATGAAAAGCCAAAGCTTCGGCGGAAACGTTGAAGTCACATGGCTTCTCGTCAAATGTACGCAGTGCGATCATGCTGATGACTTCGGTTGTCAGCGAGCTGTTTCAAACTTGAGAGTTTGATCCTGGCTCAGAACGAACGCTGGCGGCAGGCTTAACACATGCAAGTCGAACGGGTGTAGCAATACATCAGTGGCAGACGGGTGAGTAACACGTGGGAACCTTCCTAGGGGTACGGAACAACTCAGGGAAACTTGAGCTAATACCGTATACGTCCGTGAGGAGAAAGATTTATCGCCCTTAGACGGGCCCGCGTC
>CAZECZ010000204.1:0-6887 GCA_964510815.1 uncultured Aestuariivirga sp.
GGTCAGGCTCCGCAAGGCTCTTGCCTTTGCATCCGGGCCTTGGCAATCAATAGTTATGCGTGAGCTGCCATTCGCAAAATTCGGGATCGGCCAGATTGTCCGTCACCGGATATTTCCATTCCGCGGCGTCATTTTTGACGTCGACCCGATATTCAACAACACTGAAGAATGGTGGAATGCGATTCCCGCCGAGATCCGCCCCCGCAAGGACCAACCCTTCTATCACCTGCTGGCTGAAAACGGAGAGACGGAATATGTTGCCTATGTCTCCGAACAGAACCTGTTGATTGACGAGAGCGGCGATCCCGTGCGCCACCCCCAGGTGCGTGACTATTTCGACAGCTACGACAAGCGCAGCAAGACTTACAAGCCCCGGGACCACCAGACGCATTGATGTCCTGGACGAATGGCACAATTCCAAGCGCCCCTCCTCCTGCATGAAAGAAATATCGGTCTGTAGAAAGGAACGCCCATGACTGCCCGCCAGCCCGGCCGGTTTGCCGTCGCGTTCGTCTTCATCACCGTCTTTCTCGACATGGTGGGAATTGGCTTGATCTGGCCGGTTTTGCCACGCCTGATCGAGGACGTGAGCGCCACTGATCTGGCAGGCGCATCTGTCTGGAATGGATGGCTCTTTGTGGCCTATGGCCTCACGCAGTTTCTGTTTGGGCCGATGATCGGCAACCTGTCGGACGCCTTCGGCCGCAGGCCGGTCTTGCTCATTTCAGTGTTTGGTCTCGGCATCGACTATGTCCTGATGGCCTTCGCGCCGACGATCGCCTGGCTGTTTGCCGGCCGGTTGATTTCTGGCCTCTGCGGCGCATCCTACACCACGGCCAACGCTTATTTGGCGGATGTAGCAAAGCCGGAAGAGCGCGCGCGGGTATTCGGCATGATGGGTGCCGCTTTCGGCCTTGGCTTCATCGTTGGTCCCGCAATCGGCGGCCTCTTGGGCGAAGTTGGAGTGCGAGTTCCCTTCGTCGTGGCCGCTGGCCTGTCGATCCTGAATTTCGTCTATGGATATTTCGTGCTGCCGGAGACCCTCTCCCGCAACCACCGCCGGCCTTTTTCCATCCGCCGCTCGAACCCGCTTGAAACGCTGAGAGTGTTCAGGAGCTATCGCGGCGTGGTCCCGCTTGGCATCGTAACATTCGGCTATTTCACCGCGACGTCGGTTTATCCGGCGATTTGGTCGTTCTGGGGTATCGCTCGCTTTGGCTGGAGCGAGGCGACCATAGGCCTCACGCTCGCGGCTTTCGGACTTGTCATGGCCATCACTCAGGGGCTGCTGACGGGGCCCACCGTCCGGTGGCTCGGCGAGCGCAAGACGGTTTTCTTCGCGCTCATCACCGCCATCGTCTCAGCCGCTGGCTATACGCTGGCACCTGGTCTCACGGCCGTGCTGCTGCTGTTCATCATCCACGCGCCTGAAGGATTCTTACAGCCATCGTTGACGGCGCTCATGTCAAAGGAAGCACCGGCCAATGCACAGGGTGAACTACAAGGGGGCATTGCCAGTCTTCAATCCATCGCAAGCCTGATCGGGACGTTCTTCTTCGCCCAGGCCTTTGGATGGTTCATGGCACCCAACCCAATCACAATCACCCCAAGCGCGGGCTTCTTCATCTGCATGGTCCTGCTCATCGCGACCTTCGCCTACTTCGTGTCGCTGAAGGACTCAGCCGCCGTCACTCTACGGTGACAGACTTGGCGAGATTGCGTGGCTGGTCGACGTCAGTCCCCATGAAGACCGCAGCATGATAGGCGAGCAGTTGCACCGGAACCGCGAAGAGCAGCGGGCTGATGAACGAATGGGCCTGCGGCACACGGATGCGCTGGAACAGCTTCTCCCCATTCTCTTCCAATCCGTGATCGTCCGTTAACAGAACGATTTTGCCACCACGGGCCGCGACCTCCTCCATGTTGGAAATGGTCTTGTCATAGAGTTCATCGTGAGGGGCGATCACGATGACCGGCACGCTTTCGTCGATCAGTGCGATGGGTCCGTGCTTGAGTTCGCCAGCGGCATAACCCTCGGCGTGGATATAGGAGATTTCCTTGAGCTTGAGCGCGCCTTCGAGCGCGATCGGGTAATTGATGCCGCGGCCCAGATAGAGCACGTCGCGGGAATGGGCGATCTCACGCGCCACGTGGGCGATGTGCTTTTCATCTTTGAGGATCTCGGACATGTGGCGCGGCGCCTCGATGAGAGCACCGATCAGTTCTCTTTCCTGGTCCCGGCTGATCGTACCTCGCACCTTGCCCGCCAGCAGAGCGAGACAAGCCAAGGCAGTTAGTTGACAGGTGAAGGCTTTGGTTGATGCCACGCCAATTTCAGGTCCCGCAAATGTGCGAAACACCATCTCGCTTTCGCGAGAAATGGTCGACTCCGGCACATTGACGATGGCAAGCGTGTGTTGTCCCTGCTCCTTGCAATAGCGCAAGGCAGCGAGCGTATCGGCAGTCTCGCCCGATTGTGACACCACAACGGCCAGACCGTTCTTCGGCAGCGGTGCCTCGCGGTAGCGGAATTCCGAAGCGATATCGACTTCGGTCGGAAGCCGCGCCACCTTCTCGAACCAGTACTTGGCAGCAAGCCCGGCGTAGGAGGCGGTACCGCAAGCCGTGATCGTCAATCGGTCGAGCGCCTTGAAGTCGAAAGGAAGATTGTCCGGCACCCTGATGGCACGTTCCGAGAAATCAACGTATTCCGCCAGCGTGTGGCCCACCACTTCCGGCTGCTCGGCGATTTCCTTGGCCATGAAGTGACGGTGGTTGCCCTTGTCCACCAGCATGGCCGAGGCCTGGGAAAAACTCATGGGCCGCACGACCTGCCGGTTCTGCGCGTCGAAGACTTGCAGCGACGAATGGGTGAGGATGACCCAGTCACCATCCTCGAGATAGGTAATCCGGTTCGTGAAGGGGGCGAGCGCAATGGCATCGCTGCCGAGATACATTTCGCCGTTGCCGTGGCCCACGGCCAGTGGCGGACCGTTGCGAGCACCAATCATGAGATCGGTCTCGCCGCGGAAAAGGATCGCAAGCGCGAAGGCGCCCTCAAGCCGCGGCAAGACGGTCCGGACGGCTTCAACAGGTTTGCGACCCTGCTTCAGTTCGCGAGCCAGGAGTTGCGCAACGACTTCTGTGTCGGTCTGTGTGACAAATGTGGCTCCACCGGCTTCAAGTTCATCCTTGAGAACGCGGAAATTCTCAATGATCCCGTTATGGACGACGACCACGCCATCAACGATGTGCGGGTGAGCGTTTGCTTCGGTGACGCCGCCATGGGTGGCCCAGCGCGTGTGTCCAATGCCAGCCTTGCCGCCCAGCGGTTGCCGGTCGAGAAGAGCAGCCAGATTGTGGAGCTTGCCGACGGCTCTGCGGCGATCGATCGTGCCGTTCTCGACAGTCGCAACGCCGGCTGAATCATATCCACGGTATTCGAGCCGCTTCAGCGCCTCGACAATGCCGCCTGCAACCGGTTCCTTGCCGAGTATGCCTACGATGCCGCACATAGATTGATCCTAACTCTTGCTTTTTGCGGCCTTCTTGGCCTGCTTCATGCTGCGATAGCGGGCGGCCCAGCCGTCCCGCATGGTCAACTCGCCCCTCGCGACGGCAAGCGCATCGGGCGGCACATCACGGGTAATGACACTGCCAGCCCCGATCGAGGCGCCGTCGCCTATACTGACGGGAGCAACCAATGCTGTATTTGATCCCACGAACACGTCAGCACCGATGTCGGTCAGATGCTTTTCGAAACCATCGTAGTTGCAGGTGATGGTGCCAGCGCCGATGTTGGTCCGAGGGCCAACCTTTGCGTCCCCGATATAAGTCAGATGATTGGCCTTGGCGCCCTTCCCGATCACGGCCTTCTTCACTTCGACGAAATTGCCGATATGCGCCGTCTCGCCAATCTCGGCGCCTGGGCGAAGCCTGGCATAGGGGCCGATACGGGCACCAGAGCCGACTGTCGCGCCCTCGAGATGCGAGAACGCCAGGATCTCCGCACCGTCTCCGATGGTTACACCAGGACCGAACACCACATGGGGTTCAATGACGACATCCTGGCCGACCTGCGTGTCGGCGGAAAAGAAGACAGTCCCCGGCGATACCAGCGTGGCGCCGCCCAGCATGTGCCAGCGCCTGTAACGATCTTGCAGTGTCGCCTCGATGGCTGCCAACTGCGTGCGATCGTTGACTCCAGCGACTTCCGCTTCCGGGCAGATGGCCAGACCGCAGCGGTATCCGGCCTTTGCGGCAATTTCGATCAGATCCGTCAGATAGTATTCCCCCTTGGCATTGTTATTGCCGATGGCCGGCAAGAGCTGCCAAAGAAGCTTATTGCTGATCGCAATAATACCGGAGTTACAGAGGGTTATCTTACGTTCCTCAGGAGATGCATCAAGCTCCTCGCGAATGGCCACCACGTGTCCCGAGGGGGCACGAAGCAACCTGCCGTAGCCCTTGGGATCGGCTGCATCGAACCCCAGGACCGCCAGCCCCACATCGGGGGTCACCGGGTTGGCGAGCGCGGTGAGAGTTTCCGCGGAGATCAATGGAACGTCGCCATAGAGGATGAGAGTGGTGCCGGCAAAGCCAGACAGGATATCCCTTGCCATGGAAACGGCGTGTGCCGTGCCGTGCCGTTCAGCCTGGATGGCAACGGAGCAGTCCGGGAACACGCTCGCAGCCTCCGCTGCCACGGCGTCCATGTCAGGTCCGCAGATGACAACGGATTTCTCAGGGCGCAAGGCCTTGGCGGCATGAAGCACATGCGCAACGAGGGTCCGCCCCGCCGCCTTGTGCAGCACCTTCGGCAAGGCCGATTTCATTCGCGTACCCTTGCCCGCCGCGAGCACGATGATGGAAGTTCCGCCCATGACCCCGTACCAAAATGGATTCGTCCCCGGTCACAAGCATTTCCCGGGCCAAAGGGCCATAATGTGGCAACCACCTTAATGCCCGGTTTCCAGAACACGTCTGAAGCTGATCAATGCGCTATTGACCGCCCCTTCCCCCGCAACTATGGTCCGCCGCGCTCGCCGGAGCCAGCTTCGGCCAAGGGCCCGTAGCTCAGTGGTAGAGCATCTGACTTTTAATCAGATGGTCGGTGGTTCGATCCCACCCGGGCTCACCAATAAAATCAATCACTTAATATACAAAGTTACCCTAAAAGTAGGGAATGATTAGCGAGTTGGGAAGCACCGGGGAAGCACGCGAGCCGACTTCTAGACCGGCAGCTTCGTGCGCGCGCCAGCCCTCCGGAATTTGCACTCTCAGCCGCTTCGAACCGGCAAGACGAGAGGCTGTCCAAACTTGAACCCTGTGAGAGTGGGCACCCCTATAGGGTGGGTCGAGGTCGATTTCCGGGGGCCTCCCCCGAGGTCGGTCCACTTCATCAGGATTAGAGGCTGATCGCCCTTGCCGTGGGCCATCGGCTCTCACTCCGAATTGCAGGCCGTTAAGCGAGTAGAGGCCGCGTGATCTCGCTAATCATCCACCAGCCTCGCCGCCTGTATTTGGTGAATTTGTCGAATGTGTCGGCAGGGGCGGCTTCACTTGTTCGATTGCGCCAGGTACCCGTGTCAGCATGGCGAGCGCGTCGATCCGAGCAAGAACGTCATCGGCAGCTTCCCTTGCCGGGTTTCGCAGGCCACACCTAGACGAGAACGAAGCCACCTTTGCCCGGCAATCACGTAGGGATTGAAGCAAGCCCGCATAGTCGAACGATTGCTCATCCGGGTGCTGAAAAGGTGGGGTGACTCGATAGCGGCGTGACATGGAACATTTGTAGAACACCCCAATGTCCTCAACAAGTACCCCCGCGATTGCTTCCCGACGAATTCCGACTGTACAGAAAACCCCACTCCTGCCAGTTCGCTAAACCGTTGAAATTACTATGCCCGGGCCAAGTTGTTTGTGGTGTACATAAAACACTTGTTTGTTGTACATTGCCATGATATGGCTATGCGCATCGCAGCACCAAGCCCGGAGATACACCATGCGCCGCGTTGCCCTTTACACCCGCGTTTCGACCGATCACCAGACCACCGAGAACCAGGAGCGCGAGCTTCGTGAGATCGCCACCCGCTCCGGGTGGCAAATTGTCGAGGTTTACCGGGATCACGCCATATCAGGGGCAAAGGGCCGCGATCAGCGTCCGGCCTTCGATGCGCTGTGCAAGGATGCCACCCGCCGCAAGTTCGACATGGTCATGGCCTGGTCGGTTGATCGCCTTGGCCGGTCCCTGCAAGACCTGGTGGCCTTCCTCTCGGAGCTCCATGCGGCCGGGATCGATCTGTTCTTGCATCAGCAGGGGATCGACACCACCACCCCGGCAGGAAAAGCCATGTTCCAGATGATGGGCGTCTTTGCCGAGTTCGAGCGGGCCATGATCCGCGAGCGTGTCAATGCTGGCCTTGCCAGGGCCAAGGCCCAAGGCAAGACCCTTGGCCGTCCGAAGATCGATCCCGCCACCGAAGCGGCGATTGCAGATGCTCTCAAGGCTGGCGGCACCGGCATCCGCAAGCTCGCCACGCTGCATGGCGTCGGCACTGGCACGGTGCAGCGGATCAAGGATGCACTGGCATCAGCGAACACCTGACACTCTCACTGAATATCATTTGCCAAGTGTGCAGTTGTGCGCGTGCCCACAAGACCCGCCGCGCAGCTTGGTTGCCGGGCTGATTGCATTCCTATTATTGGCGCTTCTCGCTGATGGACCTGCAAGAATTGCAGGGCGGGATCGGCTCCAGTCGCCCAATTTTCCGCCCGCCGCTGTCTGCAATACCCCTTTCCACGATTTCAGAGCGTTACTTTGAGATGAAACGGAAACTCCGGGAAACTTGGTGCTTGAGGGGTGTGGGGGTGAGGCGTGCGCCCTA
>CAZECZ010000205.1:0-6858 GCA_964510815.1 uncultured Aestuariivirga sp.
CCTTGGTGGCCCAGTTGCCGAAGCGGCGCGGGTCGAACTCGCGCATGTTGATTTCGGCCTGCCCATGCACCATCCACTGGGCGAGGTACTTGCCAGCGCCGCCGCCCTGACAGATGCCGATCGAGGCGCCACAGTGCATCCAGTAGTTCTTCGGTCCAGGTGCTGGTCCAGAGAGATAGTTGCCGTCCGGCGTGTGCGTGATGGCACCCGAGATGATCGACTTGACGCCGGTCTCGCCGAACAGCGGCAGTCGCTCGGTGGCTTTTTCCAGCCACGGCATGATGCGGTCGAGCTCTGGCGCTTCCAACTCGCTCTCGTAGTCCCAACGCGGCGGCTTGCCGTCCCAGCAGACGTGGGCGGTTGCTGTTTCGTAAGGACCGACAAGAACGCCGTTGGTCTCCTCGCGCAGATAGGCGTGGGAGTAGGGGTCGCGCACCACCGGGAGTTCCATTTGGAGGTCGATGAGTTCCTTCAAGGGTTCGGTGATCACGTAATGATGCAGCATGTTGGCGATCGGCACATTGTGCCCCGTCCACCCGCCGACAACGTCGCAGTAGGAGCCAGCGGAGTTGACCACATGCTCGCAATCGATGTTGCCCTGTTCGGTGAAGACTCGCCATTCGCCGTTGGGCAGCAGCTTGATGTCGGTGACACGGTTGCGGCGGATGATCTCGGCGCCCAGTTGACGGGCACCGGCCGCCATGGCGTTGGTAATATCGGCAGGTGCCACGTGTCCGTCATGGACGGTGCGGAACGCCATCTTGACGCCGAATGTCTCGAGGAACGGATGGTACTGCTTGATCTCGGAGGGGCCCAGAAGCTCGCACTCGTAACCGGCTAGCCGCGATACACCGTAGACATATTTGAACCAGTTCACCTCCTCGTCGGTGACGGCAAGGCGCAAGCCCCCGCACCCATGCCAGGACACAGCCTGCCCGGTGAGCTGCTCGAGTTTCGGATAGAGTTCGGTGCCATAAACATGCACCTTGGTCATGTTGAGCGAACCGTTGAAATGGGGGCACTGGCCGGCCGCGTGCCAGGTGGAGCCGGAGGTGAGTTCGCCTTTTTCGATGAGCACGATGTCAGTCCAGCCTTCAAGCGCCAGATGGTAGAGGAGGCCCACTCCCATCACCCCACCACCGACGATCACCACACGCGCATGCGATTTCATATCTCACTCCAAATATTTCAGGCCAGTCTAGTTTCCCGGGGCGGGCTTGCTCAAGATCCAGACAATCCTCTTCACCCGTCCAGCAATGTTTTCAAGCGCAATTGCTACAAGGCCAGTGAATGCCGTTCACCACCATCTCGGATTGATTCGCACGGCGTTGTAGAGGACACTCCATCCAAGATTGGAGGGTCCCATGAAGGAGCTGATGTTCGCCGCTGCGTGCCTTGCAGGACTTGCCGCTCCAGCCTTTGCCACCAGCGGGCCGGGGTGCCTGGTGGTGGTCAACGTGGCCTACGACGATGCGCTCAACATGCGGTCCCGGCCGTCCGCAAACTCCCGCATCGTCGATGTGCTCGTGCCGGGGCATCATGGCATCATCCATCTCGATGGCACCTGCAGGCCTACGGCCGTCGCCTGGAGCAGCCGTTGGTGCCCGGTCACCCATTACAACGGCGACAGCGTCAGAAAGGGCTGGGTGAAGGCCCGCTATGTCCGCGACAGCGAGTGTCCGTGATCAGGTGCAGAGCGGCGAGTGCAGGCCAACCCTGACGAGGCCATGGCAGACTGCACCCACCAGTTCCACTTTCTGGTCCCACAGCGCGAAGCCAACGAATAGCGGGCCGAAAAAACCCATAGCCATGTAGTAGAGGAGGTTTCGCACACTGTCGGACCGCCAGAACCCGGCATCGTCCCACTCGGCGCCCACCACGTGCTTTTCCCACTGATAGTCGTTCCGCGTGAGCGTATCCAGTGGCTCGCCTAGCCCCAGATCCTCGGCATAAAGTGTTGCATGGGCGCGCCAGTAATGGGCGGCGATCCCCAGCAGCGCGCCCAGCACGGCGAACGAGAAGACGAACAGAACATAGGCAGTTGCGACCATGGGACCAGTCTCGCCCCGCGGCATTACTCATGCCTTAACGGTCTCATAAAGCATCAAGGCAGTTGCAGTCGCGACGTTCAGCGACTCGGCGCCGCCCGTCATCGGAATTCGTACCAACTTGGAACAGGCCGCGGCAGCAGCCTCCGAGAGACCTTCGCCCTCGCTTCCCATGACAAAAAGCGTAGGTGACTTGTATGAGCGTCGATATCCTTCCACCGCCCGCAGATGAGTGCCGACGACATCACCGGGCCAGTTTCTGCATAAGGCAAGGAAAGCTTCCAGGTTCATCTTGACGAGTGAAACACCGAAGATCGAACCCATGGTGGCCCGGACGCAATCAGGTCCCCACGGATCGCAGGACTGCCCGACCAGGATCACACCCGCCGCACCGGCGGCGTCTGCCGTGCGGATGATGGTGCCGAGGTTGCCAGGATCGCGCATGTTCTCCAGCGCCACCCAAACCCCTTCACGTCGAACGTCGTTCGACCACCGCTGATGGAAGACCCCGATCGTCGGAGGCGGGTTCCTTTGCGAGCTCACGGCCGCCATGACCTTGTCATCAACACGCAACAAGGCAGCCTTTCCCCAAGCATTCGAGGCCACGGTGGAGAGAAGGTATGCCGGTTCCCAGCCCTCGGCGCGGGCGCGGTCCAGGACCTTGTCGCCTTCTGCTACGAACAACCCCGTTGCTTGGCGGTTTTTCTTGTCCGAGAGCGACCGGATCAATTTGATAGTCGGGTTCTGTGAAGACGTGACGGTGAGCATTTCAGGGTTTATAGGTTCGCGAAGGGAGAGCGTCCATGAACATCCTGCCAAACATCAAGACCGGCATGTCGGTCTGTCCACATGATTGCCCATCCGCCTGTGCACTCGAGGTCGAGGTGTTGGACGAACACACGATCGGTAGGGTACGAGGCGCCAAGGATAATTCCTATACGTTGGGCGTCATCTGCGAAAAGGTCGCCCGCTATTCGGAGCGCATCCATCATCCGGATCGTCTCCTGCGACCCCTGAAGCGCAAGGGTGCAAAAGGCTCCGGCGAATTCATGCCGATCACCTGGGACGACGCCATGGGCGAAACGGCTGAAGCCTTCCTCAAGGCGGAAGCGAAGTATGGCGCTGAGGCCGTCTGGCCCTATTATTACGCCGGCACCATGGGTTATGTGATGCGCGACGGCATCAACCGGCTGCGTCACGCCAAGCGCTATTCCAATATGTACGACACCTTCTGCGTTGCCTTGTCGTGGTCGGGATATCTCGCCGCGACCGGGGGCCTTGGCGGCATTGACCCGCGGGAGATGCAGAAGTCCGACCTCATCGTGATCTGGGGCGGAAACCCCGTGAACACGCAAGTCAACGTGATGACCCATGCCATGATGGCCCGCAAGAACAGGGGAACCAAGATCGCCTGCGTCGACATCTACGAAACCGGCACGATGAAACAGTCGGACATCAAGCTGCTGATTCGCCCCGGCACCGATGGAGCACTGGCCTGCGCCATCATGCACGTGCTGTTCCGCGACAAGAAGGCGGATAGCGAGTATCTGGCGCAATATACGGATGCGCCAAAGGAACTCGAGGCACATCTCCAGTCCCGCACACCGGAATGGGCGGCGAAGATCTGCGATATCCCCGCGGTCGAAATCGAGGCTTTCGCCAAGTTGATCGGGGAAACGCCCCGCACCTTCTTCCGGCTCGGCTATGGCTTCGCCCGCTCGCGCAATGGGTCCGTCAACATGCATGCCGTGACCTGCATCCCGACGGTGGCGGGGGCCTGGCAGTATGAAGGTGGCGGTGCGCTACATTCGAACAGCGGCATGTACCGGATGAACAAGACCATGATCGAGGGCCTCGACGTCAAGGCCTCCGGCGTGCGCGTTCTCGACCAGAGCCGTATCGGGCCGGTTCTGCTGAATGATCCCTATGATCTCGCCGGCGGTCCGCCAGTCACGGCCATGATCGTTCAGAACACCAACCCGGCGTCCGTTGCTCCTGACCAAACGAAAGTGAAGCAGGGCCTCGCACGGGACGACCTGTTTCTGTGCGTACATGAGCAGTTCATGACCGAGACGGCGAAGTTTGCCGACATCGTCTTGCCGGCCACCATGTTCCTCGAACACGACGACATCTACCAGGGCGGCGGGCATTCCCATCTCCTGTTTGGTGGCAAGCTTGTGGAACCGCCGGGCGAATGCCGGAACAACCACGAGGTGATCTGCGATCTCGCCAGGCGCGTTGGGGCGGAGCATCCGGGTTTCTCCATGAGCCCGCGCGAGTTGATCGACTGGACGCTGACCGCTTCCAGGAAGCCGGGTCTGGACACGCTCGAGGCCGAAAACTGGATCGACGTCATGCCAGATTTCGAGACGGCACATTTCTTGAAGGGTTTTGCCCATCCGGACGGCAAGTTCCATTTCCGTCCCAAATGGGGCTCGACCCGTTTCAAGGCGGGGATCGGACCCTTGGGGCCTTTGGCTGAACTCCCTGATTTGCCCGACCATTGCGAGGTGATCGAGGAGGCCACTGCCGAATATCCCTTCCGGCTTGCCACCAGCCCCGCCCGGACATTCCTCAATTCGACGTTCAACGAGACCCCGTCTTCCCGCAAGCGCGAGGGCCGCCCCACGGTCTTCGTGCATCCAGATGATTTGTCAGATCTCAAGATAGCAGACGGCGACAAGGTACAACTCGGAAGTGCGCGCGGAGTGGTCACCCTGCATGCCAAAGCCCATGATGGCCAACGCCGTGGCGTGTTGATTGCCGAATCGATCTGGCCGAATGACGCCTTCGAGGATGGTTGTGGCATAAACACGCTCACAGGTTGCGACCAGCCAGCTCCCAATGGCGGTGGAGCCTTCCACGACAATCGTGTGTGGATTCGGCCTGCCTTATCAGCGACATGAATGGCGGATGAACGGAACTCTCAGGCTCATTTCACGTTGTTGCCCGTAGATTGCCCTCAAGTTCACATGATTTGAGGCTACGGCCTGACGAGGTTGAGATGATTTCGATGTCCCGCAAAGCACTGATTTTGATGGCCTTGATGCTGATGGCAGCGACCGCTGCCACAGCGGCCACTGCCTTTGCGGGCACAACGAAGAAGTTTCCGCCTGTGGAAAAGAAGGTTGTCGAGGCGATCCACTCCTCGTCTGACGCCACCCGCCGCGCCAAGGTTTCTGTGACCCGCATCCGCAATGGCTTCGTCAACCAGATCCCGAAGGCTCGTCCGTTCCGCTAGGGCAGCCGCGAAATCCGCTTGGCGAGTAGTTCGAAGAAACCGTCCGCATCGATATCTCTAATGTATGTGGCGTTGTGAGGCCGCTTCGTCACCCGCCACCAGTCGACGACTGTCGCGCCCATCGTGAGTTCCGACTCGCACTCGATGGAGACATTGACTTCCTTGCCCGAGAAGAGGTCGGGCCGTAGCAGCCATGCGATGACACACGGATCATGTAGCGGCCCGCCATCGAAGCCATATTTGTGGACGTCGTAGCGCTCGAAGAAATTCAGCATTTCAGCCGTGGCATCGCCTGTACGCGTGCCCATGTCCTCGAAGAGCTTGAGGCGCGCCTTGGTGGTCAACGCCTTGTGTGTCACGTCAAGGGGCAGAAGTGTGATGGGAATGCCCGACTCGAACACAAGCCGCGCGGCGTGGGGATCCACGTAGATATTGAACTCGGCCGACGGCGTGACATTTCCCTGCTCGAAATACCCGCCACCCATGGCCACGATCTGCTTGATGCGAGACGCAATGCGCGGTTCACGCACCAGCGCGAGCCCGGCATTGGTGAGCGGGCCAAGTGTGCAGAGCGTGATCGTACCGGCGGGGTGCGTCATGAAGGTTTCGATGAGATAATCGACTGCATGCTGGCTCTGCAGCGGCATCGTCGGGTCCGGAAGCACTGGCCCATCGAGTCCTGTCTTTCCATGCACCTCCTCGGCCGTGACCAATGACCGGACCATCGGCCGGATCGCGCCGGAATAGACCTTGATATCCGGCCGGCCGGCCAGTTCGCAGATCTTCCGTGCATTGGTTTGGGTGAGCGCCAGCGGCACATTTCCCGCAACTGCCGTAATGCCCAACACTTCCAGCTCCGGTGAAGCCAGCGCCAACAGGATAGCAACGGCGTCGTCCTGTCCGGGGTCAGTATCGATAATGATGGGAAGGGGATGGGTCATGGTCGCTCCTCTCGTCAGCCCGTCTTATGACAAGACCCAACGCCTCGGCAATCGCAAGGTCAGAGCTATCTAGCCGTTGAATTCGCTGCATTTGCGGTTCATGCTGTCATCTCCTGACATTTTCTGGCGGCGAATTGGTCTAGTTTCGACCCCATGAGACGCGCTGAACGACTTCTTCAACTGCTCCAGATTCTCCGCCGCCACCGCCGGCCGGTGACGGGTGATGCCATCGCGCAGGAGCTGGAAGTGTCGCTTCGCACTGTCTATCGCGATATCGCTTCGTTGATTGCCGACCGGGTGCCAATTCGGGGAGAGGCGGGTGTGGGATATGTGTTGGGCGAGGGTTTCGATCTGCCACCGCTGATGTTCACACCGGACGAGCTTGAAGCAGTGATGCTGGGGCTGCGCTGGGTTGCCAGGCGCGGTGACAAGGATCTCTCGCGCGCCGCACAGGACACGGTGGCAAAGATCGGCGCGGTACTGCCCGAACGCATGAAGCCGTTCTTGTTCGACGCTGGCCTCATGGTACCGCCTGGCCACAAGGTGGTCGCCGACAGCGTCGACGTTGCCCAGCTGAGAAACGCCATCCGCGAGGGGCGCAAGGTCGAGCTTCTGTACAGAAGCGAGG
>CAZECZ010000206.1:0-6803 GCA_964510815.1 uncultured Aestuariivirga sp.
GTCAGATAAGTTGCTCGCTCATCAATAGATTGGTGCGTCATTGCTTCGCCAAGACGATTCCGTCTTGGCGCATGACGCACTAGATGGTCACGCCCGGCAGCTTCAGTCCCTGTTCCTTGGCGCAGTCGATGGCGATCTCATAGCCCGCATCGGCGTGGCGCATGACACCGGTGCCGGGGTCGTTCCACAACACGCGCTCCAGCCTCCTCGCGGCATCGTCGGTGCCGTCGGCGACGATCACCATGCCGGCATGCTGGCAATAGCCGATGCCCACGCCGCCGCCGTGGTGCAGCGACACCCAGGTCGCACCCGACGCCGTGTTGAGCAGCGCATTGAGCAGCGGCCAGTCGGAGACCGCGTCGGAACCATCCATCATGGCTTCGGTCTCGCGGTTGGGCGAGGCGACGGAGCCTGAGTCGAGGTGGTCGCGGCCGATGACGATGGGCGCTTCCAGCTCGCCGTTCTTCACCATCTCGTTGAAGGCGAGGCCAAGACGGTGGCGCTGGCCCAGTCCCACCCAGCAGATGCGGGCGGGCAGACCCTGGAAGGCGATGCGTTCGCGGGCCATGTCCAGCCAATTATGGAGATGCGGGTCGTCAGGAATCAGTTCCTTCACCCGCTGGTCAGTCTTGTAAATGTCTTCCGGATTGCCAGACAGCGCCGCCCAGCGGAACGGGCCGATGCCGCGGCAGAACAGCGGGCGGATATAGGCCGGCACGAAACCCGGAAACTCGAAGGCGTTCTTGAGCCCCATTTCAAGGGCCATCTGGCGGATGTTGTTGCCATAGTCCAGCGTCGGCACCCCCTGGTGCCAGTAGTCGAGCATGGCCTGCACATGCACCTTCATGGAGGCCATGGCGGCGGCCTTGACGGCTTGCGGATCGGAGGTCCGCTTTTCTTCCCACTCGGCCAATGTCCAGCCAGCGGGAAGATAACCATTCACCGGATCATGGGCCGAGGTCTGGTCGGTCACCGCATCGGGGCGAATGCCGCGCTTCACCATCTCCGGCACCAGTTCCGCCGCATTGCCCAGCAGGCCGACGCTCACCGGCTTGCCCTGCTTGTGGCTGCGCTCGACGATCTCCATCGCCTCGTCGATGGTCGAGGCCTTTGTGTCGAGGTAGCGGGTGCGCAAGCGAAACTCGATGCGCGACGGCTGGCATTCGATGGCGATCATCGAGGCGCCGGCCATGGTGGCGGCCAAGGGCTGGGCACCGCCCATGCCGCCCAATCCGGCGGTCAGGAACCATTTGCCCTTGAGGTTGCCGCCATAATGTTTGCGGCCCACTTCGGCGAAGGTCTCGTAGGTGCCCTGCACGATGCCTTGCGTGCCGATGTAGATCCACGAGCCGGCCGTCATCTGGCCGTACATCATGAGCCCCTTCCGATCGAGCTCGTTGAAATAGTCCCATGTCCCCCAATGCGGCACGAGGTTGGAATTGGCGATCAGCACGCGCGGCGCATCCTTGTGGGTCCGGAAGATGCCCACGGGTTTTCCAGACTGGACCAGCAGCGTCTCGTCATCCTCCAATGACTTGAGGCTGGCGACGATGCGGTCGAAGGCTTCCCAGTTGCGTGCGGCGCGGCCGATGCCGCCATAGACCACGAGTTCCTCGGGCCGCTCGGCGACACCGGGGTCGAGGTTGTTCATCAGCATGCGCATTGGCGCCTCGGTGAGCCAGCTCTTGGCGCTGATCTTCGTGCCGGTGGGCGACTTGATGACGCGCGTGTTGTCGCGGCGGGTATCCATGAGAAAACTCCTATTGCGAGAGCGTGCCGCGTTCGCTGGTGCGGTAGCGACTGTAAAGGGCATAGCGGCTGGCCGGATAGGTCAGCGTGGCGACAGTGACGACGCGGTTGTTGCTCCATGAGCGGCGGTGCAGGGCCAGGCAGGGCTCCATGGCGCCGACATTGAGAAGCCGCTGCTGGTCCGGGCTTGGCAGCGTGGCCTCGACCGTGTGCTCCAACTCGTCGACCGGCGTCGTCGCCACCAGCCAGGCGGTGGGCGTGGTGCGGGTGAAGTCCTGTCTGAGGAAGTCGGGCGCCACGTCAGCATTCACGTAGCGGTCCTCGAGCTGCACCGGCACGCCGTTCTCCTCGTGCACAATGACGATATGAAACAGGCGCTCGATGATGCGCGACTCGAACTCTTCGGCCAGCGCCGGATTGGCCTGCACCTCTTGCTGCGACACGACGAGCGACGAATAGCGATGGCCGCGCTGCTCGATTTCCTCGGCGATGTTGCGGAGTTCCATGAGGCTTGAGCGGGCAGGTGGCTCCTTGACGAAGGTGCCGACGCCGGGCACGCGGTTGAGATAGCCCTCATTCATCAGTTCGCGCAGCGCCCGGTTGGCGGTCATGCGACTGATGCCGAAGCTTTCCACGAGTTCATTCTCGGAAGGCACCCTGAAGCCTGGCGCCCATGCCCCGGAGCGGATGTTCTCGAGGATGTGGTCCTTCACCTTGGCATAAAGAGGGAGGGCGTCAGTCATGCGAGCGCTCCCCGCACCACCTCGCCATTGCGGATGACGGCGGCGAGCGGGTTGAAGCCGAGCGGATAGGCGAGGTCACCGGGACGTTCGGCATCCCAGATCGCCAGGTCTGCCTTGATGCCCGGCGCGATCTGCCCACGGTCCTTCAGGCCCAGCGCCTTGGCCGCGTTGGCGGTCACACCCATCAGCGCCTCTTCCGGTGTCAGGCCGAACAGCACGCAGGCCATGTTCATGGTCGAGAGCAATGAGTGGACCGGCGAGGATCCGGGGTTGAGGTCGGTTGCAATGGCGATCGGAACGTTCTTCGCACGCAGCGCTGCGACGGGCGGCTGTTGCTTCTCTCGGAGATAATAGAACGCACCGGGCAGCAGCACGGCGACCGTGCCAGATTTCGCGATGGCATCGACACCTTCCTCATCCAGATATTCGATGTGATCGACGGACAGCGCGCCATAGCGCGCCGCCATCTTCGCTCCCCCGAGATTGGAGAGCTGTTCGGCATGGAGCTTCACGGGCAGGCCCAAAGCCTTGGCCGCCTTGAACACCTTCTCCGTCTCCTCCACCGAAAAGGCGATGCCCTCGCAGAAGCCGTCAACCGCATCGGCAAGCTTCTCCTTTGCGACGGCAGGCAGCGCCAGTTCGCACACTAGCTTCACGTATCCCGCGCGGTCGTCCTTGTATTCCGGCGGAAAGGTGTGGGCGCCGAGGAATGTGGTTATGACGTCGACGGCGCGGTGCTCGTCGAGCTGGCGCGCCACCCGCAGCATCTTCGCTTCCGTCGCCACGTCGAGCCCGTAACCCGACTTGATTTCCACCGTGGTGACGCCTCCGGCCAGCAGGCTGTCGAGCCGGATCAGAGCCGCACGCTTCAATTCCGCTTCGCTCGCCTCGCGCGTGGCTCGCACGGTGGAGACGATGCCGCCACCCTTCTTGGCGATCTCGGCATAGGGCACACCGGTGAGCCGCATTTCGAACTCGGCGGCGCGGTTGCCGCCATAAACGAGGTGGGTGTGGCAGTCGATCAGACCCGGGGTCACCAGCTTGCCGCGACAGTTCACGGCGTCGCCAGCGGGGGCTTCGGCGCGCGGGCCCACCCAGGCGATCTTGCCATCTTCGACGAGGATGGCTGCATCCTCGATCAAGCCGTAGCCGCCTTGCATCGTCGAGGCCTTGAGATTGGTCAGGAGCATGATCAGATTCCACTTGTATAAGGTTGTATATACAGTATAGTGACGCCCATGGAAAGCACCAATTTTCATTTTTCCTCTGCACTGACGCCGCAGGGCTGGGCGGAGGACGTCTCGGTCGCCGTGGGCACCGACGGCATGATCACGTCGGTCACCGCCGGCTCGCAGGACGGAGTCCGGATTTCCGGCATCGCCGTTCCCGCCGTGCCCAATGTCCATTCCCATGCGCACCAGCGCTTCATGCTGGGGCTGGCCGAGCGCGCCGGTCCCGGTGCCGACAGTTTCTGGACGTGGCGGGAGGTGATGTATGATTTCGCCCTGCGCCTCGGCCCCGGCGATCTCGAAGCAGTCGCCGCCCAGCTCTATGTCGAGATGCTGAAGGCGGGCTTCTCCATCGTCGGCGAATTCCAGTATTTGCATCACCAGCCGGACGGCAGCGCTTATGACAACGTGGCCGAATTGTCGCTCCGCTGCCTCGCCGCCGCCGAGCAGGCCGGCATCGCCATCACCATCCTGCCGGCGCTCTATGCCTTCGGCGGGTTCGGCGGGCAGAAATCAGTGGACGGCCAGCGCCGCTTCATCAACGGTGCCGAACGGTTCCTCAGCATCTATTCCGCGTTGGAGGAAGAGTCGAAGGGCCACGCCCTTCGCCGCGTCGGCATCTCGCCCCATTCGCTCCGCGCCACGACGCCCGACCTGCTCAAGGACGTCATTTCGGGTATTGACCCCGATGCTCCCATCCATATCCATGTGGCCGAACAGGTGAAAGAGGTGGATGACTGCGTCGCCTTCTCGGGCACGCGCCCCGTCGACTACATGCTCGACCACTTCGACGTCTCGCGGCGCTGGACGGCCATTCACGCCACCCACATGACGCCTGCTGAGACACAGCGCCTTGCCGCGTCCGGCGCCATCGCGGGGCTTTGCCCCACCACCGAAGCCAATCTGGGCGACGGCATCTTTCCAGCCACGGATTATCTCAAAGCCCAGGGCACCATCGCCATCGGCTCCGACAGCCACATCAGCTTGTCGCCCGCCGAAGACCTCCGCATGCTGGAATATTCGCAGCGGCTCCGCGACCGCACCCGCAATGCGCTGGCCTCCGGTCCCGGCCAGTCAACCGGCCGCACGCTTTTCGACGCCGCCGTGCGCGGCGGCGCGCGATCCATGGGCCATCCCGTCGGTGCGATTGCCGAGGGTCTCCGCTGCGACATCGCCGTCCTCGATGCCGACCATCCCGCACTCATCGGACGCAGCGGCGATACCGCCCTCGACACCTGGATCTTCTCGGCCGGCAATGCCGCCGTGAAAGACATGATCGTCGGCGGAACTCATGTCGTCAAAGACCGCCATCACATTCACGAAGACCACATCGCGGAGAGGTTCCGCGCTGCCATCAGGAGACTCGCAGCATGATCCGCATCGGGGAGAAGCCACTCGATCTGGCCGATATCCGCACCGCACTCGCAGGCCCCATCACGGTGGAACTCACCGACAAGGCCCGCCAGCAGATCACCCGCAGCGCCGAGACGGTGCAGCGCCTGCTTGCCACGGGCGACGCCATCTATGGCGTCAACACCGGCTTCGGCAAGCTCGCCAAGACGCGCATCGCGGCGAAGGATTTGAACGCGCTGCAGATCAACATCGTGCGTTCCCATGCCGCCGGTGTCGGCGCGCCGCTTGATCAAGGCGTCGTCCGTCTCATCCTGCTGATGAAGCTCAATGCGTTGGCCCAAGGCGCGTCCGGCATTTCGCTCGCCGCCATGGAAGCGCTGGCTGCTCTCATTAATACGGACGTGCTTCCCGTCATTCCCGGCCAGGGCTCGGTGGGTGCCTCGGGCGATCTTGCACCGCTCGCCCACATGAGCCTCGTCCTCATCGGCGAAGGCGCGGCCATGGTGAAAGGGGCCCCCGTCTCCGGTGCCGAGGCGCTCAAGGCCGCTGGCGTTTTGCCTGTCGCCCTTGGCCCCAAGGAGGGCCTCGCCCTTCTCAACGGCACGCAGGTTTCAACCGCCTTGGCGCTCTCCGGTCTCATCGCCGCCGAGCGCAATGCGGAGGCCGCCATTCTTGCCGGCGCGCTCTCCGTCGATGCGGTGATGGGCTCGGACACGCCGTTCGATCCCCGCATCCATCTGCTGCGTCCGCATCCCGGCCAGCAGCTTGCCGCCACCCATTACCGCAGCCTCCTCCGCGGCAGCGAGATCCGTGCCTCGCATCTGATGGGCGACGAGCGGGTGCAGGACCCTTATTCCTTCCGCTGCCAGCCGCAGGTCATGGGAGCCTGTCTCGATCTCCTCGCCAACGCGGCGGCGACGCTCACCATCGAGGCGAACGCCGTCTCCGACAATCCGCTGGTCTTCGCCGAGGATGGCGCGGTGCTCTCGGGCGGCAATTTCCACGCCGAACCGGTCGCCTTCGCAGCCGACATGATCGCCATGGCGGTGGCCGAGATCGGTTCGCTCGCCGAACGGCGCATCGCGGCCCTGATCGATGCGACGATCTCGCTCCTGCCGCCTTTCCTGATCCGCAATCCCGGTCTCAATTCCGGATTCATGATCCCGCAATGCACGGCGGCGGCGTTGATGAGCGAGAACAAGCAGATGTCGCACCCGGCGTCCGTCGATTCGGCCCCCACCTCCGCTAACCAGGAGGACCATGTCTCGATGGCGACCCATGGCGCCCGCCGCCTGGGTCCCATGAATGCCAATCTTGCCCGTATCATCGCCATCGAACTGATGGCTGCCGCCGAGGGTATCGACTTCCGCAAGCCGCTGAAGACCTCGAACCCGCTGGAACAGGCCCACGGCCTGATCCGTTCGAAGGCCGCCATCCGCGAGCAGGACCGGGAGTTCTCGACCGACACGGAAGCCGTGGCCGGCCTCGTTGAGCAGGGCGCCTTTGCCCGCTTCGTGCCGGACCTTCTCAAGAGTCTCGGCTGCAACTAGATTGCGGATATGTCGCTCTTTGATTTGACGGGCCGCGTCGCGGTCATCACCGGCACCAGCCGTGGCATCGGCCGCGAGCTGGCCCATGGATTTGCGGACGCAGGCGCCATCGTCGTCGGCTGTGCGCGCAGTTTTGAGCGGGCTGAGGCGACGGCTGCAGAGCTCCGTGACAAGGGCCA
>CAZECZ010000207.1:0-6703 GCA_964510815.1 uncultured Aestuariivirga sp.
GATCCAGAAGGTCCTGAAGGCCCACGACGTGCTGCTGATCGCCGATGAGGTGGTCACCGGCTTCGGCCGTCTCGGTTCCATGTTCGGCTCGGACCACTACGGCATCAAGCCGGACATCATCACCATCGCCAAGGGGCTGACGTCGGCCTACGCGCCGCTGTCGGGGTCCATCGTCTCTGAAGACGTGTGGAAGGTGCTGGAGGAAGGGACCGACAAATTTGGCCCCATCGGCCATGGCTGGACCTATTCGGCGCATCCGATCTGTGCGGCGGCGGGTGTCGCCAATCTGCAATTGATCGACAAGCTGAAACTGGTCGAGAATGCGGGCAAGACCGGGGCCCAATTCAACACGGCGATGAAAAGGGCGGTCGGAGATCATCCACACGTCGGCGAGGTGCGGGGCGAAGGCCTGCTGTGCGCCGTGGAACTGGTCGAAGACCGCAGCTCCCGCACGTTCTTCGATGCCTCGCGCAAGGTCGGCCCATTGATCGCAGCGGCACTGCTGAAGCGCGGCGTCATTGCGCGGGCCATGCCGCAGGGCGACATCATCGGCTTTGCGCCACCGCTCTGTCTCACGGAAAGCGATGCAGGCACGATCGTCGGCGCGACGGCGGATGCGATTGCCGAGGTGCTGGGCTGACGGCCAAACCGCCACTGGCGATTGCTTGACGCCGGTGTTGAACCGTGCCTTCATTGCCCGAAACCTCTCTGAGGATGGGTGAAGCCAAGCAGGACGAACGATGTCTTTCCCCGCGAGGACCGTGATCGCCGGCATCATGGCGGTGATCGCAGTGGCATGGTCAATGCCGTCGCAAGCCGGCGATCTCGAGTGTGTCCGGCGGGACCGGAAGATTTCGCTGCTCGACAAGGACGATTGGTCCGGCAATCCTGCCGGCCGCGTCGAAGTGGTCAGAAGCTTTGATTGCGGGGGCACTCAGGTCGAGTTCCTGCGGATATCCGAATTTGCCCTCGCATTGATCGAAGCAGGCGCTTCCAGGAGACTGGCAGCGTCCATTGGCTCCGTCCGCCTGGCCGACACCTTCCCACTCCAGCGCTATCGTGCATTGCGGCAGACTTACGGTACGCAGTACGCCAAATTGAAATTCGACGAAGAACTGCCCTACTGGCGGCAGAACAGCGACTCCTATCCGAGTTCAGATGTTACCGTCATTCTGGATTCTCGTTACGAGAGCGTCTTCTATCCGGATTACTTTCCTGCCGTAGATGACATGCTGATGCTGTCGAAAGGCCTCTGGCCCAAGGCGATGAAGATGTTCGTCAGCAAGCCGCAGGCAGTAAACGAATACGGGTTGACGGCAGAGGGCCGCTATCCGGTCAACCCGAAAATCCCGATGTTGTGGCGTTCGCTGACGGCGAGCGATCTCCTCTCCATGCCTCAAAACGCGCAGCTGTTCCGCACGCTCATCGGCCAGCAGCTTGGTGAATGGGCATCCGGGATGGAACAGCAGTATGTCGATGAGTTCACCCAGCAGTTGCCGATGGAACCATCCGACAGGCTGTCCCGCTTTCTCGCTGATGTGACGGACGGCGACTTGCCGGATGAACTGGTTCGCATTCAGGGCTGGCATGCGAATATCGAAGAGGGATGTGCGACAGGCTTCAACGCCAAGGAGGTCACATCCGCCACGCCTCGGCATTTCGTGTTCAACACCTTCATGCCGAGAATTTTCTTCGATGCCATACTGGTTCGGAACACCAGCAAGAATGCACTGCAGGTCAATGGATTCACCGGCTCCAGCACGCTCGGACGCGGCGTTCACCGCATTGATGAGCCAGGCGACATCAGATCCGATGTCGATGGGCTCTCCGGTCCCGTCTCGATTGGTTCTGGTGAAACCGTCATATTCCCGACAACCATATTGCTTCGCCCCAAAGAGCTTTATCCCTGCTGTGACTACATTCCCCGCGGAGAGGAACCCGCGGTCGAGGCGGTGCAGCACTACGCCCGCTTTGGCTATGACATTTCGCCGGAGAATTATCAGCCGCCCGCATTTCCGCTCTATTTTCAGATGTTGCCGGCCTACTCGCTGTCAGGACTGGAAACGTCCGCAGGGAGGATGTCGTTCAACAGAACCCGGCCGTTGCGCCTGAGTTTCACGGCAACGATCGAAGAGGGCTCCTGCCCCTATCTGCTGACCAGGAGCAGTTTCGATGGCGACGGGCTTTGGACCGATCATGGAAAAATTCTCCACACGGCGGCTTCTCGTGACTTGAGGGGAGTACATATGGAGCATCTCCATGGTGCGCCACGCGCCTATAGAATTGAGGAGCGGGAACCGGAGATCGCGGCCATCGACTGGGCAAGATTGACGGTCATTTACGATGACGGCTCCACGGCGGCGTTCTATCCCGGCCACGAGGCATTACAGGCGCAAGACGGGAGGGAGCTTCACATTGGGTGGGGTGAGGCGTTGGAGTTCACATTCCCTGTCCGCGACAGTCCCGACCGGCGGTCTCCTCGCACCTCCCGTCTTGAAATCGCCGGCTACTATGAGAGGCTTGACCTTTCAAGGCTGGATGGCGTCTCGCCAGCGCCGAGGTCCAGCCGGAAAGTGCACGGCACCTTGGCGCGGCTGGTCGCAATGTCCTCGCTGCAGGCGAAGTGCACCATGCCTGATGGGCGAACAGCCAGCAGTCTGTGGGCCGTGCAAGCCACAAGGCTGGCCCCGCCCGGTGATCCGTGACCCGCAGACAACACGTGGACCTGAAGTATCAACGCAACGCGGATTTGGCGCGGCGAATATCCGCGAGCAGTTTGGAGAAGACTTCGTCATGGTCGAGACCTGCCGTGCGGTAGGCCTGCCACGCAGCGGTCATGCAAGCCTCCGCCTCGTCGAGCATCGTGACATCCCGGGTGCGGGTTCCAAGTGTTTCCAGGGCTGTCGCCAGATTGGTCTTTGTGGCCGCCCAATCGAGCGGCGCACGCTCCTCGGTGCGCACCTCAAGCGCAGCACGATAGGCAACTATGGCCTCGGTGAGCCGGCTCGTGCCCTCCTCCCGTTCGCCCAAGCTTTGCAATGCAAGTCCGAGATTGTTCTGAGTCGTGGCCCAATCGAGAGGCACGCGCTCGCGCTTGCGCTCCATGAGGGCTGCCCGATACGCAGTAACGGCTGCGAAGAGGCGCGCTGTGCCGCTCTCGCCCTGCCCCAATAGCCAGAGCACGGTACCGATATTGTTTTGGGTTGCGGCCCAAGCGAGCGGTTGGCTTTCGCGGGTGCGTACAACGAGCGCTGCACGATAGGCTGCAAGTGCTTCCTCAAGCCTCGTGAGATCCTCCTCCCAGGCCCCGAGTTGCACGAGGGCGGCAGCAAGATTGTTCTGCGTCCGGGCCCACGCGGCGGGCAGGCGATCACGTGTTCGCACTTCCAGCGCAAACCGGTAGGCTGCAACGGCGTCATGCAGTGTTTCCGCACTGTCCTTTCTTTTGCCCAGAAGCTGGAGGGCGTTGCCGAGATCGCTCTGGACCAGCGCCCAGTCCTCAGGCGCCCTGGCGCGAGGCGTTTCCAGCAGAAGGTCTCTGTAGATGGCGATGGCCTCGTCGAGGGCTGCATTGTCGCCCTTCAAGTCACCCTGGCTCTCGAGCGCCGACGCCCATGACACGCGATAGCGGAACGCTTTGGCCCCATCCCACCGCTCGGCGTGCCGATAGGCCTGCGCCCAATCCCTGGCTGCCTCAGTGTAGTGGAACGCCACTTCGTTGGTCCTGGCGCTTCTTGCAAAGACATCGGCAAATTCCAGACGGCGGGCACGGATATCGGCTTCGGCCTCTTGCACCGTGCCTTCAAGACTTGCGATGCGGTCCTTGGCTCTTTGATGGAAAGCGATTGCGGCATTGAGCGCGCCTTCCGCGACGGCGGCGTCGGCAAGCGTGGCAAGGCGCGTCATCTCCACGTCATTGCTCTTCAAAGCCTCCCGTTCGGCCAACAGGCTTTGCAATCGCTCTGCCCCCAACTGCAGGCTCTTGCCGAGATTCCCGGGGTTCTTCTGAACGTCGACGTCGAGGCTCCGCAACATCGCATAGAGCCCGGCAAGCGGCACACTCTCGCTCGCGGAAAGCGTTTCCACCGCAAGCCGAAGATCATGGGGCGTCGTCGCGATGGTCAACAGGAGCTGCCTGCGCTCATCCCGTATCAGGGCGGTGTCTCCAGCAACCGGCTCTGGTGTTTCGCCGAAATAGAGGAGCCTCCTCAAATGGGCATTGACCCATGGCTGTTGCCGTCCATCCGTTGCGAGATAGACTTCTTCAGCGACCAGCGTCATGACCTGTCCGAAGTCGAAACCTCCCGCGGCGAGATGCTTGGCAAGCGCTGCGGCATAGGGGCTGTTCGTTCCCGGTTCGCCGTCCAGCGCCACGTCACCGGGTGCCGCGGCAAAGCCGGTGATCTCGCCGAGTGCATCCGCTTCTCCGGTCGGTTCATTGGCGCGGCTTACGCCCTTAGACGCCGCCAGACCCCCTGCCCCTACCGGCGCAAGCCGTGTTCCATGGTCGATGCGGATCGCAGTACCATGCGGAAAGGGACTGGAGCGGCAGGCATCGAGCAGAAAGATCACGATCCGCGAGCGCTGCCGCAACTCGTCGAGAAGTGTGGTGACCTTGAACAGATCCTCTTCATCAAGAGCCTGTCCCTCAAGATTTACGTCAGTCGCGAGGAGATAATTCTCGCCTCCCGCCTCGATCCCGTGGCCGGAATAATAAATCAGCGCGACATCGGCACCCGTGGCGTCCTCGACAAAATCCTCGAGGTCGCGGCGCAGGCGCCTGGCCGAGCGATCATCTTGGAGGTTGGTGCTGAAGCCGAGATCGGACAGCAGTTTTTCCACTGCCCGGGCATCATTGTTTGGATTGGAGAGTTCGGGCAGATGCTGGTATTTGGATTGTCCGATTACAAGAGCCACGCCCTTCAGCGGTACCTGTGCATCTGCGCCGCTCGGCACGGCGAGAAGAGCGATCAACACCACCCATAGCGCTCGCACGGCACGACGCCCGGCTGCGCTCCACTTATGGAACCGTCGATCGATCAGCGGCGTCATTGTCTCTCTGCAATCACGCGAGATCACACGATAGGGCAGTCTGGATCGATTTGGCAACCTGATGCCAGGCACTGTCCGGCATGAGACGCGCCGTATTGACCTCCCGGCTCGTGCACAATCGAGATTTTCATTGCCGCTTGCAGCATATCACGAATAGTCTGAAAGCACTTCAAGGCAGCCACGTTCTGACGGAAACGAGAAATGGATGGTCAGCCAAAATCCACCTTGTCATCTGGAATCGACCAGTTTCAGTCTTTGCTGTCGCGCGGCTGGAACAGCGTCGTCGGACTGGCTCAACCCTGGACGCTCTATCAAATCGCAATCCTCCTTGTCTTGGCTGGCGCAGCGTCGCTCATCGGCCGTTCGGCGAAACGCCGGCTCGACGACTGGATTCGCAGCAAGAACCTGAGCCGGCCAAACCTGCGGCTCTACGCACTGGCTTCACGCCAATTGAGTGCGCTTGCATTTGTAGTTCTGGCCGGGATCGCTGTCATGCTCATGCGCAGCGCCACGTGGCCGAGCCGTTCATACTTCATCGCGACGGCGGCACAACTCGGCGCGGTCTGGGTCATCGTGCAATTCACGTCCGGATTGATCCGAAATCGATTGATCGGGCGGACCATCGCCCTTGTGGCGTGGTTGTGGGTCGCCATCGACATTCTTGGCCTGGCTCCGCAGGTCTATGCCGTCATGGACAGTCTGGCACTGCAGTTTGGACAAGTGCGGTTGTCACTGCTGTCGGTGAGCAAGGCGGCCATCGTCATGGCCCTTCTGATCTGGGCCGCCTCGGCCGTCAGCAACCTGACCGACAAGCGCATCAATCAGGTCGACGACATTTCACCGACGATGCGGGTGCTGGTCGGCAAGCTGCTGCGCGTCAGCCTGTTCATGATCGCCATCGTCGTCGGCCTCCAAACCATCGGATTCGATCTCACTGCCTTCACCGTATTCTCCGGGGCCATTGGTCTTGGCCTGGGCTTTGGTCTGCAAAAGGTGGTCTCCAACCTGATCAGCGGCGTCATCATTCTCGTGGACAAGTCGATCAAGCCCGGCGACGTGATCTCTCTGGGCGAAACCTTTGGCTGGATTTCCTCGCTGGGCGCCCGCTACGTCTCGGTCGTGACGCGCGACGGCCGCGAGTATCTGATTCCGAACGAAGACCTGATTACCAACCGGGTGGTCAACTGGTCATACTCGGATCAGCTCGTCCGGCTCGAAATCCCGTTTAAAGTGTCGTATGACTCCGATCCGCATCTCATCCGCAAGATTGCCGTGGAAGCCGCACTCAAACCCAAGCGCGTCCAGAAGACGCCCGAGCCGGTGTGTCATCTCGCGGCTTTCGGTGACTCTTCCATCGACTTCGTGCTTCGCTTCTGGATCGTTGATCCCAGCAGTGGCGTCGTCAACATCAAGGGCGAGGTGCTGCTCGCGGTATGGGATGCCTTCAAGGAAAACAACATCGTCATTCCATTCCCGCAGCGCGATCTTCATGTGCGGGGCCCCATACAGTTCTCGCGGCCACCGCCGCAAACTCCCGGCACGCAGGAAAGCGGCAGTGATGCAACCGGTAACCGCACCGAGTCCTAGCTCACGGTTCAAGAGCAACCTGACTTTTGATGGAACCATCAAAAGTCAGATCAGTTGCTCGCTC
>CAZECZ010000208.1:0-6565 GCA_964510815.1 uncultured Aestuariivirga sp.
AAAGGTCGCCAACATCATTTCGCCTAAGAATTTGTCTCAAAAGGAGAAACCGGCGGGCAGGTCACATCGGTGAGAGACCGAACGGCATTTGGTTCCGATGAACAGGAATGTGTGATTTAGATCACACAATCGTTCATCTGCAGTTCAGCTTGCATCACATAGAAAGGGATCCAAGAAAGGAATTTGGGGCCAATGAAGAAGTTTTTCACCATAGCGCTTGTCGCGGCGGCAACCGTGTTTGCTGCGAATAGCGCCGACGCGCAGGTCCGCGTCCGAGGCTACAATGGCGCGAAACCGGTCCGGGTGGCGCCCAACGTGAAGATATTGCCGCCTTCCATCATCCTAAAGCGGGCTGTGGGACAGGTGCCCGGAGCCAAGGGCCTGAGTGTCCGCCTATCTGGCAATATGTATGTTGTGAAAGTGAAACAGGGTGGTAAGATTATCCAGTTGAGAGTGAATCCCACGACGGGCGCCGTCAGCGGGGCACCTTAGAAGTCACCGGACTGGAATAGTGTAGATGCGCCTTCTCGTCGTTGAAGACGATCCAGATCTCAATCGTCAGATTGTATCCGCCCTTCAGGATGCCGGGTATGTCGCGGATTCCGCGGCCGACGGCGAGGAAGGTCATTATCTGGGTGACACCGAACCCTATGATGCCGTGGTGCTTGATCTGGGACTTCCCATTTTGGACGGCGTCAGCGTCCTCGAAAAGTGGCGGCGCGCCGGCCGGAAGATGCCGGTGCTCATCCTGACGGCCCGCGACCGCTGGAGCGACAAGGTTGCGGGCTTCGACGCCGGTGCCGACGATTACGTCGCCAAGCCGTTTCACATGGAAGAAGTTCTGGCGCGGCTGCGAGCACTGCTCAGGCGAAGCGCTGGCCACGCCACGAGCGAATTGACCTGTGGTCCGGTTTCGCTCGATACCAAGAGCGCCAAGGTGATGGTCGAGGGCATGAGCGTCAAGTTGACTTCGCTCGAGTTCCGGCTGCTGGCCTATCTCATGCACCACAAGGGCAAGGTGATCTCGCGCACTGAATTGGTCGAGCATCTCTATGATCAGGATTTCGACCGCGACTCGAATACGGTCGAGGTCTTCGTCGGCCGCCTGCGCAAGAAACTGGGCGTCGATGTGCTCCACACCATCCGCGGCATGGGTTATTGCGTGACCGAGCCGGATGGCGGCTGATGGGGCGGAAGTCCCTTTCAACACGACTAATCATTTCATCCGCCGCCATCAGCGTTATTCTGCTGGTAACGGCGGGCTTGCTGTTGGCGGTCTTGTTTCGGGCCGCTGTCGAACGCAACTTCGATGCTCGATTGCGGGCTGTCATGGATGGCTTGCTGGCCAATGTGGAAGTGAGCGACGCGGGCGATGCGCAATTGCCCAATCCGCTGGCGGATACCCGATTTTCCATTCCATTGTCAGGCTGGTACTGGCAGGTGACGCCAAGCGGGGATGCAGCTTCACCCGACATTGCCTCCGAATCCCTTCTTGAGCAGCGCCTGCAGCCGACACCCGAGAATCTGACCAGCCGAGATGCCGATGGTGTCGCCAGTTTCTACCTGACCGACGCCAACGGCCACAATCTCCGGGTGATCGAACAACCCTTCACACTGCCAGGAAGCGACAAGGAATTCTCGTTCCTCGTGGCCGGAAACTTCGATGAATTGCAAGACGAGGTCAGTGCATTCCAGCGCGCTCTGATTGGCATCCTCGCGCTGCTGGGCGTTGGCTTGCTGCTGGCCATCTTCGTCCAGGTCAAGTTCGGCCTGAGACCTCTCCGGCAGCTGCAATCGAGCCTGACCCAGATTCGCGAGGGGAAGGCCGACAAGCTGGTTGGAGAGTTTCCGGCCGAAATTGAGCCGGTCGTCGAAGAACTGAATCTGCTGATCGAATCGAATTCAGCCATCATTGACCGTGCCCGGACGCAGGTGGGCAACCTTGCCCATGCCCTCAAAACGCCACTCAGTGTCTTGACCAATGAAGCGGGGACCCATCACGGTCCATTGGCGACCAAGGTTCTGGAACAGATCCATGTGATGCGAGACCAGGTCAACATGTACCTTGACCGTGCGCGGCGCGCCGCACGCGCCCAGGGCCTGGGAGCAGTGACGGAGGTACAGCCCATCCTCGAGGCGCTGGCTCGCACGCTTCAGAAGATCCATCGTGACAAGAACCTTGAGATCACGGTCCGTTGTGATCCCCACCTCAAGTTCCGGGGGGAGCGGCAAGACCTTGAGGAAATGGTTGGGAACCTCCTCGACAATGCCAGCAAATGGTCCACCAGCCGCGTCGGCGTGGTTGCCGAAATTGGGCAGGCCACCGCTGTTCAAGGGCGGATATGGTTCACAATCACGGTTGATGACGATGGTCCAGGCCTTCCGGCGGACAAGCGGTCGGAAGCTTTGAAACGCGGCCGGCGGCTGGACGAGACGAAGCCGGGAACCGGACTTGGCCTCTCGATCGTGACCGAGACCGCCTCAATGTACGCCGGATCCGTCACATTGGGGGATGCGCCATCCGGGGGATTTCGTGTATCACTTCGCCTTCCGGCGGCGACGTAAAGTCAACCCTAAGTGGGTCATTTAGATCGAGATCTTTCACGTTCATTCACTGAGCGGAATTGCAATGGCTAACGAAAGACTATATGTTCGCGCTTTCGAGAGGGGGTTCTCGACTTGGGGTAGTGCCCTCGGGATAATCCAAACTGTAAACGATTGCTGGAACAGCATGGTGCGTTTCGCAGGATACCCCCGGTCGCAAACGCACGTGTTGGAGAGGGCGGGTCAGAGATGATCCGCCCTCGGTTTATTCGCCACGATTTCAAGTGACAGGCGCCGCTGGTGAATCAATGACCGGAATGCCGCGCTCCCTGTATGGCGTCCGGCCATAGAAGGCACGATAACACTTGGAGAAATGCGAGGGCGATGAGAACCCGCAGGCAAGCGCCACGTTGATGACCGACATATCCGTCTGCAACAACAGCGAACGGGCTTTTTTCAGCCGAAGTTCCAGATAATAGCGCTTGGGCGAGCGGTCGAGATAGCGCCTGAAGAGCCGCTCAAGCTGGCGTGTCGACAACCCCGCCTGCTTGGCCAGCACGCTGGGGGAAAGCGGTTCCTCCAGGTTCAGTTCCATCTCTTCGATGATTCCGACAAGCTTGGGATGCCGTGCGCCGATTCTGGCGGGCAGCGACATGCGTTGGTGCTCGCTGTGATGGCGTATCGGCGAATGCAGAATGCCCTCGGCGACGGACGAGGCAAGTTCAGCGCTATGCTGACTCGCAATCAACGTCAGCATCATGTCCAGTGCGGTCGTGCCGCCTGCACTGGTAAACCGGTCCCGGTCGATCTCGAACAGGCCGCCGGTCACGTCGATGTCAGGGAAGGCCTCCTGGAAGCCTGGTATGTTCTCCCAGTGAATGGTGCACTTGTAACCGTCGAGGAGCCCTGCCTCCGCCAGGATGTGCGCACCCGTACAAACCGCCCCGATGTCATTTCCCTTGCGTGCGATCTTCCGCAGCCAAGAAATCAAACGCTTGTCTGCGTGGCGCTGCACGTTGAGCCCACCACACACGATGACTGTCGCGTGCTCCGGTACGGCCGAGAGGTCACTGTCGACCATGGCAAGGATATTGTTCGAGGCGGCCACTGGCTTGCCGTCGACGGAGTGCATCGTCCATTTGTAGAAGGACTTCTCTGAAAGCCTGTTGGCCAGCCGCAAAGGTTCGATAGCCGACGTGACCGGCATCATGGTGAATTCCGGCACCAGGATGAGCGCAATGTGCTGAGGGGAATGCTTGGGCTTGTCGCCGAACATGAATGACGAAACTCCGTATCACTGCCTATTCTGCCCTGAATTTGTCCAGTGTCCAATAGCGCCGTATCTTATGCCATAAGCGACATCAAGACCATTTCACCCGTCGCATTCGCGATGGCGAGGTCGCAAATATCCGCCCTGGCGGAAATCGGCTGTTGCATGGTCTGGTCGCGCAACCCGGATCTTCGAGATGAATCTTCCCATGACTTCCAGCCAGGCGGCCACCGCGATGACGTTCAACCCCACGTCCACATTCCTATCGCAGCTGTCGATAGAAATTACTGCCAAGCAGATCGAGAAGCTGGCGTTGCTGCAAAGCAATCTGGTGCCCGGCGCTCGCGTCTTCATCGCGTTGATCGATCCAGCCGATGTCGACGCGCAACTTGCGGCGGCCCGGCAGTTGAAGTCTGCGGGTTTCATTGCCGTCCCGCATGTGCCGGCGCGCTTCGTGATCGACCGGGCTGACCTCGATCGCCGCATCGGCAATCTCGCGGCGGCGGGGGTCACGGAAATGCTGGTGTTGGGCGGCGGTGCACCGCAGCCGATCGGGAACTATGACGCTGCAATGCAGATCCTGGAAACCGGCGTGTTCGAGGCCAATGGCATCACCCGGATTGGCATCGCGGGCCACCCTGAGGGGAATCCGGATATCACCAAGATACATGGTGAGGCGGTATTGCTGAAGGCTCTCAAGGAAAAGCAGGCCTATCTCAAGGATCACAAGTTCGATGGGTTCATTGCCACCCAGTTCCTGTTCGAAGCCGCGCCGGTTGCGAAATGGGCCGAAAGGCTACGGTCCGAGGGGATCGATCTGCCGATCCATGTGGGTGTACCCGGGCCCGCCACCATCAAGACATTGGTCAAGTATGCTGCCATGTGTGGTGTCGGCAATTCCGCCCGTTTCATTCGCAAGCAGGCGATGAACCTCACCAAACTGCTCACGGTGAACACACCGGACGACTTCGTCGCTGGACTGGCCGATCTGCACTTCAACCGGCCGGAACTCGGAATCGCCGGCCCGCATCTCTATCCCTTTGGCGGCTTCGACAAGCTGTTCGACTGGCTCGCAACAGCCAGGCGCTGAACCTGGTCGGCTCAGGCCGGGGAAGCTTGCTTCGCAAAAAGCCTGACCGACGCGCCCTCGCGCGCCGCCGTCGTGAGGAATTCCCAGGCATAGTGCGCGTAGGAGCGGAAGACGTAGATGTCGAAGACATCGTCCTCCACCACATCGAGCAAGGCAGCGATCTCGGCAAAGCGCATGCGGCGCACTGTGCCAGCCAGATAATTCCCCGAAAGAAGATCGAGAGAGCACCCCTTCATCAGTGTTTCGCGGCTGCCTTCGCCCTCGATGCGGATGATGGCGCGCATGTCGGAGACATCGACCGCGAGCGAATGGATGCCGGAGAGCGCGCTGCGGAGGCTGGCGAGCAGCCCGGACACGTTCGCCCTGGGGCACATGATCAGCCACTGGTCGATGGACAGCCAAAGGATCCTGATATCCCCTGATGACGCAGATGTGCGAGGCGCAGCCGGAAGGTCGGTGCCGAGCACGCTCTTGGCAGCCGACATGAAGGCTGCATCGCTTGCCAGACCACGCAGGTCAATCATCCCGCGGTCAGAAATTTCACGTACCGACACGGCCAGGCACTGTGGCGCAGCAACGCCGGCGAGGGCGGATTCAAAATAGGCTTCAGACATTCAGCTTCGCCCCATCCTTGTCGTAGAATACAGTGTCTGTAATCTTGGCACGCACCACCTTGCCGCCTTCCAGCGGGAAGGAAATGGTCTCGCCCATGCGCGCACGGCCGTTCTGGATCAGTGCCATGGCGATGGAGCGGCCCAGCGTGGGTGACATGTAGGTCGACGTCACCTGGCCGATCATCTCCATCGGCGGCTTGTCCTTGACCTGCTTGACGGCATAGGCGCCATCGGGGAGCACCTCGTTCGGGTCTTCGGTGAGGAGCCCGACCAGTTCCTTGCGGTCCGGCCCCTTGAGATAGGATTGTTCCAGTGACCGCTTGCCGATGAAGTCGGCCTTCTTCTTGGATACGAGACCGCTGAGGCCCACGTCATGTGGCGTCGTGGTGCCGTCAGTCTCGTCGCCCACCACGATGAAGCCCTTCTCGGCGCGCAGCACATGCAGCGCTTCCGTGCCGTAGGCCTCAAGGCCGAATTCGGCACCGGCGGCCATGATATCGTTCCACAGGCCGCGGCCGAAATTGGCCGGCGTCGCCACCTCGTAGGATTGCTCGCCCGAGAAGCTGATGCGGAACAGCCGCACCGGATAAGGCCCGAGATGGCCTTCGGCGAAGGACATGTGGGGCAGGGCTTCGTGGGAGATGTCGAAGGAGGGACTGAGCTTTGCCAGGACTTCGCGCGCCTTGGGCCCGGCAATGGCGAACTGCGACCATTGCTCGGTGACCGGTGTCACGAAGACCTTGTAGTGAGTCCACTCCGTCTGCAGCCATTCTTCGAGCCACGCCGCAATGCGGTCAGCACCACCCGACGTCGTGTGCATGAGGAAGTGATCGTCGGCCAGGCGCACCGTGACGCCGTCATCGGTGAGGAAACCCAGCTCGTTCATCATCAGGCCATAACGGCACTTGCCGACCCTCAGCGTCGAGAACATGTTGGTGTAGATGCGGTCGAGGAATTTGGCTGCGTCAGGCCCCTTGATCTCGATCTTGCCCAGCGTCGAGGCATCGAGCAGCCCGGCCTTGTTCCGCACACAGAGGATTTCGCGCT
>CAZECZ010000209.1:0-6541 GCA_964510815.1 uncultured Aestuariivirga sp.
GCCGGCGCCGGCGATGATGGCATCGAAGTCGGTGCTGATCATGTGGCGGGGCTGGATGACATCCGTGCGGCGTCCTGGACGAGGACGAAGAAGTCCTTCCCGCCCAGGCCACGGCTGGCGGCGGCCTCGTAGAGCTGCTTCACCTTCTCGCCGATGGGCAGCGGCATCCCGAGGTCTTTGCCCGAGGACAGGAACAGATCCACATCCTTCTTCAGCATGTCGAGCGTCGCGGCAGGCGTATAGTCGCCGGAGATGATGGTGTTCTTCTTGTAGCCGATGAGCGGCGAGGCCACGACGCTCTGGGTGATGACCTCCAGCATCGACTCGTTCGTCAGCCCGCCCTTCAGGCCGAAGGCCAGGGCTTCGCCGAGGAGGGCAGATGTTGCGGCGACCATGCTGTTGATGGCGAGCTTCAGGAAGCGCGCTTGCTCGGCTGGGCCCAGATGGAACGCCGTCTTGGTGAATGCGCTGAAGACCTCTGACATGGCATCGAAGGCGTCACGGGGGCCGGAGACGAGGGCGGTGAGGGTGCCCGCTTCCGCCATCATCGTGGAGCCAGACACGGGCGAGCGGAGATAGGCGGTATCGTTGCCCAGATGGGATGCGATGCGCGCCGAGATCGAGGGCGAGACGGTGCTCATGTCGATCAGCACAGCCGAAGCTGGAAGGGCCGCCTTGAAGGCGTCGTTCACGATGACCCCGGCGAGCGCCGTGTCGTCGGGCACGCAGGTGAAGACCACGTCGACGCCGCCGATGAGCGCCGGTACGGCGGACTCGACGGCAAAGCCCAACTTCGCCAGCTTCCCGGCCTGCTCCGGGCGGCGCGCCAGAATGCGGACATCGTGGCCCGCAGCCTTGAGGCGCTGGCAGACCGGCAGTCCCATCTTTCCAGCACCGATCCAGGCGATCTTCAAACCAGTCATGAAGTGACCTCTCCATTTTGCGGCGTGGCGGCACGGCGTGCGCGCCTCGCCTTCTCGCGCGCTTCGAAGGTGCGCTCGCTCATGCGGTCGAGGAGTTCGATGATCTCCTTGAGCCTGGTGCGGGCGATGCCTTGTGTGATGAACACCATGCGGGTGCGCTGGTCGGCGCTCGGCCATGTGTCGAGCCAGGTCATGGAATGCAGCAGATGCTGTGCGCCCTGGATGACGGCGGGCTTTCCCGGCTCGTCGGCGATGTTGACCAGGCCCTTGACGCGCAACAGGCTGGGGCCGAGGTTCTGCAGGATGCCGTCGAGCAGGAACTGCAACTCCTCGCGCGACAGCGGCCTGGACCGCGTCAGCACGAAGCTCTCGATGCCCCGTGCCGCCAGATGACCGGGGAGATGCTGGTCTGTCAGCGTGCCGGCGTCTGGCGTGTTCCGGGCATAGGCCTCGTAGTTGGTGACCGACAGCCAGTTGGTGGGATCGGCCTTCGGATTTGCGGCGTCGAACCCGCCCTGCATCAACAGGGGTGCCACGGCCGATTGCGAATAGTCGATCTTGCCGATCTCCGCGGCGGGATTGATGGCGCGCAGTTCCGCGAACAGGGCCTCGGCGTCGATATCGTCCGCCAGATCGAGCTTCGAGACCAGGATCGTGTCGGCCAGGGCCACCTGCCGCACGGCCTCGTCATGGGCCTCGGCCGTCGCCTTCCAGTTCACCGCATCGACGACCGTGATCACCTTGGCAACACGGTACAGCCCGTCAAGGGTGGGTTCCGACAGGAAGGCCTGGATCACAGGTCCGGGTTCGGCAAGCCCCGTCGTCTCGATCACCACATTGTCGAAGTCCGGCAGGCGGCCGGCCTGCCGGTCATGGAACAGGGTATTGAGCGTGCTGACGAGATCGCTCCTGACCGTGCAGCACAGGCAGCCGTTCTCCAGCACGATGACGGCGTCGTTGCTGCTGGTATAGAGCTGATGGTCGAGCCCGACTTCGCCGAACTCATTGACCACGACCACGGTTTTGGAGAGCTCCGGCGACTTCAGGCCGGCATTGATCAGCGTGGTCTTGCCGCTGCCGAGGAAGCCGGTGACCAGCGTGACGGGAATGCGGTGACGATGAAGGGTGCTCTCTGACATTCCATACGGTCTATCAGAAGACCTCGCAGCCCGGCAAACCGCAGGAGATCAGGTGATCCGAGGGGAAGTTGGTGATGATCTCGCAGCCATCCTTGGTGACCACGACCTCTTCCTCGATGCGGGCCGCCCCCGAACCATCCTCCGAGCCCTTCCAGGTCTCGAGCGCGAAGACCATGCCCTCCTTGAGCGGCGAGTTCTGGCCGCGGAAGCGCTTGGAGAAGATCGGGCGCTCCCACAGGCTCAGGCCCACGCCATGGCCATATTGCAGGAGGAAGGCTTCTTCCTCGTCGCGATAGCCGAACTCATGGGCATCGGGCCACACGGCGGCAACCTCGTCGGGCGTCACGCCGGGCTTGATCATGTCCATCGACATGGCGAGCCACTTGGACGCCGTCTCATAGGCGTCGATCTGGTGCTGGTTGGGCTGGCCGCAGATGAAGGTCCGGTAGTAGCAGGTGCGGTAGCCGTTGAAGCTGTGCATGATGTCGAGGAAGATCATGTCGCCGGGCTGGATCATGCGGTCGGAGAAGGTGTGGGAGTGCGGCCGGCCGCGGCGGCCCGAGACCGAGTTCACGCACTCGACGCGCTCCGAGCCCATGCGGAACAGCCGGTCGTTGGCGATGGCGACGAGCTCGTTCTCCTTGGTGCCGGGACGGATCGCCTTGGCGATGTCGACATAGGTGGCATCGACCATGGCGGATGCCATCTTCAGCAGTTCGATCTCGTCGACGGTCTTGACTTCGCGGGCGTCGAGCAGCGCCTGCTGGCCATCGACCACCATGATGCCTTCTTCCTCGAGGGCGCGCAGCATGCCGAGTTCCATGATGTCGATGCCGAGCGGCTCTTTCTCGATGCCGTAATGTACGAGCGCCTTCTTGATCTGCTTGGCGAAGTCATGATGGACGTTGAGCCCCGGCGGAATGGCGCCCTGCATGGTGGTGATGGGAGCGGCGACATTGTCCTTGATCCACGGCGATGACAGGCGCTTGGCGGGCGGTGCCGGGTCCCACAGGAAGGGCTGGCCCTCGGCCGGGCAGAGCGCATAGCGGAAGAACTTGTCGCGCGCCCACTCGCCGATGTGGGTGGCCGTCACATAGCGGATATTGTCGAAGTTGAAGCACAGCACCGCGCCGAGGCCGGCGAAGCGGATCGCCTCCTGGGCCCGCTTCAGCCGCTCCTTGGACATGCGGCTGTAGTCGATGCCTTGTTCCCAGTCCTTGGCCTGCTGGCCCCAGGCGGCAGTGGAATAGGGGCTGTTGTACTTCATCTTGGATCCTCCGCGCGTTCCTGCTTGTTATTCTGATAGGTCCGTCGACCAGTCGTGTGACTCGATGATCTGCTTCAGCCGCGACAGGAACGCCGCGGAATAGGCGCCATCGAAGGCACGGTGGTCGAAGCTCTGGCCCAGCACCCCCATCAGGCGCGGGGCAATGAACTGTCCCTCCGCCGTCTCCACCACGGCGGGCCGCATGCGGATGGCATCGGCCGACAGGATCGCCACCTGCGGGGCGTTGATGATGGGGGACGTAAACAGCGTGCCGAAGGCGCCGTTGTTGGTGATCGAATAGGTGCCGCCGGAGAGATCGTCCGCCGTCAGCTTGGCCGAGCGCGCCTTGGCGATCATCCGGCCCATGGCCTTGGCAAGGCCGGCAACCGTCAGGTCTTCGGCATCGCGGATCACGGGGACCACCAGGCCGTTGTGATTGAGATCGACGGCGATGCCGAGATGGACGCCGGCGGATGGCCGTAGCGTCTTGCCGTCGAAGTGGGCGTTGATGTTCGGGAACGCCTTGAGCGCCAGGCAGGCCGCCCGCGCAATGAACGGCAGATAGGTGAGCGCGAAGCCCGTGGACGCCTTGAACGAGTCCTTGTGCTTGCTGCGCGAGGCTTCCACGCCGGTGAAGTCGATCTCCACCGCCTGGAACACATGTGGGATGGTCCGCCAGTTCTCCGCCAGCCGTTCCGCCGTCTTCTGCCGGATCGACGACAGCGGCACCGCACCGGCCGCGGGAGTTGTGGGAGCGGCGGGCTCAGCGGATCGCTCCTGCGGCGCTGCCGCCCTCACGTCGTCTTCCGAGACACGCCGCAGGCCCCTGGACCTTGCATGGGCGATCACGTCATCGAGGTTCAGGCCGTTCTGCGCGATGGTCCGCCTCGCCAGCGGCGAGAGCGCGATGCCGTCCTGTGTCCTGGCGCGTCCGAACTGGCCCGCCGCAGTCTTCACCTCCTCGAACACCGGCAATGAGCCGGTGGCGGACGTCTCTGCCGCAGGCCGGGACGCAGCCGCGCCGCCCAGCACCGCAACCACGGCGCCGACCTTGGCGGTCTCGCCGTCCTTCACCCGGATCTCGCTGAGCGTGCCGGCACTCACGGCCTCGACCTCGACCGTCACCTTGTCGGTCTCGACCTCGAACAGCTTGTCGCCGGTCCTGACGTCATCGCCGGCCGCCTTGAACCACGTCAGGATCTTGCCTTCCGCGACGGTCTCGCCCAGCTGCGGCATGATGACGGTGTCACTCATGTCTCACCCGTTCATCACGCGCACGATCTTGTCGACGATGCGCGGCGCATTGGGGAGCGCCAGGTCTTCGAGATGATCGGCGGCGGGCAGCGGAATATGCGGCGTCGTGATGCGCACGATCGGCCCGTCGAGGTCCCAGAACGCCTCATCCGCGGCGATGGAGGCGATCTCCGCCCCCCAGCCCAGCAGGCGGGGGTTCTCCTCCACGGTGAACAGGCGGCCGGTCTTCGCCACCGAGCCGAGGATCGTCTGCGTATCGAGCGGCACCAGCGAGCGGACATCGATCACTTCCGCGTCGATGCCGTGATCGCGGGCCAGGGCTTCCGCTGCTTCCAGCGCGCGCGGCACCATCAGCGCCAGCGCCAGGATGGTACAGTCCTTGCCGGACCGCAGAACCTTGGCGGTGCCCAGCCGATCGATGATCTCGCCGTCCGGCACCTCGCCCTTGGTGGCATAGAGCGCCTTGTGCTCGTGGAAGATCACGGGATCGTTGTCGCGCACCGCCGCCGCCATGAGCCCGATCACATCGACCGGCGAAGACGGCGCCACCACCTTGAGGCCCGGGATCATCATCGTCCAGTTCTCGATCGACTGCGAATGCTGCGCGCCAAACCGCACGCCAGCGCCATTGCCGGTGCGGATCACCACGGGACAGGTGAGCTGGCCGTTGGTCATGTAGGCGAGCTTCGGCATCTCGTTGGCGATGAAGTCGAAGCACACCGCGGCGAAGTCCGAGAACATCAGCTCGGCAATGGGGCGCAGGCCCGTCATCGCCGCACCCATGGCCGCCCCCAGGATCGCCTGCTCGGAGATCGGCGTATCACGCACCCGCTTGGGCCCGAACGTCTCGTAGAGCCCAACGGTAGCCTTGAACACGCCGCCGGCCTTGGCCACGTCCTCGCCGAGGAACACCACATTGTTGTCGCGTTCCATCTCCTGGGAGATGGCGCGGATCACCGCGTCGCGATAGCTCAGTTCCGCCATGCCCAGCCTCCATCGGCATAGACGTCGGCGGTCAGCAGATCGAGCGGGGCCTGCGGCGCCGCCTTGCAGGCCGCGGTCGCTTCTTCGACCTTGCGCATGCTCTCGGCGTCGATGGCGTCGATCTGCTCCTGGGTGATGCCGAACTCGGCCAGCCGCTGCTTGTAGATCTTGATCGGATCGCGTTCGAGCCACGTCTCAAGTTCGCCGGGCGGGCGGTACTTGGCGGGATCGGCGCGCGAATGGCCGGAATGGCGATAGGTGAGGCACTCGATCAGCGACGGCCCGCCACCGTCGCGGGCCTTGGCAATCGCCGCTTCAGCCGTGCGGTAGACCACGTCGGCATCATTGCCGTCGATCAGGATGCGCGGCAGGCCATAGGCCGCAGCACGGTCGGCGGCCGGGTGCTCCACCGCAGTCACATCGCCGATCGGCGTATACTCCATGTAGAGATTGTTCTCGCACACGAAGATCACCGGCAGCTTCCAGATGACGGCGAAGTTCAGGGCCTCGTGGAATGCCCCGATATTGGTCGTGCCGTCGCCGAAAAAGCACACCGTCACATCCTTGTCGCCCAGATATTGCGCCCGCCACGCCGACCCGCAGGCGATGCACAAATGCGCCCCGATGATGGCATAGGAGCCCATCACCCCATGCTCCACGGAAGTCAAATGCATGGAGCCGCCCTTGCCCCGCATCAATCCGTTGTCGCGCAGCATCAACTCGCCCAGCACCCCTTCCATCGGCGCACCCCGCGCCAGCGTGTGGGCGTGGCCGCGATACGTGCAAAACGACTTGTCGCCCTTCTCCATCGCAACCCCAAAACCCGCCGCAACCGCCTCCTGGCCCAGAGACAGATGGCTCGTCCCCTTGATCAGGTTCTGCAAAAACAAATCATAAGCCCGCTTCTCGCAATCCCGGATCTCAACCTGCAACCGGTAAAGATCAAGACGCGTCGAAACACCAATGTCGTCGTT
>CAZECZ010000210.1:0-6540 GCA_964510815.1 uncultured Aestuariivirga sp.
TCGTCGTCGACATGGGCGGCGGCCATCTGCATCAGCTTTTCGTCGTGGGCGCTGAAGGTGCGGGCGGCGCGCATGGCCTCGAAGGGGTGGCGCCCGAGCGCCACCAGAACCTCCCGGCCCATGTCGACGGAAGAGGCGAAGAGTTCGCGGAACACGTGGGCGACGCCGCGGTTTATCAGTTCGTAGGCGTGCATGCGATCAACGGCGCGGGCGAACAGGGTGAGGTGCGGGAAGTGCTGCTTCGCCACCTCCGCGATCTCGTCGATCTTGTCGCGGTCGTCGACGGCGATGATCAGGACGCTGGCGTCGTGGGCACCGGCTGCCTCCAGCAGATCGGGGCGTGAGGCATCGCCGTAATAGACCTTGAACCCGAAGCGCCGGAGCGCGTCGATCTGTTCGGCATCATGGTCAAGCACGACGGCCTTGATGCCGCTGGCGCTCAGAAGGCGGCCGACGGTCATGCCGTAGCGGCCGTGGCCGGCAATGATGACTTTGGCCTCGCTGTCATCAATCTGATCCGCGGCGCGCGGCGGTGCCGAGGCGACCAGGTGCTGCTGGATCACGCGGTCATCGAGGATCATCAGCAAGGGTGCAAGTGCCATCGAGAGGGCTACGGCGGCAACCAGCAAGCCCGACTGGCTGGCGGCCAGAAGGCCCAGTCCGGCGGCAAATGAAATCAGGACGAAGGCGAATTCGCCGCCCTGAGCCAGCGAGAATGCGAAACGCGAGGCATCCGCCAGCGTCATGCGGAAGCCGCGGCCGAGAATGAACAGTACCGCCAGCTTCACGACAATGAGTCCGAGGACCAGTCCGGCCAGCGCGACAGGTTCGCGGACCAGCAGCGTGAAGTCGATGCCGGCGCCCACCGCAATGAAAAACACCGCCAGCAGCAGGCCCTTGAACGGGTCGAGGTCCATTTCAAGTTCGTGGCGGTATTCGCTCTCGGCAAGCACTACACCGGCGAGGAAGGTGCCGAGTGCCGCCGAAAGCCCGACGAATTGCATCAGCAGCGTGATGCCGACGACGATCAGGAGCGCGAAGGCGACGAAGATCTCGCGGATGCCGGAACCTGCCACCAGGCGGAACAGGGGACGCATCAGATAGCGGCCGGCGAGGATGATGGCGGCCACGGCGGCCAGCACCGCGAGGGCCTGGGCCCAGCCGGGGAGGTTGGCGATGAGGCTTGTGCCGTGGCCGGCTTCACCATGGGCCGTGCCGATCAGCGGGAGCAGCGCCAGGATGGGGATGACGGCGATGTCCTGGAACAACAGAACCGAGAAACAGGACTGCCCCGCCGCCGTCTTCATGAGGCCGCGCTCGTTGAGACTTTGGAGCACGATAGCGGTGGACGACATGGCCAGGATCACGCCAATCGTGACGGCGGTCTGCCACGCCAGCCCCAGTGCTACCGCAGCGCCTGCGATTACGGCAGCCGTGCCGACCACCTGCAGCCCGCCGAGTCCGAGGATGGGTTTCCGCAGTGACCACAGCTTGGAGGGCTGGAGTTCGAGACCGACGAGGAACAGCATGACGATGACGCCGAATTCGGCGAAGTGCATGACATCCTGTCCCTCGCTGCCGACGAGTCCGAGGACCGTGGGGCCGACGACGATGCCGGCGATCAGGTAGCCCAGCACCGAGCCCAGCCCCAGCCGCGTGGCGAGCGGCGCGGCGATCACCGCTGCGGTGAGATAGACGAAGCCGCCGAGCAGGAAGTCTTCCAGATGCATCAGCGGTCTCCCTGGTGGAAAGCGGGCGGTAAAGTGAAGCGGCTGGCCAGCATCGACATGGGATCAATGCGGCCGTCGCGCAGGCCCACGATCAGGTCGCGATAACGCTCTGCTTCTGCTGTCAGTGCCCGTGGTTCCATGCGGCGGCCGGCATGAATGACGAAGGGCCTGAGGTAGGCCATGCTGCACAGGTAGGCCGTCTGGTTGAAGGGATGCAGCAATTCCTCGACTTCGAAGCGGTTGCGGCCCTCGACGTGGTAGGCCTGTTCGGAGCCGCCGGTTGAGATGGCCGACAACAGGAACCGTCCCGCCAGCTTGGTTCCGCCCGGTCCATAGGCCCAGTTGTTGGCCAGTACGAGGTCCTGCCACTCCTTGATGATGGAAGGCGAGGAATACCAGTAGAACGGGTGCTGGAGCACGATGAGGTCATGGTCGAGAAGCCGGGCCTGTTCGATTGCGACATCGATCCCGTAATGTGGATAGGCCGCGTACAGGTCGACCGGCGTGACACCGTCAAGTCCCTGAATGGCATGCAGCATGGCCGCATGGACGATAGAGGATGAGAGCTTCGGATGTGCGTGGAGAACGAGGATGCGCATGCGGCGATATTGGCAGAGGCCGTGCCGGCTTGAAAGGTCATCTCAATTCATCGCAAACGAAGCGGGGCCGGACACGCGTGTGTCCAGCCCCGAAAACGCAACGGGAAGACGGCTACTGCCGGTAGTCCTGGATCCGCGTGGTGCGCAGACCGGCGAGGCCATGACGGTCAATGGACCGCTGCCAGCTCAGATATTCTTCAACTGTCAGGACATAGCGCTCGCACGCTTCCTCGAGACTCAACAAACCTCCGCGGACCGCCGCCACCACTTCTGCCTTGCGGCGGATGACCCAGCGCTGATTGCCGGGTGGTGGGAGATCGGCGACCGTTAGCGGACTGCCATCGGGCCCGATGACGTAGTTTACGCGTGGACGCAACTGACCGTTCATTCTCTAACTCTTACCTAATACGCAGGTACTCACTGCCCCGAAGAGTAAGGTCCAGCGCCTTAAGATTAGCCTAAGTACGTGTGAACAAATCCCAAACCCCGGCACTTGGTTGGACCATTTCAGGACAGAAGGCCTGCGTCTGGCGGTTTACTTTCGCCATCGGAGCGCCCATGTAGCGGCGATGAGCATTGCAGCGGACATGATCGGGCGGACGAGGGCGGCGGTGGGATTTGCCACCGATCCGGCATCGGTGCGCATTGTCTGCGCCATGTCAGGAGGTGTCGATTCGTCGGTCACCGCGGCACTTCTGAAGGCCGCGGGCTATGACGTGGTGGGCATCACCTTGCAGCTCTACGACCATGGTGCCGCGTTGCAGCGCAAGGGAGCTTGCTGCGCCGGCCAGGACATCCATGATGCCCGCCGGGTTGCCGCTGCCCTTGATATTCCTCACTACGTCCTTGATTTTGAAAGCCGCTTCCAGCAGGCGGTGATCGACGAATTCGTCGACAGCTATCTCGCTGGAGAGACACCGGTGCCTTGCATCACGTGCAATCGGACGGTGAAGTTCGCCGACCTGCTGCAACGCGCCCGCGACCTCGATGCGGCGGCCCTTGCCACCGGGCACTATATCGAAAGCCGGCCGCGCGGTGACGGGTCCGGCCATCGCGACCTGCTGACACCGGCCGATCTGGCGCGTGACCAGAGCTACTTCCTGTTCGCCACCACCCAGGAGCAGATCGATTACCTCCGATTCCCGCTGGGGCGGCTGACCAAGGCGGAAACCCGGGCCATCGCGGCGGAGATGGGACTTGCCGTGGCAGACAAGCCTGACAGCCAGGATATCTGCTTCGTGCCGGATGGGCGCTATGCCGACCTCATCCGCAAACTCCGGCCGGACGGTGCCCAACCCGGCGACATCGTCGGGCTTGACGGGCAGGTATTGGGCCAGCACGATGGAATCATCAACTACACCATCGGCCAGCGCCGAGGGCTCGGCATTGCCAGTGGAGATCCGCTCTACGTGGTGCGGAACGACGCGGCCCGCCGGCGGGTCGTCGTGGGACCGCGCGAAGCGTTGCGGCAGGTCGACATTCCGGTCCGCGACCTCAACTGGCTGGGTGACCATGCACTGGATGCCGCTCCGCTGCCGGTCCATGCGCGCATCCGCTCCTCCAGGCCGCCCGTTGCCGGCACCATCCGGCTTGCCAATGGTGGGCGGCCGGTCGTATCGATCGCCGCGGGTGAATATGGCGTTTCGCCCGGACAGGCGTGCGTTCTCTATGAGGCCGCTGGGGCAGGGGCAAAGGTCCTGGGCGGGGGGTACATCGCCCGTGAATAGGACTGTGGGCGGCGATGATGGCTGCAATTGCTTGTCCCCGGCTGGTTTCCTATAGTCACGTCAAGACGTTGCCAACCGCCGGGGGATTCCTTTCGTGGCCAAGATCAATCTGCACCCGACCATTGACCGCGATGTGAAGAAGGGTGTCGCCTGGGCGGTGCATGCCTTCACGACCTGCGGCATCGTGCTGGGCTTCCTGGCCCTGGTGGCGGTTTTGAAGAACGATCCGGTCAAGGCCTTCATGTGGCTCGGCCTGGCGCTGTTCGTCGACGGCATCGACGGCACGCTGGCGCGCAAGGCCCGGGTGCTCGAATACACCCCCAATTTCGACGGCCGCACGCTGGACAACGTCATCGACTTCTTCACCTATGTGGCCGTGCCAGCCCTCATGGTCTACTGGTTCAACATGGTGCCCATGCCCTATCTGCTGGGCGGGCAGACCTGGAGCCTGATCTCGGCCGCCCTCATCATGGCGGTGTCGTGCTACACTTTCGCCAATGTCGGCATGAAGTCGGACGACTATTATTTCGTCGGCTTTCCGGCCATCTGGAACGTCGTGGTGCTGTATTTCTTCGTGCTCGACACGGGCTGGCAGGTGAACCTCATCACCATCGTGGCGCTGTCCATCCTGACCTTCATCCCGATCAAGTTCGTGCATCCCCTGCGGGTCACCGACTGGCGGGGAATCACGGTGCCGATGACGGTGCTGTGGGCGGCCCTGTCGCTCAGCCTGGTGCTGGCGATGCGTGAGCGCGCGGGGTGGGAGACCGTCGACCTCATCCAGCTCTGGGTGTGGATCGGCGCATCGGTCTATTTCGCCGCCATTTCCCTATGGCGGACCTTCTTCAAACATGTGGAGGAGGACAACGGCGACGACGAGCAGCCTGCTTGACTTCCGGCACGGGTTGTCTCTATACGCCTCCTCACCTCGGCGGGGTAGCTCAGTTGGTCAGAGCACGGGAATCATAATCCTGGTGTCGGGGGTTCAAATCCCTCCCCCGCTACCATTCCTTGTCATTGCAGTATCGATTGGTTTGACCGCGCCCGTGTCTTGGGCGGATGAGTGTCAAGGCAGGGCGCTGGCCTTGGCCGTACTGCCCGCTTGCTGCACGTCCGACAGCTCTGCGGCGGCGTTGACCAGCAGGTCGAGCAGTTTCGCCTTGCGATCGGCCGGTTGATCTACCGGGACGATGAAGCAGATCGTGGCGATGGTAAGGCCGTTCTTGTTGCGGATAGGCGCGGCCAGGCAGCAGGTGAAGCGATCCGACAGCCCGTTGGTCATACAGCGGCCCTCTGTCCTCGCACGCATCACGTCGGCGGCGAAGTGGTCGGCGTCGACTTTCGAGCCATCCGGCAGTACGAAATCGTCCGGTGGCACAAAGGCCTTGATTTCGTCAGTAGACAGATGATCGAGCAGAAGCCGCCCGGAAGCCGTCCACGGAATTGGCACCTCGACGCCGATATCTGTGGTGATGCGGAATACGCCGGTTCCGTCGGCGGAATCGACCACAACATACTTGTTGCCGCGCAAGGCGCAGAGCTGTGCCGTGGCGTTGGCCTGGGCGGCCAGCTTCTCGACCATGATGCGGCAGCGGCGGTGCAGTGGATTGGCCTCCGCATGGGCCTGGCCGAAGAGATGGATCGACTGGCCGAAATAGACGTGACCGTCGTCGGTGACATTTTCCAGGATACCGGCCTCGATCAGGCGGTTGACGATGGAATAGACCGTAGAGCGGGGGGCACCGATGTGGCGCGCGAGATCGGCAGTCCGCGTTGGCTCCCTCAAACGCAGCAGCGCATCCATGATCTCGATGAGGCGGTCGATGCCGTTCTGGCGCTCGCGCCCCGAGCTTCCGTTCTTCACCGCCTGCATCCTGTCCATCGCCGACAACCGTCGCCCAGCATTCCCGTTGCATGGTCTGGAACTCTCGTATAGTGTTTCAAAGTCTCTTACAAGAGACGAATGTCTGTTATAAGAGACGCATATTTTCATCAGTCCACCAAGGGAGGGTGTGTCATGAAGACCTTGAAACTGGCTTTGCTCGCCGGCTTTGCTTGCGCCGTCACGATGTCCGCTTTTGCCACGTCTGCCATGGCCGAAGGCCGGCTTGAACAGATCATGCAGCGCGGAAAGCTCGTGGTCGGGACGGGCACCGGCAACCCGCCATGGCATTTCCGCGACGAAGCCGGAAACATGGCCGGCTTCGACGTCGATGTCGCCAAGATCGTGGCCAAGGGCATTTTCGGCGATGACACCAAGATCGAATTTGTCAACCAGGCTTCCGATGCCCGCATCCCCAACCTGGTGACCGACAAGGTCGATCTGACCTGCCAGTTCATGACGGTGACGGCTGAGCGGGCCCAACAGGTGAACTTCACCATTCCCTACTACCGCGAAGGTGTCGGCCTCATGATGATGGCGGGCGGCAAATACAAGAGCTACGACGACCTGAAGGCAGCGGGTTCTGGCGTTACCGTCTCGGT
>CAZECZ010000211.1:0-6531 GCA_964510815.1 uncultured Aestuariivirga sp.
GTCGTGTGGTGTCAGAAATCAAGGCTCGCTCCTGGCAGTTTTCGGCGGGTCCTCTGGACATCCGAAGGCGCGAGGCCGCAGTTCTCCGCAAACGTCAACAAGAGTGTCTGGTCCGAAAGAACATGGTCGAGGACGCCTGCCAGAAAGGCTGGATCGGCCGCGCTTTTGCGAATCGCTGCCAACGTCAGCCCCGAGAGAGACATGAATCGCTCCAGGCGCTCCGGTTCTCCAGCCAGAAATCCCAACGCCTTCAAGGCGATGACTTCCGCTTCTTCGGTATGTGAGGGTGGCTCGGGCTTCATGTTCGCGACCAATTAACCACCCCTTCAGCCAATTGAACAGGGACAGGGCTTGGTTAAGCTGTTGGTTACCCGGCCGCACGAGACTAGGAACCTGATAATAGGGGATGCCCGTGCGGCCAGTCGCTGGACGCGCGAACAGAAAGAACAGTCGACGCCATGAGCCTGAACCTGTCAACCTCGGTAGGACCGATGCGAACGCCAGATGCCGAGCCGGGCACGCCGAAACGGGTGCTGATCGTCGAAGACAATGAACTCAATATGAAGCTTTTCAACGATCTTCTGGAGGCAAATGGCTACCAGGTGATCCAGACCCGTGACGGGTTGTCGGCGCTGGACCTTGCGCGCAAGCACCGGCCGGATCTGATCCTCATGGATATTCAACTTCCCGAGGTCTCCGGTATCGAAGTCACCAAGTGGCTCAAGGAAGACGATGCCCTGCGCCACATTCCCGTCATTGCCGTCACAGCATTCGCCATGAAAGGCGATGAGCAGAAGATCCGGGAGGGTGGCTGTGAAGCCTACATCTCCAAGCCCATTTCGGTTGTCAGCTTCCTGCAGACGATCGACAGCTACCTGAAGAAACCGTCATGACCGCTCGCGTACTTGTCGTCGATGACATTCTGGCAAATGTGAGATTGCTCGAAGCAAAGCTCGCTGCCGAATATTTCGATGTGGTGACTGCGATGAATGGCGTGGACGCGCTGGAAGCCGTACAGCGCACCAAACCCGATATTGTGCTGCTCGATGTCATGATGCCGGGCATTGATGGTATTGAGGTCTGCCGGCGCATCAAGAGCAACACACAGACCCAGCATATTCCGGTCGTCATGGTCACGGCGCTCGATCAACCCGAAGATCGCGTGAAGGGTCTGGAGGCCGGGGCCGACGACTTCCTTACGAAGCCGGTCAACGACGTGTCGCTGCTCTGCCGGGTCAAGAGCCTGGTGCGATTGAAGATGCTCACGGATGAGTTGCGAACGCGCACGTCGGGAAGTGACGCTCTGCAGGTCATGGGAAGCACGCAGCAAGCGATCGACAATAGCCCCGGGCGTATCCTGGTAATTGACAACCGCGCCGCAGTCGCCGAACGCATCAAGGCAGCGCTGACAGGACGTCACAACGTCGAGGTCGCCACCGAACCTCAGCAGGCTCTCGATGCTGTTGGTCACTCTGAAGGCAGCTTCGAACTGATCATTGTGAATCTGGACATGGAGGGCATTGACGCGCTTCGGATCTGTTCGCAGCTCAAGTCGATGGAACAGACGCGCCAGACACCGATCCTGATCATCGTGGAGCCAGATGACCACCAGAGGTTGCTTCGTGCGCTCGATATGGGTGTGAACGACTATCTCATCCGGCCGATCGACAAGCAGGAGTTGATGGCGCGCGTCAGCACACAAATCCGGCGTTACCGCTACGCAGAACGTCTGCGCACCAATGTCCGCGCCACCATCGAGATGGCCGTCACCGATGCGCTGACTGGCCTCTATAACCGGCGTTACCTCGAAACCCATCTGAGCCAGTTGATGGAGCACGCCGCCAACCGGGGCAAACCTCTATCGATCCTCACCCTTGACGTCGACTACTTCAAGGCCGTGAACGATACCCATGGCCACGATGCCGGCGACCGGGTGCTTCAGGAAATCGCTGGCCGCATTCGCGCCAATATCAGGAACATCGACCTTGCATGCCGGACTGGCGGCGAGGAATTTGTTGTCGTCCTCCCTGGTACGGATATCCAGACGGCCGAGCGGGTCGGAGAACGGATTCGCCGCTCCGTGGCGACGCGTGCGTTCAATGCAAGCCCCGATTGCCATCTGACCGTCACCACATCCGTTGGAATCGCCGAACTCAACGGATTTGATGATCGGGTGGACGATATTCTCAAACGCGCAGATCAGGCCCTTTACCGGGCGAAGCGCGAGGGACGTAACCGGGTCATCCTGTCCGCCGCCTGATACGGATCGCGCCGATAAACCGCAGACCGCGGCAAATTGGCAGGACACTTGGCCGAAGGCTATTTCCTACGCAGGCTTCCGCGAGCCACTATGTTGTCTCAGCACGGCATTTTTGGCTTTCAATCACAGTCTTGCACCACTATCTGAAAATCCAATGGGCATTTGTTGCGGTCCGCTATCGATTCTGCAATATTGCCCGGCCAACGAGGGGAGAGGCCATCTCTCCGGTCTAGAGGAGTTTGTTTTATGGGTTCACTGTCGATCTGGCATTGGGCGCTGGTCATTTTGGTCGTCATGTTGCTTTTTGGGCGCGGCAAGATTTCCGATTTGATGGGTGACGTTGCCAAGGGAATCAAGAGCTTCAAGAAGGGCATGGCGGACGACGAGCCAGAAAAGGCTAGCGACGAAACCAAGTCTCTCGAACAGCAGTCGTCTGTGAAGGCCGAGGCCGAGAAAGCCAAGAGCTAAGGCGGTCCGGCCCAGGCGCCGGAATGAAACATGTTTGATTTCGGCATCGGTTACACGGAACTCTTTGTTGTTGCCGTGGTGGCGATCATCGTGATCGGCCCGAAGGATTTGCCGCGCGTGCTGAGGGCGTTTGGCAAAACCATTGCCAAGATGCGCGGCATGGCGCGGGAATTCCAGGGTCATCTCGATTCGGCCATGAAGGAAGCCGGATTGGATGAGGTGAAGAAGGAAATTTCCAACCTCAAGAACATCAATCCAGTCGAACCGGTGAAGAAGGACATCGTGTCTGAGGCCAAGAAGCAGGAAGACGATTTCAAGAAGCTTTTTGGTGAAACACCCGCAAGTTCAGCATCGGCCGACCCCGTGAAGCCCGACAGCAGCGCGGCAGCGTCATGAGCCAGGAAGACATCGACGCGTCAGAAGCGCCCCTGATCGAACACCTGATCGAGCTCAGGACTCGCCTGATCTGGAGTGTTCTCGGATTTGCAGCCGCTTTCATCTTCAGCTTCTATTTTTCGACCCAGATCTTTCAGATTCTGATCCGGCCATTCCAATGGGGAACCGGAATCGACCCGAAGTTGATTTCAACCGAACTGCTCGGCTTCTTCATTGTCAAACTCAAGATCGCCTTCTTCGGCGGCCTGTTTATCGGGTTTCCGCTCATTGCGACCCAGATCTACCGCTTCGTCGCCCCCGGGCTCTACAAAAACGAGCGCCAGGCCTTCTTGCCCTATCTGATCGCCACCCCAATCTTCTTCGTGCTGGGTGCCTGCCTGGTCTATTTCTTCCTTCTGCCGGTCGCGATCACCTTCTTCTATTCACTGGTTTCCGACATTCCGGTGGAACTGATGCCGGATGTCAGGGCTTATCTTGATTTTGTGATGATGCTGATTCTGGCCTTTGGCCTGTGTTTCCAGCTGCCGGTCATCCTGACGATGCTCGGTCAGATCGGCATCGTCTCCTATGATCAGCTGAGGAGCGGCAGGAAATTCGCCATCGTCGGCGTGTTCGTTGTAGCAGCCGTGTTGACGCCGCCTGATCCGATCTCGCAGCTCTCGATGGCCGTTCCCTTGATGGGTCTGTACGAGATCTCCGTGCAAGCGGTTCGGTTCCTGGAGTCCCGCCGCAAGAAGGCAGAAGCGGCCCGCGACGCCGAGGCTTAACCGGGCCCTTTGCGTCATCCGGTGAAGGCCCTATAGGAGGGGCCGAAAAGGGACTCACACATGCACGACATCAAGGCCATTCGCGATAATCCGGACGCCTTTGACGGTGGGCTGGCGCGCCGCGGCCTGCCGCCGATGGCTAAAGACCTGCTCAAGATCGATGAGGAGCGCCGCGACCATCTGCAGAAGCTGCAGGATGCCCAGGCAAGGCGCAATGCCGTCTCCAAGGACGTTGGAGACGCAATGAAAGCGGGTGACAAGGCCCGCGCTGAAGCACTCAAGGCAGAAGTCGGATCGATCAAGGAGTTCATCACTTCGGGAGAAGAGGTGGAGCGCCAGATCAACGCCCGGCTCAATGATGCCTTGGCTGCCATTCCGAATATTCCGCTCGGCGAAGTGCCGGACGGCAAAGATGAAACGGCCAATGTGGAAGTGCGCCGTTGGGGTGAGGCACCTCAACTGGCCTTTGAGGCCCGCCAGCATTTCGACATCGGCGAGTATCTCGGGCTGATGGACTTCGAGACGGCTGCAAAGCTGGCAGGCGCCCGATTCGTCGTACTCAGGGGTCAGATGGCGCGGCTGGAACGCGCGCTCGCCCAGTTCATGCTCGATCAACAGACCGGCGTGAACGGTTACACCGAGCACTATGTGCCCTACATGGTTCGCGACCAAGCCATGTTTGGCACCGCGCAGTTACCCAAATTCAGGGAAGATCAATTCACGGTAACCAGTATGGCGGTCAGACAGCAGTTGCTTGAGCGAGCTGTCGAAACAGCAACAGAGGAACAACTAAAAGACTTCAGAACCGAAAAGATAGGTGTAGTTGAGTTTCTTCGACGTGTACTAGATGAAGCTCCGTCCAAAGAAGACTATTGGCTCATTCCGACGGCCGAGGTCTCACTCACCAACCTGGTTCGGGAAAGCGTGATCGACGAGAATGACTTGCCGTTACGGCTCACCGCCTACACGCCGTGCTTCCGTGCCGAGGCGGGATCGGCTGGCCGCGACACCCGCGGCATGATCCGCCAGCACCAGTTCTCCAAGGTCGAACTCGTTTCCATCACCACGCCGGAACAGTCCCGCGACGAACTGGAGCGCATGACCGGCTGCGCCGAAAGCATCCTGCAGAAGCTCGGGCTCTGCTACCGGGTGATGAGGCTCTGCACCGGTGACATGGGTTTCGGCAGCCAGATGACCTATGATCTCGAGGTCTGGCTTCCCGGCCAGAATGCGTTCCGTGAAATCTCGTCGTGCTCGGTGTGCGGCGACTTCCAGGCACGGCGCATGGACGCCCGCTACAAGCCAGCAGACGGCAAGGGCACGCGCTACGTCCACACGCTCAACGGTTCCGGCCTCGCGGTCGGCCGGACACTTGTCGCCATTCTGGAGAACTATCAGAATGCCGATGGGTCCGTCACAATTCCCGAGGTGCTGCGGCCCTATATGGGCGGTGCAGACAAGATCACGAGGCAATGATGCGCATTCTGGTAACAAATGACGACGGTATTCACGCACCGGGGCTCGAAACCCTGGAACGGATCGCCAAGGCGATTTCTGACGATGTGTGGGTTGTCGCCCCGGCCGAAGAGAATTCCGGAGCAGGGCACTCGCTCTCGCTTGCCGATCCGATCCGTTATCGCAAGCTCGGAGAAAAGCGCTTCGAGGTTGCCGGCACACCCACCGACTGTGTGGTCATGGCAGCGCGCAAGATCTTGCCCGGAATGCCCGATCTCGTGCTCTCCGGTGTCAACCGCGGCCAGAACATCGCCGACGACGTGACATATTCCGGCACCATTGCGGCGGCCATGGAAGGCACGCTTCTGGGCTTCAAGTCGATTGCGCTGTCGCAAGTGGCGGGAATCCACGGCAACGGCTTTTCCTATGAGGTGGCCGAAGCTCACGGCGCCGACATCGTGAAGAAGCTTGTCGGCATGACATTTGGCCCCGGCGTTCTAATGAACGTGAATTTCCCGGACTGCCGCGCCGACGAAGTGGCGGGCACTGAGGTCACGCGGCAAGGCAAGCGCGATGTCAATCTGCTGACAGTCGACGAGCGCGTTGATGCGCGTGGCAACAACTACTATTGGCTGGGCTTCAAGCGTGAACGCGGCAATCCTGCGGTGGGCACTGACTTGTGGGCCGTGTTCAACAAGCGCATTTCCGTGACACCCTTGCATCTGAACCTCACGCAGGTGGAAGCCATGGAGGCGGTGCGCACGGCCCTCGGCGCCTCGTGACGGACGATCCTCGCAAGATCAGCTTGTTGATGTCGCTGCGCGCCGGCGGTGTTCGCGACAGGCGGGTCCTCGAAGCGATTGAAACGGTGCCTCGTGAGCTCTTCGTCGAGAAGACCTTTGCGGATCAGGCCTATGCCGATCAGCCACTGCCGATCGACTGCGGGCAGACCATCTCGCAGCCGTTCATTGTCGGGTTCATGACGGATCGCCTCGAGGTCAAGGACCGCCATACGGTTCTGGAGATCGGCACCGGCTCAGGCTATCAGGCAGCGATTCTTTCGAAGCTCTGCCGGCGGGTCGTCACCATCGAACGCTATCGCACCTTGGCGAAACAGGCGGAAGAACGCTTCAAGACACTGAAGCTCAGCAATGTGACCAAGATAGTTGGCGACGGCAGCAAAGG
>CAZECZ010000212.1:0-6500 GCA_964510815.1 uncultured Aestuariivirga sp.
ATCTGTTCCGCCGTCATGAAGCCCAGGTGATAGTCGCGGTGCGGCTGCTGCGCCTTGCCGCCGGGACGCACCTGATTGATTTGCGTCGCCATCTGGTAGCCGGGGCCAAGCCAGCTGCGGCAGGCAAGATCGACCACCGGATTGGCCATGTAGCGCACGAACACGCCGGGTGCGCGCAGGCAGAGCTTCTGCAGGCTGTTCCACAAGCGGTCATTGGCGCCCGCCTTGGCAAAATGGTCTCCGGCGGCGGCACCGGCGGCCCGTTCCTCGGCGATGATCTCGCGATAGATGACGGTCGCCTGATCGAGCGCATCGAGATCCTCGAAGGCCTGACGGACGACGAACACACCAGGCCCGTCAAGCAGGATGCGCACCCATTCGCGACCCGTCGCTGCCGTCACCTTGGCACGGTCATAAATCGGGATGTTGCGCTGGATTTCCGTGGCGCCGGGATAGTCTTCGAGCCTCGTCTCGATTTCGACCAGCCGGCGGAATTGATCGAGGTCGATGTCTTCCATGCCGGGCAGGTGTTGCGCCGCTGCGTAGTCCATGTTTCAGCCCTCCCTCGGCCTCGCGCCTCTTGCCGCACGGCGCGTGTCCGGATGATACTAGGCGCATCGGCAGAACGCGCAAAGGGTGAACACGACATGACGACCTCGGCAATCTTGAACCTCTTCGGCCTTGCGGGCCGCGCCGCGGTGGTCACTGGCGCCGGCAGTGGCATCGGCAAAGCCACCGCCCTGCTGCTGGCAAAGGCCGGCGCGGACGTCACCGCCGTGGACCTCAATGCCGAGACGGCGGAAGAAACCGCGCGCGATATCCGCGGGGCGGGCGGCATCGGCCATGGTGCAGCGGTGGATGTCACGGACGAGAATGCCGTCGAACGCCTGTTCGCGGGAACAGCGGCGCGCTGCGGCAATGTCGATGTCCTCGTCAACAATGCCGGGCTTGCCATTCGCAAGCCCGCCGTCGAGCTTCCTCGGTCAGACTGGCAGCGCGTGGTCGACATCAACATGAGTGCCGTGTTCTTCTGTTCGCGGACCGCCGCCCGTCACATGATCGAAGCCGGCCGTGGCGGCGCCATCGTCAATGTCTCCTCGATCATGGGACTGTCAGGTGGCGGGCTTTATCCCAACATCTCCTACCAGACGACCAAGGGCGCCGTGATCAACATGACCCGGGCACTGGCGGTCGAATGGGCGCCGGACCGCATTCGCGTCAACGCGGTGGCGCCCACCTATGTGAGGACGCCGTTCATCGCGCCGTTGCTGGCACAGCCGGAACTGGTGGCAAGGATCGAGGCGATGACACCGCTGCGCCGGCTGGCAGAACCCGAGGAGGTCGCCGCCGCCATCCTCTACCTCGCCAGCGATGCCGCCGGCATGGTCACCGGCCACACGCTGCCGGTCGACGGCGGCTTCCTCGCCCAGTGAGGCCCGGGGACGCATCGGGCCGCGTGCCCCCTCTCAACGCCCGGCGAGAAACTCCCGGAGCAACTGCAGCGCTTGGGGACTGGTTTCCGAACAGCGGTGGCTCCCGCCCTCGCAAGAGCGCACACCGAGATCATCGAGGATGATGGCCTTCACGCGTCGATGCGGCAAGATCTTTGCCCGCTCCATCTGCCGCTGCGTGGCATTTCCCAGCCGCGCGGCATCGGCGGCCCGGACACCGGACACGAACAGCACGTCGTCGCGCACGTAGGATTCGATCAGGATTCGTCTGGCGACCCGCGTGAGGTTCGGCAACACGCCGCGGAAATTGGGCAGCGAAATGTCCGACGACGCCACCACGAGTCCGTCGATCTTGCGGCGCCCATCCAGCGCGCCGGACGATGCCGCAGCCGTCACCACACGAGCCCCCATGCTGTGTGCGAAGACATGGATGCTGTTGAAGGCGCCGCTCTCATTCAGCAGCGACATCGCCTGCCCGAAGGCAGGCCCCGAGAACTTCGATAGCCGCAGGTCGCGATGATACTTGCGCCAATTGTTGGCCGACGGCCAGGAAAAGACGACCGGTACTGCTTCGATCCGCCCCACTGAAACGATGGCGGCAGCGCGCCTGACCGACGCCGTCAGCCCTTCATTGTAGCCGTGTACCAGAACCAGCGCCCGCCGCGGCGCCTTGCCAGGCGATCCGCTGGTCCGCATGGCCTGCACCATGTCGCGAACAGAACCGTAGGTCCTGATCTCCCGCACGCGGTAGTCGTCGATATCCGCGGGGCTGGATTTGTGGCGGAGGACGTCGATCGCCGCAGAACCAAATTGCAGCGTGCGGGCTTGCTTGTTGCCGAATTTCGGTCCGAGCTCATCCTCGCCGGCAAGCTGCCGGTTCGTCACGAAATAGATGGTGAGACGGGACTGCACTGGGGCAGCGCGCTCGGCCCGGACGGGAAGCGTGAGCCCGCCCAGGATCAGCAACACACCGATGAATGCCCAAAGTCTCGTCATGCACGCCTGCCAGTTGCACCCAGGATCACCCGTTCGGGTCTGCCGGGAAAGCTGATGAAGATCAGCTCATTGTGCAATTCTGTGGCAAATCATGGGCGGCCCGGACAGGCACCGCAACCGGCTACGCCGGCGCCAGCATGGAAGCTGACACCGGCGCGCGGATACCTGGACTTTCAGCCTCGTTCAGAGCACGAAATCGTCGGCCGTCAACGCCACATTGCCCCTGACGTTGATCCGCATGTCAAACGCACCGTCGCCATCGACATCGACGAGGATGCGGGTGACCGTGGGAGACTGGAAATTATAGGCAACGCTGGCAACGCCACCGCCTGCCAGGCCGTTAGTCCCCTCGAAGGACAATTCTCCCAGATAGACGGCATCGAGATCGATGAGGTCCAGGCCCTGTTCGAAGTCGCGGATCAGGTCCGCTCCGCCACCGCCCTGGCTGTCCGTCACCAACTCATAGATGAAGGTATCGTTGCCGCCGTTGCCGGCCAGGGTATCCCTGTCTGCGCCGCCGATGATGTCATCGGCACCCTCGCCGCCCCGCAGCGTATCATCGCCAGTACCGCCGATGAGGAGGTCGGAGCCTTCGCCACCGCCGAGTGTGTCGTTGTTGGCACCGCCGTCCAGCGTATCGTCGCCGCGCCCGCCGCCGATATCGTCGTCACCGTCTTCGCCGCGCAGTACGTCTTCGCCGTCCCGGCCTCTCAACAGGTCGGCATCCGCCCCGCCGAGGAAGGTATCGTTGGCAGCACTGCCGGTCATGGTATCAAGGCCGGCACCGCCCAGCACGGTTTCAGCAAAACCAGTGCCGCTGCCGCGATAGATGTCGTCGCCGCCGGCGAGATCGATTTCGCCACCGACGATCATACCGCTGTTGCGGATGATCTCGACGAAGTCGTCACCCTGAACCGCCTGATTGGCGATCGTATGGATTTCACCGCTGTTGAACAGGGTTTCTGTGCCATCGCCATTAAGAAAAACCGCATCCGTTCCCCCGCTGACAAGACCGCGATTGATGATCACGATGCCGTTCGTGCCAGTACCGGATTCAATGGCCTGGTTGCCCGCGACGATGTCACCTGTGTTGACCACCCGCGAATCGCTTGTCCCTGAGCTTGAGATGAACACGCCATTGTCGTCGGCGGTGACTGTACCGCTGTTGAGGATCAGCGCTTGCCCATCGGTATAGAGACCATCGTCCCCGGCCGTCACATGGCCGGAATTGGAAAGCCGGCCATCGAGACCGTCGAGCCAGATGCCGTCCGCATCAGCCGTGACACCTCCGGTATTGTTGACCACGGCATTGTCAGAAATGGTGCGGATCCCATAACCGGTCTGGCTGGTGACCGTGCCGGAATTGATGACCTGCGACCGCTGCAAGAGACCGCCGCTCACCAGGATGCCATCGCCATTGCGCGCCACAACATCTCCGGAATTGCTGATGGAACCGCTTCCCGCCAGCTCGATCCCTTCGTCACCGCCGCTGACTGAGCCACGGTTGACAATCGTGTTGCTCGTTCCTACCGCGAAGATGCCATCGTTGGTTTGCGCATTGACCACGCCATCATTGATGACCTGATTGGTCCCCAAACCTGTATTGAGGCCGTCGGCACTGCCGGCATAGATGCCGTTGTCATCACCGTTCACGATACCGGTGTTGGTCACCACCGAACCGCCATCTTCGATCCGGATCGCATCCAGGATGAGGCCCGAAATCGTGCCGGCATTGGAGACCAGGTTGCCGGTTTCGGTGATGAAGATGCCGTAATCCCGTCCCGAAATACCGCCAGTGGCAAGGTTGTTGATGCTGTGAGACCCGCTGTTCAGGTAAATCGCATCGCTGTTGCCCGAGATGATTCCGGAATTGGTGATGATGTAGTTGTCCGACTGCACTGCGCTGGCGCGGATCGCATCCAGGTCGGCGACAATCTCGCCACTGTTGTTCACCACCACGTTGGCATCCGACAGCACGATGCCGTTCTGATCGGCGCTCACCGTGCCGCTGTTGGTGATCTGGGAGTTTGACGTCGTGCCGTTCCCGCCGACTTCGATGCCGTCACTCGCCGAGTTGATAGCGCCGCGATTGACGACTTGGCTGGTGCCCTCGGCAATAGAGATGCCGTCGTTCGCACCGGAATTGATCGTCCCGTTGTTGGTGACCGTATGACCAGACAGCAACAAGCGGATCCCAAAGCCGTTCGCCGTGATCACGCCGTCGTTGACGATCTCATTGTCTAAGCCAGTGCCGTTGATTCCATTTTGGTTCGCGACCACCCCGCCTTGCGTGCCAATCGCGATTTCACTGTTGGACAGAATTTCAATCGCATGGCTGTCGTCGGACACAGCGTAGCCGTCCATCAGCATCGTGACATTCGTGGCTGTGCAATTGATGGCCTTGAAGCCAGCGCCATCGGTCGTGAGATAGACACCGTCACGCACGAGAACCGTGCTATTGGCGACGTTGACGAGCAGGGCGTCCACACCGCTTACGGTGGTGCTGTTTGGATTAAAGACGGTCATGATGTTGCTCCTGTGTTCGTTGACAACGATTCATGTGTCGTCTTGCCGGAACACCGGATCAGGCCTCGCCCAAGACAACACAGCCTAGAGAAGTTGCACACCGATGCAACTCCCTCGACCCGTGGTCTGGCCCCCTGAATTCCGAATATAGAAACTACGATTAGACGTCAATGCTCGCCGAGGTTTAGATTCGCACAGGAAAAAAGTACTATGCCGGTTGAACCACCTCGGATAGCATGCCGGGATAGACATGGCTGCACCAATGCGTCAAGGCGGACGACGCATGAAATAGCTATTTACTCCTAATAATCCGCATCTCTGCAATCACCGGCTGTCAGGTCTCAACTCTGGTCGCGGCCAGCACGACCTTATCGGAGATGATGTGGACGTCTTGCCGTAGCGCGTCACAATTGATGGCGGGCGCGTTGAATTCAATCACCAAGTTTTCGATACGCCCCGTATTGCTACCGATTTTCGAAGTCCGGCCGCAATTCTTCGCGAAGGCAGCGCGACAAGAGCGCAGCCGCCCGGTTCTTTTCGTCCTTGCGAAGGGCCAGATGAAATGTATCGAAATAGGCAAGCTCGTGGTCGAGCAGGCTCTTCATCTCCCCATCTCGGACAAAGGGCTCGGCGAAGTGGGCCGGGAGATAGCCGAGATAACGGCCCGACTTGATGAGGATGGCGATGGCTTCCATATGCGAGGTCATGGCCCGGTGGTCGAAACCGGCATCACGGTCTCCGTCTGAGCCTTGCATGTAGGTGCGGCCCACGTAGGGCAACGCGCGCACGGCACTGGCCGTCACATCTTTGTCCGCGCCGAACAATTCATGGCCCTTGCCACAATAGAGGCGTTGTTCCTCCTCGTAGAGCGGCATTGACGTCACCGAAGGGTGAAGGTCCACGGTCGGCGTCAGGATCACCGTGTAGCGCCCGTCGAGCAACCGCTGCAGCAGGTCCTGTGGCGAGGCGATCTCGACGTGCAACATGACCTTTGGTGCCAACTCGCTGAACTTCGCGATGGCGCGGTCCAGCGGAGCATCCACATTGGTGTGCATGGCGTCCACGGTGCCCAAGTGCACCGTCCCCGTCAGTTCGCCTCGGACGGAGCCCACCATGCCAGCGAAGTTCTCGACCGAGCGGAGCAAGTTCTCAGCGGCCTCGTGGATGCGCGCGCCATCCGGTGTCAGTGAAAACCCTCGCCGGCCCCGGTCGCACAGCCTGACGCCAAAGCGGGTTTCGAGATGAGCGATGTGATTGGAGATGGTGCCGGGGGTTAGGCCGAGTTCGTCCTGAGCCGCTGCGAAGCCCTCGTGGCGTACGACGGCCTGAAAGATGCGTAGCAACCGCAGATCGGTCGGCGAGAAGGAAGGTTGGGCAGGTTCGCGTATCATACAATGAAATATATCATTGTGACGCATGACACAAAGATATTTTTCAATCTTAATACTCGGCCTAGCCTCTGTGTCCGGATCAGGGAACGAAGATGTCATCTCACGGATACGAGTCAGGCCGCCTCAATCTGCCATT
>CAZECZ010000213.1:0-6471 GCA_964510815.1 uncultured Aestuariivirga sp.
TAGGTCGAATACATATAGGCCGTCGGGGACGCAAATTCGGCGGCGCAGGTGTCGATGCGCTTGAACACCGGGCGGACACCATTCTTGTGACGGTGGTTGCGCACCTTGTCTTCGCTGACGCCGACAAGGTCGGCCAGCCGTTTGTCGGAGAAGCCCATGGATTTGAGATGGGTCAGGTTCGCCGCATCCTCGGGCAAGCCGCGCGCGCGGACCTTTTCCTCGGTTTGCACGATCTCTTCGATTTGGCGCAGGAACCATGGTTCGTACTTGCAGGATTGGTAGACCTGATCGACACTGGCGCCCAACCGGAAGGCCTGGGCGATCTTGAGGATACGGTCAGGCGTGGGGGTGCCGAGTGCAGCACGGATAGCATTCTTGTCATCGCCTTCACCGGCACCCGGGATCGCCACTTCGTCGAAGCCGGACAAACCGGTCTCAAGACCACGAAGCGCCTTCTGCATGGATTCCTGGAAGGAACGGCCAATTGCCATCACCTCGCCCACCGACTTCATGGCCGTCGTCAGTGTCGGCTCGGAGCCGGGGAACTTCTCGAAGGCAAAGCGCGGGATCTTGGTGACGACGTAGTCGATGGTCGGCTCGAAGGAGGCTGGCGTCGCGCCACCAGTGATATCGTTGGCCAACTCGTCCAGCGTGTAGCCCACCGCCAGCTTGGCCGCGACTTTTGCGATAGGGAAGCCAGTGGCCTTTGAAGCTAACGCCGAAGACCGCGACACGCGCGGGTTCATTTCGATGACGACGAGGCGCCCATCAGCTGGATTGACGCCGAACTGAACGTTTGATCCCCCGGTTTCGATGCCAATCTCGCGCAGCACCGCTATCGAGGCGTTGCGCATGATCTGGTATTCCTTGTCGGTGAGTGTCAATGCCGGGGCGACGGTGATTGAGTCACCCGTGTGCACACCCATCGGATCGACGTTCTCTATCGAACACACAATGATGCAGTTGTCCGCGTGATCGCGGACCACTTCCATCTCGTACTCTTTCCAGCCGAGGACCGACTCTTCGATCAGGACTTCGGCGGTCGGCGAGGCGTCGAGGCCCTTCTCGACGATGTCAAAAAACTCTTCGCGGTTGTAGGCAATGCCACCACCGGTGCCGCCCAGCGTGAAGGATGGGCGGATGATGCAAGGAAGCCCCACCTCAAGCATGGCTTCGAAGGCTTCGACGAGGGCCCGATTGCGGTATCTGCGCAGCCGCTCGGGTTCCTGCGCGGCCCACTGACGCTCGAACTCCGCGAGATCGCCCTTTGCGGCGGTGATGCGAGCCGTTTCTGCGGCATGAAGCTCTTTGTCGGCGTCCTTTGCAGCGGTCGCATTGGCCAGCATGGATTTCGGCGTATCGAGGCCGATCTTCTTCATGGCCTCGCGGAACAGTTCGCGATCCTCGGCCTTGTCGATGGCATCAGCCTTGGCGCCGATCATCTCCACGCCGAACTTTTCGAGGACACCCATCTTGTTGAGCGACAAGGCTGTGTTGAGCGCCGTCTGGCCGCCCATGGTGGGCAGCAGCGCATCCGGGCGCTCCTTCTCGATGATTCGGGCTACCACTTCCGGGGTGATGGGCTCGATGTAGGTCGCATCCGCCAGGTCCGGATCGGTCATGATGGTCGCCGGATTGGAATTGACCAGAATGATTCTGTAGCCCTCAGCCTTTAGCGCCTTGCAGGCCTGGGTTCCGGAATAGTCGAATTCGCAGGCCTGGCCGATGATGATCGGTCCAGCCCCGATGATGAGGATGGATTTGATGTCTGTCCGTTTTGGCATAGGGAAACCCGAATTTGGGTTTCCCTACACAATCGGCATGCCGAATCCAAGGTCTAATGAACGCCTGTGGACGATGCAGGTCTGGTTCAGGCACTGCGATGGGTGAACTGATCGCTCCTCAATCAGCCGTTGCCTGCCGCCAGATTTCTGAGCTGCGCCTGACCGCCCTGAAAATCATCCTTGTGCGTGAAACACTTCACCTGGCGGAACGCTGTGCACTCTGATCCCTTGCAGGCTTGTCCGGTGCGAAGGCTCCGAGACGCGCTCACGGACTCCCGCTCGAAAAGAACTGACCTGTCATAGCCGGCGAAGCGGCAGTAGGCGTCGGCGGCCGGCTTGCCGCAATCAGAATTCTTGCCCAGACAGGCTGCAACCCGCGCGCCATTCACGGTGGGCGCAAAGAATGAGCGCAAGTCAGCGGATGCCGGTGTTGCAACGAACAGTGACAATGCGATGAAGACGATCAGGTAACGGGCGAGCATGGCAACCTCAATGTCGTTGGTAAGGGGCGGAACGGCCTGGAGAGGGGCGACGAGTCAGGCCGTTCCGTCGCTTGCTCTGGCGCGAACGCCAGTCGGATCAGGTCAGATGTCGTAGCACTGGTTGATTTTGCAGGGATCGACCGTGATGCGGTCGGGCTGGGGCCATGCCTGATTTTTATACACTACCGTGACGTTTTCAGTTTGCGCCTGCGAAGGCTGAATTGACTGGTTGCGATCACCGGCGAAAGCGCCTGCCGACAGGAACATGATGCTGAGAGCGATGGTGGCGGTCAGGGTTTTCATGGCGTTTGCTCCTCTCGTTCGCGTCTTCGTCGTTATTCGGAAGATGACATCACAACCCGGAACCTCCCCTGAATGTTCCGTTCATCTCCCGTTTAGAAAAGAAGGCCGGAGAAAAGGGACCCTGGCGTTGCCAGGGTCCTGAGTGAGGGCGGTGAGTTTGCAGGGGATGGGGGAACCGCCCTTGGGGAAAGTGTGTTAGACCTGATCGGGTGCGCAATCTTCCGTTGCGCAATCCTCGACGATCAGCGGGCCAATCAGAGGAAAGGCCTGGTTCTTTTCGATTACGGTCACGTTCTTGACCTGTCCGCCGGTTGGATCCTGGGGAGAAATTGCGGCGATGGCTGTTGCCGCCGTAGCCAGGACTGCAAGCAGGAAAAGCGAATAGCGCAGCATTGTTTGTCTCCTCCGGCGCCACTTCTGCGGCCTTGTTGAAGACCGTTGTACCGCGGAGCCAGAGCGAAGACTGTAACGCACATCACATTGCCGACGGCGACTGTAATTTTCTTTACAGAGGCCGGCTGTGTGATGCCAACCGCGGCAAGCGTTGTCGTGCCGGTGACCAGGTCAGACAAAAAGGACCCCGGAAAACCGGGGTCCAGTGACAGGCAGCGTTTGCAGGGGATGGGGGGGAAGTACTGCCTGGGGAAACTCAGATATCGGAACCGGAACGCGGAACTTCAAGCTCTGCAAGAGGGGGCAAAGGTGAGAACCCTCGGTCCCGCGCTCCGGTGTTGTCTGGCGTCGCCGCCTGACAAACCTCAGGATTGCACGTCGGAGCAGTCTTCAACTGCACACTCCTCTACGATGATGGGGCCGAGCACCGGGAACGGGCTGTTCTTCTCGATCACGGTCACATTGCCCTTGGCTTGAGCCGGTTCAAAGCCCGTGGGGTGAACAGCCGCGATCGCAGTCGCTGCAGTCGCCATGACAGTCAGGACGAAGAAAGCGTAGCGGATCATGTGTCTGTCTCCCTCACGGTGTTGCGATGTTGGAGGCACACTAGCTGGCAGGTTTGGAACCGAGCCTGAATGTGTCGTTCATCTGGCGTTTATGTAGCGGGAGAGTCGTGCGGCTATGGGACAGGCCTGTTACGTCTTTGTGGTGACTTGTGGCCGGGACAGGGCAAATGTGGCGTTTGCCACAATCTCATCCCTGCGAAATCAACAACTTAACCCTGAACAGCCGTATGAGGCGGCCGTGAACGGCGGATAGACAGTTACCCGTAAAGTGGAAAGGGCCGCGTCCCGAATGGAACGCGGCCCCCCCGAATCAAGAATTCGTGATCGTTTATTGCGGTCCGCGCGGCCCGCGGACGTTCTCGACCTTCTTCGGTGCTGGCAGCAGGCCTTCGCGCTGCAACTTCTTGCGCTGCAGCTTGCGGGCGCGGCGCACGGCTTCGGCCTTTTCGCGTGCCTTCTTTTCGGAGGGCTTCTCGTAGTGGCCGCGGAGCTTCATCTCACGGAAGATGCCTTCGCGCTGCATCTTCTTCTTCAGAGCTTTCAGAGCCTGGTCGACATTGTTGTCACGAACTACGACTTGCAAGAGCTACCTCTAACGTGGGCAAAGGGGTTGTAATGGCAAAAGGGCTCCTCACGGAGCCCGAAAGTGGCGGCGCATTAGCATAGGTTTTCAAGCCTGTCGAGAGGTCAGGCGATTGAAATGGCCCATTTTCCGGCCGCGGCGGGCCTCTGATTTGCCGTAGACGTGAAGACAGACGTCGGGCAAGGCCGCGAGGCGCTGCCAATCGTGGATCTCGTCGCCCAGCAGGTTGGTCATCACCACGTCGGAATGACGCGTGGGCGAGCCCAGCGGCCAGCCACAGACGGCACGGATATGCTGCTCGAACTGGGAGACGGCGCAGGCGTCCATGGTCCAATGGCCGGAATTATGCACACGCGGCGCGATCTCGTTGACGATCACATCGTCACCGGCGACGAACATCTCGATACCGATCACGCCCACGTAGTCGAGCGCGGCGATAATGGTCCCGCCGATCTTTCGGGCTTTCTCCGCCGTTTCGGGGGGAATGCGGGCCGGCACTGTCGACGTTTTCAGGATATGGTGCTCGTGGTGGTTTTCCGGCACGTCGTAGACGGCGATCGAGCCATCCCAGCTGCGGGCCGCGATGACCGAGATCTCCTTGTCGAAATTGACGAACCCCTCGAGAATAGCTGGCTGCTTGCCGATGTCGGCCCAGGCAGCCTCGGCCGCGCGGTTGCCTGAGATGGCGGTCTGGCCCTTGCCGTCGTAGCCAAACCGGCGGGTCTTGAGAATTGATGGGGTGCCGATGCACGCGAAAGCGCTGGCCAGCGAATCGTCGTCCGCCACCGCCGCGAACGGAGCCACCGGGATGCCCAAACCGGCGATGAAGGTCTTTTCGTCGACCCGGTCCTGGGCTGTGAACAGTGCCCGTGACCCGGGAGCAAGCGGAACGCGTTGCTCAAGGAATGCCGCAGTCAGTCCCGGCACATTCTCGAATTCGTAGGTCACGACGTCGACTTGGCTGGCAAAGCGGGCAAGGGCGTCTTCGTCTGAGTAGGCGGCCTGGGTGTGGGCGGCCGCGACGCTGAATGCCGGGCTGTCTGCTTCGGGCGCGAAGATGTGGCAGTTGAGGCCCAGTCGTCCTGCAGCGAGGGCCAGCATACGGGCGAGTTGTCCGCCACCGAGGATGCCGACCGTGGAGCCGGGGGGAAGGGGGGTAGCAAGTTGCATCAGGCGCTATCCGTGGGACGGTCTGCGACGGCATCCGTCTGCGCTGCACGCCAGGTCTCGAGTCGTTGGGCAAGTGCAGGATCGCTTAGCGACAGGATGCTGGCGGCGAGCAATGCTGCATTCACTGCGCCCGACCGGCCGATGGCGAGGGTTCCGACAGGTATCCCCGCCGGCATCTGAACGATCGACAGCAACGAGTCTTCGCCTGACAGAGCCTTCGATTCCACCGGCACACCCAGAACTGGCAATGATGTCATGGACGCCGTCATGCCGGGCAGATGGGCAGCCCCCCCGGCACCTGCGATGATCACCTGGTAGCCATGATCGCGTGCTCCGGTCGCGAAGTCGTAAAGCCGCTTCGGTGTGCGATGGGCTGAGACGATGCGGTCGTCGTGGGCAATACCCAGTGCGTCGAGCGTATCGGCGGCGTGCTTCATGGTTGGCCAGTCTGACTGGCTGCCCATGATGATAGCGACGGGAGGAGTGGTGGTCACGTCAGGCTTTCTGCGGTTCAGGCGATGATGTCGGGAATCAGCAGGTTCTCGATGTTCTGGATCTTGTCCTTGATGTCGAGCTTCATCTTCTTGAGCCGGCGCAACTGCAACTGGTCACTCGCTCCGGTTTGTTCGAGCGAAATAATCGCGGCGTCGAGGTCGCGATGCTGCTGGATGAGATGCTGAAGTTGCGCGCGCAACGCGACTTCCTGAAGCGTATCCAGCTTGGGCATCGGCTCCTCTTGGTTCGCCAGATGAAGATTGTGTAATTCTTCACCTAGGCCGTTGGCAAGGGTTCGACAAGCCCCCATGTCTGTGTCATCATATCGTCGTTGTCATAGCCATCAGTGGAGGAACGGATGAGTCTTCAAGCGCATCTCGGTGAGTTGCATGCAAAGCACAACGCCCTCAAAGAAGAGTTGTCAGAACTGATGAACCATCCCGCGGCGAGTGATGAAGAAATCGCCGAACTGAAGCGCAAGAAACTCAGGATCAAGGACGAAATTTCCAAGCTGGAGCACCAGTCGGCCGCCTAGCGCATCCGTCGGGCAAATGAAATCATTTGCGAGTGGAAAGATGCGCCAGGTTGGGAGCGAATAGCAACTTGTTGGCGATTTGTTGATCGCAACAGATCGTCCGTTGCTCTAGGCTCAGGACTCATAACCAATAGCAAACGGTGCTGACGATGTAGACAGC
>CAZECZ010000214.1:0-6465 GCA_964510815.1 uncultured Aestuariivirga sp.
TGTCGGCCATCTTCATCGCCGCCGCTATCACATGGTGGATCAATTGAGTCTGGACACTAGACTGCGCCGCCCGTCACGCCGCCCTTGATATGCGTATTATTCCTGTCGTCGAGATCGGGCGGTGCGCCTGAAACATCGACACCCACAGTAGGCACACCGCATGTCAGCAATTGCTTGCAAATGCCCGTTCCGAGCCCTGACAAGGCACCGGTGACGACGGCCGTTTCTGGCGAGTTATCGAGTCAATGAAGCGGACATGCGGGCTCTCTCCTCAATTCGGGTCCGAGTGAGGATATCGGTTGCTGAAGTCCGGCTGGGGCCTGACTTGTCCGATTTGGATGTCAGGCGTCAATAGTATCCGGCTCCATGCATGACCGCGTCGACGGCATTTTGTGCTGCTGTCAGCGCCTCCCGGTCGGTTACCTCTCCGCGTAAAGACTTATGTATTTCCTCACCGAGGATCGCTTCGATCTGGAGGTATTCCGGGACCGGCGGACGCGGCCAAGACTTTAGCAGATTGCGCTTGGCCAGCTTGTCGACGATGCTGACGATCGGCGACGTCGCAGCTGCTTCGGGATCGGCACTGACACTGAAGCGGGGCGCTACCGGAAAGCCGTTCTGCACGTTCGCCTTCATCGCTTCGGGTGACGTCATCCACGCAATGGCCTCGAAGGCCAATTCGACACGGTCTTGCGACAGATTGCTCGGAATGCACAGCAGGAATCCGCCAATCGGATTGTTGGAGGCGCCACCGGGCCCTCGCGGTTGTTGCAGGTAGGTGACCTTGCGCTTCACCGCAGAGGCGATGTCATATTCAAATCGAGCAGCCCGCACCGTCCAGCAATAGGCCATCGCCGTTTCGCCGGCGAGAAACGATGCTGTCCTCCGGTCCCAGTCCATCTCGAGAATATCGGGCGGAGAATATTCGATCAGGCTGTGCAGATAGTTGAGGACCTGAAATCCCGCGTCAGACAGAATTTTAGGACGCAATTGATCGCCATTCGCTTTGTCGACAGTAAAGTGGAATGACGACTTGGGCAGGTTGAGAATCGACTCACCGCAACACCCCATCATGAACATGAAAGTCGACGCGATTGGCATGCCGCGGCCGCCGTTCCAAGCAATGCCGTAAGTGCCTTTGGAGGGCCTGTGAAAATGTTTGGCCGCTTCAACCGTCTCAGCAAAAGTTGTCGGATATTCCATCCTGTCCCGCTCGAAAAGGTCTGAGCGGGCAGCGAGCAATTCAATCGTACAGTAGATCGGCACACCGTATTGCCTGTCCTGCCAAGACCCCATCGACCAAACCGAGGGGTGGAAATCAAGTGGTGAGACCGCGGCTTTCTCGATAAAGCTGTCCAGTGGCAGAAACAGATTCTTTCTTGCCGCTTCGCCAAGCCATGGCGCGTTGATGGCAACGATGTCGTAATCCGATTCCCTGCGTTTCGAGTTTGCGATCATCTTCTCATGAAGGTCAGGCAGCCTAAGAAGATCGAAATTCTTCCGCGAAGACATGTTGTTGCGAAAATCCGCCCACATGTTGGTCATCGACGCGAAGTAGTTGTCATCATTGAGGAGAAACCGAAGCTCTCGCTTTCCGCGGAAGAGGCTTTCGATCAGGTGCGGTGGCGGAATGATTTGAGCTGCGAAGTAGGAACCACCGAAATAGAAGTCCTCTTCCTGTTCCGGTTTGGAGCGCAGCCCGAAGGTTTCGGCCAGCAGGGACTTGATACTGCGGGCATATTGCGCGAAGGACTCCGCAAGTTCCGGGCTCGGCGAAAGCGCAAAGCTCTTGCCTGTTTCACTTGTCGGCTTCTTGATGATGTAGCCATCATCGATCAACTCATGGATGCGGCGCATGGCCGTTGCGTAGGGAATGTTGGCCGCAGATGCCAGGGATGAGATCGTGACAGGCGTGCCCACCAGACTCTGTTTCATGAGATAAAATAGGATATTCCAGGACGCATCTTCCTGAGCAAGCGGTAGCAATTCCTGGTAAGGTGTCCTGACGCGTTCCAGGAACCCTATAATACGAAGGAGTTCGTACTCAGTCATATTCTTTACTGCAGAACTCCGCCATTTCGCAGGCGGAGTTCCCCATCGGTTGTGCAGATGGACACAACCGGCAGTCTAGCTCAGATGATGCTCCGGATGGAACCCCCGTCGACACCCCATACTGCCGACGTGACGAAGGTCGCAAGGTCGGACGACAGGAAGACGATGACGTTGGCCACCTCCTCCGGTGTACCCAAGCGCCGCAACGGAAGCTGGCGCAATGACAACTCGTGTTCCACCGCTTCCTTGGGCGGCATCTTGTGGAATTCGGCGAAGGTATCAGCAAAGCCTCCGGGCTTTGACCAGAACGGGGTCCAGATGGGGCCTGGAGCGACAGCGTTCACACGGATTTTCGGTCCCTCCGACCGCGCCAGGCCTTTAGTGAAGGCAAGTACCGCAGCCTTCGACACTGAATAGTCGTTGGGCACTGGCTCCGGTTGGCGGGCAAGGTCGGAGGCGTTGTTGATGATCACGCCAGATCCCTTCTCGCGCATCGCCGGCAGCACCGCCCTCACGGCACGCACATAGCTCATGAAGTTGAGTTGGAGGGTGGCGTTCCAGTCGTCGTCGGTGAGCTGATCGAAGGTGCGGACATAGCCCGAGCCAACATTGTTCACCAGCACGTCGATGGTCGAGCCGTAACCGGATAGCGACTGCGAAATGCCGTTGCGGACACCATCGGCGGTACTGAGGTCGCCGAGGCCGGACGCTGCCACGCCGCCCATCTCCTTGATCTCGGCGACGAGGCTCGCCAGATCGTCCTTGGCAATGTCGACCAGCGCCAGCCTCGCTCCCTCCTTGGCAAAGGCGAGTGCCGTTGCGCGGCCGATGCCCTGCGCGGCACCCGTAATGAGCACCGTCTTTCCCTTCAGATTGGTTTCCATGTTGTCCTCCCGTTAAGCGGTCTTATCAGTCTAACTTGGCAAACTGCGCCATTGTGCCGTCGAATGACCTCTTGGCCTGCTCCCGCACCGGCAGCTTGCGGTATGTGTCGCTGATGACCTCGACCCCGTAAACACCGCGGAAGCCGGCTTTTTCCACCGCATTGATGAAGCCGGGGCAATCGAACGCACCTTCACCCGGATAGAGGCGATGGAAGAGGGTGTCTTCCCAGATCGTACCTTCAATCTCCGCCTTGGCGTCATCGATCTCGACGGACTTGAAATAGGAGGCCGGCAGTTTGGCGACTTCGTCAAAGCTGATGCCGCCCCTCACCATGTGCCAGATATCGATACACAGACCACCGTTATCGTGACCCGCCTGCGAGACGATGCCAGTGGCAGTCTCTAGTGTCCGGATATTGGTCATCGGCAAGATCTCGATTGCCACCTCAATGCCGATTTCCGCCGCATCCTCGCAAACGCTGGCGAACGCCTCGGCATAGCGCGGCACATCGCAGACTTCCGTCCACATCTCGCCGGCTGCCTTCATGTTGCGCGCGCCAAGTTCGTGCGCCGCCTCCAATAGGTCGCGACGGATGGCGTCGGACGCCTTCTTCTTGTCGCCCTTCTCAAACCAGTCGCCGAGAAATTCCACTTCCACATGAACGATGCCATGATCGTTCAGCATCCGCTTCATCTCCGCATAGCCATATTTGGCTTTATTGAAGACGAGGTCCTGGTGAGCAAGCCCCATGCCGGTGTAACCGGCCCATGCCGCCGCCTCAATGCGATCCTTTAGAGGAATGGTGGCGACTTCGTTGGGTCCAAGCGCATAGCAGTCCCCAGCGAGGGTCCAATAGCTGGCGATAAGTTCGATCTTCCGTTTCATCGGCTCATTCCCCGGACTCGTCTTTTCTTCCCTGATTACAGTTCTACACTGACAACAATAGACGGCGTTTCCTCAGATATCCAAACTGGACAATCTGCAACAGAAAGTGGATGGCCGACAATAACACATGGCACATCGACGCTCTCTGCGCACTCGAAGAAGGTCAAATGGCGTTCATGGTTCTTTCTTCTTTCTCATTGGCTACCACCACCTCATTGGCAACAATCTCCCAATGTCCAAAGTGATTAAATCGTTGCGCCGACCCGGTGCCACCCGTGTTATTGAATGTGCCGTAAACGGTTCCCGGCATCTGCGAGGTCTGCACCATGAAAGCACTGCGATTTCACAAGGCTCATGACTTGAGACTCGAAGATGTTCCGAGACCGGGCAAGCCCGTCGGTGATCAGGTCGTGCTCAAGATCACCAACTGCGGCATTTGCGGCACAGACCTCCATGAATATGTCGCCGGACCGATCATCCTGCCGGTCACACCGCATCCCGAGACCGGCGCCAGTATTCCGATCATTCTCGGTCACGAGTTCTCCGCCACGGTGACGGAGGTCGGACCGGCAGTCTCCACCGTGAAGCCCGGTGATCGGGTTGCAATTCTTCCCCACCTGATGAAAGCCGGTGATTACTATGCGCGCCGCAATCTGGGCCAATTCAGTGCTGCGACGGGTCTCGTCGGACTGACTTGGCATTGGGGTGGGATGGGTGAATACGCCATGGTGCCCGAACAGAATGTCGTCAAGTTGCCCGATACTGTGAGTGATGAGCAGGGAGCGGTGGTCGAGCCCTCTGCCGTAGCGGTAAATGCGATCGACAACGCCGGCGTGGTAGCCGGCAGCAAGGTTCTCATCACAGGTGCCGGCCCGATCGGCGCGCTGGCGGCTCTGGCCGCGCGGGCAGCGGGGGCTTCGTCCATCTTTGTTTACGAGCCCAATGCCGGCCGGCGCGCCCGGCTGGCTGAATTCGACGGATTGTCACTCTATGGGGGATCGGCCGATGAGCTCATCAATGCCATCGAGGCCGACACCGATTCCGGCGTCGGCGTCGATGCCTCCATCGAGTGCGCCGGTCATCCCCTCGCGCTCGACCTGTGCATCAAGGCCACCAAGCGCACCGGCACCATCGCTCAAGTGGGGCTGTTTGTCGACAAGCCGCAGGTCGACATGTTCAAGGTCTGCGAGAAAGGGCTTCGACTGGTTGGCTGCTGGGGCAACGACATCACACTGGGACCGCGCCTCGTCGCTATGATCGCCAGCGGCAAATTCCCGGTAGAGCGGATCATCACCGGCCGCGTCAGCCTCGACGATGCCGTCGCCAAGGGCTTCGACACACTGACAACGCCTGGCAACGACCACCTGAAGATCCTGATCAACGTCGCCGGCTGAACTGGTTCGCTCAGCCCGGCTGGGCGTTCCGCCAGCCCTGCACGACCTCATAGCTGTGAGTGTGTATCTCGATCACCGTGCCAAACGGGTCCTGGCAGTAGACCATGCGCATCTTGGACGGGGGCCGGTCGTCCCAGATTTTCGACAACTGCCGCCCTCCGCTGGCGACGATACGAGCGGTCAGTCCTTCGATATCGGGATCGGTTACGCAGAAGTGGAAGGGCCCCCCCTTCCAGAACTCAACGTCTTGTTCCCGCCGTTCGAAGGGTGGATCCACCGGTTCGAACAACTCAATGCCGCAACCCGTTGCCGTCGAAAGATGGGCGATCTTGATCTTCCTGAACGTCGGCCCCAGCACATCCTTCAACTGACCGCGCGTGTCGGCTTCCAGCTCGAGCAGTACTGGCCCGGTGAACACCCGGTAGCCCAATACGTCAGCGTACCATTTGATTGCTGCCTCGATATCGGAAACAGTGATGCCGATGTGGTGCAGCGGCCGAGGAGAAGTCAATGTCATCGTCCTGTCTTTTCAGGTCAATTGCGGTCTGCCGTTTGGAGGCCTTCATGTTTTCCAAGGCAAAGCGCGCAGGTGCGGCATTCGATCGCGCTCTGGCTTGATCAATCGTAGAATCCCGGCCTCGCGGCCAGCGTGACGGAAGATGTGCCGCCAGTTGCCAGCGCCTCAAGGCCAGCCTCGCCAACCGCTGAGGCAACATAACCATCCCAGGCGCTGGCGCCTGCAGGTTTGCCTGTCTCCACCGACTTGACCCAAGCCTGAAGCTGCAACCGATAAGCCGCCGCGAATCGCGGCCGCCAATCGGCCGGATAACCGGTGCCCTGGACTTGTCCGAAACTCACCTCGCTGTTGATCGGCGCACGCAAAGACACTGCGCCCTTCTCGCAGGCAAGTTCGCCCTTCACGTCGTAGCCGTAGCCACCATTGTTGTTGTTCTCGACATTCACAAGCTTGCCATTGCTGGTGCGCATCACCAGGAAGACGGGTGATACGGTGGCATTCGGATTCGACGTCGCCGGCTGGAATACTTGAATGGTTGCAATCTCTTCTTCCAGCAACCAGCGGCAGATGTCGATCTCGTGGACGGCCGAATTGCTGATCGCCATCTTCGAGTCGAACCAAGGTGGCGCCGACAGATTGCGGTGCACGCAGTGGAAGAACAGCGGCTGCCCCAACTTGCCGGACTTCAGCGTCTCCTTCATCTCGGTGTAAGCGGGATCGAAACGCCGCATG
>CAZECZ010000215.1:0-6448 GCA_964510815.1 uncultured Aestuariivirga sp.
CATCACGTTGTTGATCTTGTGGGCGCCGGTATGGTTCAACTCGTCGCGCTTGAAGTAGATCTTGGCGCCGCCCAGGTGCTCGGTAAGGCGCTCGGCGAAATAAAGCGGGCTCGGGCGGCCCACATAGTGTTCGAGGAAGGAGTCGAGTTCGGCCTGGAAGGTCTTGTCGGCCTTGGCGTCCTTGTAGGCCTGTTCAAGCTGGAGAATGAGCGGCATCAAGGTTTCGGCGACGAAACGGCCGCCGTAAATGCCGAACAGGCCGTTCTCGTCCGGGCCCGTGCGGAAGGAATTGGGAGGTGTGACGTTCATGAAACTCTCGCTTTCACAGCCGTTCTAGCGGGCCGACTTCGCGGCCTCAATGAATTTCCGGATGAGGCCAATATCCTTGATGCCGGGCGCTGATTCCACGCCGGACGAGACATCGACCATCGGCGCTCCCGTGTCACGGATGGCGTCGGCCACGTTGTCCGGCGTCAGCCCGCCCGCCAGCATGAAGGCCGGGCGCTTCTTGCCGTCGAGCAGCGCCCAGTCGAAGGCATGGCCATTGCCGCCAGGCAGGGCGTTGCCAAGGGTTTCGGGTGCCTTTGCGTCGTACAGGATCAGGCTCGCCACGTCTGAATAGGCTGCAGCGGAAGCGACGTCCGCCGCATCCCGGACCTTGATTGCCTTGATGACCGGCTTGCCGGTGAACCGCTCGATGTCAGCCACCCGCTCCGGTGTCTCGCTGCCATGGGCCTGGATGAAATCTGGATCCACAACCGACGTGATCTGCTGTAGCAGCGCATCATCGGCATCGACAACCAGCGCTACGATCCGGGCCCTTCCGCGGGCCAGCGGTGCCAGCAGGGCGGCCTGATCGATCGAGACATTGCGCGGGCTCTTGGGAAAGAACACGAAGCCGACGAAATCGGCGCCTGCCTCGATGGCCGCGGCAACGCTTTCGGGTGTCGAGAGCCCGCAGATCTTGACCTCAACCGTCATCGGAGGCTGGTCAGAATATCCTGTGCCGCCTTGGCTGGGTCAGGAGCACCGGTGATGGCCCTGCCGATCACCAGAATGTCGGCACCCGCGGCCATGGCGGCGGCGGGAGTGGCAACCCGCTTCTGGTCCTGCGCCGCCGCGTCCGCCGGACGGATGCCGGGCACGACGGTGAGGAAGTCACGGCCAAGGTCGTGACGGATGCCGACGAGGTCGTGCGGGCTGCACACGACACCATCGAGCCCGGCACGCCTGGAGAGTTCCGCCAGGCCGCGCGCATGGGCTTGGGTGTCCTTGGCGGTCTCGAAGCCGGCGGCCCAGATGTCGTCGTCCGACAGGCTGGTGAGGATGGTCACCGCGATGAGCTTCGATTGTCCTGCGACCGCATCCACCGCCGCTCTCATCATGTCGAGCCCGCCGGCGGCATGGACATTGACGATGGCGGGTCGGGGCGAAAGCCGCATCAGCGACTTCATGGCCATGCCGACGGTGTTCGGAATGTCGTGGAGCTTGAGGTCGAGGAAGATCGGCAGGCCTTCGCCAGCAATCTTCTCGTAACCGGCTTGTCCATGGGCATAGAAGAATTCCATGCCGACTTTCATGTAGCCGACGCAAGGCGACAGCGCCTTTACGAGTGCCACGGCGCGGACGAGATCTGGTGTGTCGAGGGCAACGCAGATGGGGTTTTTGGCGGTCATGCCGCCTTTTGATACACCATGATGGCGGTGGCAAGGTCTTCGATGGCCGTTCCGCACGACTTGAACAGGGTAATCCCGTCCGGCGAACTGCGGCCCGCCGCCTTGCCCCGGCACAGGTCGAACAGATCGGCCTTCACGGCAGAGAAGTCGAACTTGCCCTCGTCGCGGGCCTGCAGCAGGTCTCCTGCTTCGGCCTGGGCGCCGTCGCGGGTGTCGACATAGACGGACGCCTTCGCCACGGCGTCGCCGTCGGTCTCGCGCATTGATGGCTTGAAGGCGCCTGCGAGATCGACATGAGTGCCGGGCTTGAGCCATGCTCCCCTGACGATCGGGGCCGTTGATGTCGTGACGCAGCTCACGATATCCGACTGACGGACCGCCATTTCCGGGTCCTTGACCGGTATCGCCTCGAATCCGTCATCCCTCAGGTTTTCCGCCAGCGCCTCTGACTTGGCCTCTGTCCGGTTGTAGATGAACACCCGCTTGATGGGACGCACCGCCGCATGGGCGCGAACGAAATGCGAGCCCAGCGCTCCCGCGCCGACGAGCGTCATGGCCGAGGCGTCCTTGCGGGCGAGATAGTCTGCAGCGAGGGCGGAAGCCGCCGCCGTGCGCCGCCTCGTGATCTCGGTGCCATCCATCATGCAGACGGTGGCGCCGGTCCTGTTGTCGATCAGGAGGTAGCTCGCCTGTACCGTGGGAAGGCCCTTGGCCGCATTGTCGGTCTTGACCACCACGGTCTTGAGGCCGGTCCACTCACGTGACCAGGCCGGCATGAGCAGCAGGGTGGAAACATCCGACGTCTCGTGATGGTGCCGGACGGGAGTCTCGATGTCCTGCTTGAATCCCTCGCGAAGCGCCTCGACGATATCGCGGTAGGGTGCGAGCGTGGCAACCGCCGCGGCGTCCAGCAGCTTCACAGGGTCGCATCCTGACGCGGTACGATGGCCTGCCTGGCCATCTCCTGCTTGTCGCGCTCAAATTGCTGCTGGGTCCGCACCAATTCCATCTTGGCGTCGCGCGTGGCCTTGCGGTATTTCCGGTTACCAGCCCAGGCCACCATCCAGCCGGCGAAAATCCCGACAAAGACGCCGCAGAAGAATAACGCCCAGAGCGGCATGTCCGCCTTGATATAGGGGTGGGCCCGGTTGAACGGGTCGAGCGACACGGTGATCCACTGGCGATTCGCCACGGCAAAACCGATGCCGATCAGCGCAAGCGGCACCAGCACGATCCAGTTGAAGATACGGGAGAGCACGCTCAATCCTTGTCGTTGAGCCGTTCGCGCAGTTCCTTGCCAGTCTTGAAGAAGGGCACTCGCTTTGCCACCACCTCGACCGATTCGCCGGTGCGCGGATTGCGGCCCGTGCGCGCGCTGCGCGACTTTGCCGAAAACGCGCCGAAACCGCGCAATTCCACCCGGTTACCATCCTTCAGCGCCCCGATGATCTCATCCAGCACCGTATTGACGATGCGTTCGATGTCACGGTGGTAGAGGTGCGGGTTCTTTTCCGCGATCTTTTGCACGAGTTCGGATTTTATCATGGCAGGGCCTCGCTTTAGAGTGCAGGGTGCCAAAGCACGAGCAGCCCGTCAAGCTTCGCCCGCGCCGCTGCCGAACGCAAGGGGTCCAGGCCGAGAAGTTGCAGCACCCGGTCGGCGGCGCTGAAACCCAGGCCGGTGGGATCGGCAGGATTGCGCGGCGCCCAGTCGACGACCTTGAGGTCCTTGTCGACCTTCTTCTCGGTTTCCAGCCATTCCACAGCTTTTTCCTCGCCACCCAGCTCGTCGATCAGCTTGTTGGTGATGGCCTGCCGGCCGGTATAGACCCGTCCGTCGGCCAGCACCCGGACCTGGTCGAGCGGAATGCCGCGGCGTTCCGACACGAGCTTGATGAACCATTCGAAGCCGTCCTGCACCATCTCCTGGGACACGGCGCGGGCCTTGTCGCTGACCGGCTTGTAGGGCGACGGCTCGGCCTTGAGGTCGCCCGACTTGATCTCCTCCATCTTCACGCCGATGGTATCGAGCAGCTTCGAGACTTCGGGGAACGAGAAGATCACGCCGATCGAACCGGTGATGGTGTTGCCGCGCGCGACGATATGGTCGGCAGCGATGGCGGTGATGTAGCCGCCAGAGGCCGCAACCGTGTCCATGACGGCGACGACCGGGCGGTCCTTGGCGATCTTGCGGAGCGATTCGTAGATCGCCTCCGAACCCGCGGTCGTTCCACCGGGGCTGTCGATACGGACGATCAGACCCTTGACCTTGTCGGACTTCTCGATGTCGTCGAGCATGTCCATGGTCGGCTGGTCGCCGGTGATCAACCCGTTGACATGGATTCGGGCGATGTGGTTCTCAAAGGTCTTGAGATTGCTCGGTGTCCACACCAGCGCGGCGAGTGCGGCGATGGCGAGGACGACGGCGGCGACGCGCCAGAAGATCAGGCGGCGCTTCATGCGCCGGCGGTCCACGATGAGTTCAGCTTCGGAGATCATCGCCAATCTTTAGCGCAAGATTACCGCAAAGGGAAACCGCTTTGCCAGATGCAAACGGCCGGGCTGTGAGGCCCGGCCGACTGCAATTGCCGTAAGCTGGGAAGGCAGCGGATCTTAGTTGTCCGCGTCCTTCTTCTTGAGCGCGGCGCCCAGAATGTCGCCCAGCGAGGCGCCCGAGTCGGAGGAACCGTACTGCGCGACGGCTTCCTTCTCCTCGGCGATTTCCAGCGCCTTGATGGAGACGTTCATCTTGCGGGCCTTCTGATCGAACAACGTGATCTTGGCATCGAATTTCTCGCCCACCGCAAACCGCTCCGGGCGCTGTTCGGCACGGTCGCGGGCCAGATCGGCGCGCTTGATGTAGGCCGTCATGTCGGTGCCGGCGACCTTCACCTCGAGGCCGTTGTCCTCGACCTTCAGCACTTCGCAGGTGACCGTGTCGCCCTTCTTCATGCCAGCCGCCGAAGCCAGCGGATCGGAGCCGAGCTGCTTGATGCCGAGCGAAATGCGTTCCTTCTCGCGATCGACGTCGAGCACGCGGGCGTGCACATGGTCGCCCTTCTTGTAGTCCTTGATCGCCTCTTCGCCCGACCGCTTCCAGTCGATGTCGGAGAGGTGGACCATGCCGTCGACATCGCCGTCGAGGCCGATGAACAGGCCGAACTCGGTGATGTTCTTGACTTCGCCCTCGACATCGGTGCCCGGCGGGTACTTGTCGGCAAAGGCTTCCCACGGGTTCCTCTGGGTCTGCTTGAGGCCCAGCGAGATGCGGCGCTTGGCGGAGTCGATGTCGAGCACCTGCACTTCGACCTCTTCCGACGTGGAGAGGATCTTGCCCGGGTGCACGTTCTTCTTGGTCCAGCTCATCTCGGAGACGTGGATCAGGCCCTCGATACCGTCCTCCAGTTCCACGAAGGCGCCGTAGTCGGTGATGTTGGTGACCTTGCCATTGACCTTGGCGCCGATCGGGTAGCGGTCGGTAACGACTTCCCACGGATCCTTGTCCAGCTGCTTCATGCCGAGCGAGATGCGCTGGGTCTCCGGGTTGATGCGGATGATCTGGACCTTCACGGTCTGACCCACCTGCAGCACGTCGGACGGATGGTTGACGCGCTTCCAGGCGATGTCGGTGACATGCAGCAGGCCGTCGATGCCGCCCAGGTCGACGAACGCACCGTAGTCGGTGATGTTCTTGACCACGCCGTCCACCACCTGGCCTTCGGCGAGGTTCTGGACCAGCTCGGAGCGCTGTTCGGCGCGGGTCTCTTCCATGATGGCGCGGCGCGACACCACGATGTTGCCGCGGCGGCGGTCCATCTTGAGGATCTGGAAGGGCTGCGTCACGTTCATCAGCGGCGTCACATCGCGGATCGGACGGACGTCCACCTGTGAACCGGGCAAGAACGCCACGGCTCCGCCGAGATCGACGGTGAAGCCACCCTTGACACGGCCAAAGATCACGCCTTCGACGCGCTCGTTGGCGTTGGCCTGCTGTTCGAGGCGGTTCCAGGCCTCCTCGCGGCGGGCCTTGTCGCGCGACAGGACGGCCTCGCCCATGGCGTTCTCGATGCGTTCGAGATAGACCTCGACGGTGTCACCGGCCTTGAGGTCGGCGGGCTTGCCCGGCTGGGCGAATTCCTTGATGGCGATCTTGCCCTCGGTCTTCAGACCGACGTCGATGATCGCGAGGTCGTTTTCGATGGAGACGACGCGGCCCTTGACCACGGTGCCTTCGGTGGCGGGATTGTCGGAATAGCTCTCGGCCAGCAGGGCTTCGAAGTCTTCACGTGTCGGAGTGAGGGAAACGGCGGATTTCGCCATGGGTTGCTTGGTCCTTCCAAAAAATCGAGGCTGGCCCGGCGGAAAACCCGCTAGGACGTCCGGCAAGGCCCCGATGCGTTGATAATGGGGGCCAGGACGGCAAACCGCGATACGGCGTTTCCAAACCTCCGGAGCCGCCCAGGCTGGCGGTAACGGTTTCCGAAAGTCCTGAAACTGGGTGAGGTGCGTGAGCGGCACCCCGGTTCATGTTCGTGTGGGCAATGAGCCCCACGTCCTGTAACGGGCGTGCCTATAGGCGAAAAGCCCGTCCAGGGCAAGGCATTCGCGACAAACAGCGTTGACGAAAGCCGGTCCGGCGCCGCTAGATCAACTGATCAATATCTTGGTGCGTCATTGCTTCGCCAAGCCGATTTCGTCTTGGCGCATTCCGCACTAGGGTCCAGACTCAATTGATCCACCATGTGATAGCGGCGGCGATGAAGATGGCCGACA
>CAZECZ010000216.1:0-6448 GCA_964510815.1 uncultured Aestuariivirga sp.
CGGTGTCCTGCTCGATGCGGCCAGTGATCTCGGTGGTGGTCTGGCCAAGGCCGGCCTGCAGGGCATCGCTGGCCTTGCCGAGATCGGTGATGATCTGGGTGGAAGCGGTGTCGATGACTTCGGCGAACTTGGCGCTGGTGCCAGCGAGCTTGCCCGACATGTCGCCGGTGACGCGCTCCAGCAGGTGGGTTGCCACGCCGACGCGCTGGCCGAGGTCCTTGGTGGCCTCATCGATCTTGCCGAGCATGGCATTGCCGGCGGAGGCCAGCTGTGCCGTCACTTCCGACGACGTCAGTTCGAGGCGCTGGGCCATCAGCGTGTTGACCTCGTTCACCTGATGGGTGACGCGCACCGCCGTATCGGCGAAGCCATTGGTCATTTCGGCCGCGGTCTGATCGATCTGCTCCGTCAGCATCCTGGTGTTGGCAGTGAACAGGGCCTCGATTTCGGTCGAGGTCTTGCCAAGCTGCTCGGTAAGGGTGCGGGTCTTGGTGGAGAACAGGCCGGAGAGCGAGTTCCAGGTCTGGTCCAGCGTGGTCGTGAGCTGTTCGGCATTGGTGGTGAACAGGCTCGACAGCTGCGACGAGGTCTGGTCGAGCTGGGAGGTGAGCTTGTCGGTGTTCGAGGTGAACATGGCCGACAGGTTGCCGGTGGTACGGTCGAGTTCTTCGGCCAGCTTGCCGGTGCTGTTGGTGAAGAGATCGGCGAGGCTCGCCGAGGTCTCGTCCAGCTGCTCGCTCAGCAGGCTCGTCTTGCTGGTGAACAGATCCGACAGGTTGGTGGAGGTGCTGTCGAGCTGCCGGGTGAGCATTTCGGTGCTGGTAGAGAAGATGGCTGAAAGATCGCTGGAGGCCTGGTCGAGCTGGGTGCCGAGGCGCTCGGAGGTGGTGTCGAGCATGGTACCGAGCTGCCGCGACGACTGGTCGAGCTGCTGGGTGAGCTTGTCGGTGACGGCGGCAACCTTGCTGGCGGCCTCGCCTGTCGTGTTGTCGATGTAGTCGGTGATGCGCTGGGTGGTCTGTTCCAGCTCGTTGCCCATGTGGGCCGAGACCTGGTCGAGACGGGTATAGAGCTTGGTGGCCGTCTGCTCGATCTGGCCGGTCATCGACGAGGTCGAGACTTCCAGCTTGCTGTAGAGCTGCATCGTCGTGTCTTCGAGACGCGTGGTGACATCGTTGGCCGAGGTGGTGAGCATCTCGAGCAGGTCGCCGCGGGCCTTGCCGACGTTGTGGATGAAGCTGTCCGACACGGCGATGAGCTTCTCGGTGACGACGCCGCCGGAATTCTCGATGCGGGTGGCGAGGGCGACGCCTGAGTCCTGCATCTCGCGATTGACGATGCCGGCCGTCTCCTTGAGGTGGGAGACGATGGTGCCGCTGGTGTTGACCAGGAGGTCGTTCAGTGTCGTGCCGACATCCTTCAGGTGACCGGTGACGCCCGAGGATGTGGAGGTCAGCTGCTGGGTCACCCCGGACGAGGCTTCGGTGATCTGCTGGGTGACGGCAGCGGAGGTATCGCCAAGCTGCCGGGCGACCGACGAGGTGACATCGTCGATCTTGCCGGAGACGCTGCTGACCGTGGCGTTCATGTGGCCGTAGAGACGCTCGGCGGCGCCGTCGATGCGCTGCTCGAGGTCTTCGGCGGAGCCGCCGACCAGGGCCTGGAAGGTCTTGGTGACGCTCTCAAAGGTGCCGGTGGCGGCGTTGATGGTCGATTCCATGCGGCCATGGAGATTGTCGGAGGCCACATTGATGCGCTGGGTGAGATCGCCAGCGGTGGAATTGAGCCGTGATGCAAGGTCGCCTGCGGTTTCGCCGATCAGCAGATGGAAATTGCTGGTGGCGCTTTCCAGCGTGCCGGTGGCGGAATTGACGGTCGACTCCATGCGGCCGTTGAGATTCTCGGAGGCCAGTTCAATGCGCTGGGTGAGATCGCCGGCGGTCGATTCGAGGCGGGTCACCAGGTCGCCCGCAGTTTCGCCGATGAGCGACTGGAAGGTCTTGGTGGCGTTGTCGAGGCTGCCGGCCACCGCGCTGACGGTGGTTTCCATGTGGCCATAGAGGCGCTCGGCAGAAGTGTCGATGCGCCCGGTGAGGGTTTCGGTGGTGCCGCCGATGAGCGTTTCGAACGACCGGCTGGCACTGCCGAAGGCTTCGATGGCAGCATTGACGTTGGCATCGAGACGGCCGGTGAGCTGGCCGGATGCAGCGTTGATCTGGCCGACGAGGCCGCTGGCCGTTGCGCCCAGCGCATCGCCGAAGCCGGTCGAGGCGGTGTCGATCTGGCCGGTGACCGTCGCGATGGTGTTGGTGAAGTGGCCGTGCAGGCGCTCGGCGGCGCCGTCGATGCGGCCTTCCAGTTCGTCGGAAGCGCCCCCGATCATCTGCTGGAACAGGCGCGAGGTTTCGTCGAGGCGGCCGGTGGCAGCGGCCACGGCATTGGCGACCTGGGACTGGAGCTGTTCGGACGACGTCAGGATACGGCCATCGACGCTGTTGGTGGCTTCCTCCATCAGGGTCTGGAACAGGTTGGAGGCCTCGTCCAGCCGGTTGGTGGCAGCGGTCACGGCGCTGGTCATGATGGCATTGAGGCTTTCGGTCGAACCGCCGATGCGGTCTTCCAGATGGCCCGTGGTGGTGGCGATGAGATCGCGGAACAGGTTGGTCGTCTCGTCGAGCTTGCTGTTGGCCGAGCCCAGGGCCGATTCGATCTGACCGAGGGCCACATGCGAGCGGTCTTCAAGCTGCGACAGCAGGCCCGAACCGGACTGTTCCATCATGGCGCGCAGATCGGCGGTGACGGTCTCGAAGCGGCCAAGTGCCGTTGCAACCGCACCCTCGACATGGTCGGCGAGCGACGTGGAGGTGGTGTCGAGACGGCTGGTCAGCGTGTCGGTGACCTCGCCGATGAGGGTTTGGACACGGGTTGCCGAATCGGTGATGCGGGCAGCCGAATCCAGGTTCTGGCGTTCGATGGCGGCAAGCACTTCCGACGCCGTGTCGCCGACGCGGCTGGTGGCGGCCGAGGTCTTGTCCTCGATGGTGTAGAGGATGCGATTGGCGGTGTCTTCGACACGGCTGGTGACGAGATTGGCCTGCTCGTCGAGGCGGCCGAACACGGCGCCTGCCGAATCGTCGAGCCGGGTGATGATGGTGTCGGCCTTCTCGCCGATCTCGCCGAACAGCTTGCCGGCGGTATCCTCGATGCGGCCGGACAAGCCGGTGCTCATGGAGCCGAGATCGGAGAGCAGGGCGTTGGAGGTCTGGTCCATGCCGGCCAGGAACTGGGTGCTGGCGCTATTGATGCGTTCGGTGACGTCACTCGTGGCGCGGTCGATGGCTTCCGTCACGCCGGAGGCAGACTGGTCGAGATAGTTCACGAGATCATTGCGCGACTGGGCGACGCGATCGAGATAATCGCCTGCCACCGTCTGCAGTCCGTCGGTGACGAGCGCGCGGCTCTGCTCGATGAGCTGCGTGGTGTCATGACCGGTGCGCTCGATGGTGGCCGCGACCTCCTCCGTTGCCGACTTCAAATGATAGGTGAGGTTGCCGCCGGTGGACTGTATGACATCGGCGAGGTCGGCCGCCTGCTGCTTCATCTGGTCGGCCGTGGTGACGCTGGCGCGCTCGATGGTGCGGGAGATGTCCTCGTTGATGGCAGTGAGCTGGCCGATGGAACTGCGCACCACGCCGGCCATGCTGGCTTCCATGCCCTCGACCGAGCGGCCGAATTCGACCGAATCGGCGTTGAGGGTGCCAACCGTCTGGTTGAGCTGGTCGATCTGGCCATGGAGGATGCGCGAGAAGTCGCGCAGCTGGCCGATCATCTGGCCCGACATGGCTTCCATGCTGGTGGTCTGATCGGTCACCTGGGCGCCGGCGGTGTGGGCGCGCTCAGCTACCTCGTCGATGGTGCGGGCGATACCCGCTGCCATCGCGCGGAGTTCTGTTTCCAGGCGGCCCAGCGTGTCGTGGGCATTGTTGACGATGTCGTCGAGGCCCTTGGTGTTGGCTTCGAGACGCGTCATCAGAGGGTTGGCATCGTTGTTGATGACCAGGGTCGCCTGGTGAAGGGCATTGCGCTGGTTCTCGATGCCGGTGACGAGGCCGCGGATCCGCTCCTCATTGCCGCCGAAGGCGCGTTCGATGGCGGCGATCTCCTTGTGGACGATCTCCTCCAGGACGGCGGCACGCTGCACCGCATGCTCGACGCCACCGACCAGCAGGTCGACCTCGGAGCGCACGGCCTGGGCAATGGTGGTGAGCCCCTCGGTGGCAATGTCCTGCGGACGGATGAGGCGGTAGGCGGACTGGAACAGCGCCTCAGAGACGTGGCGCATGTCGGCGGCGCGCCACAGCGTGTAGGCCGATGCCCAGATGATGGCGACGGGAACCAGCAGGATGGCGACCGCCTTCAGCGTCTCGGCCAGGGCCTGTGGCGCGGCCGGATCGGCAGCGAAAACGGTGTTGGAATAGGCGAAGAACCAGCCAAGGGTCCAGACGGCGGTGAGAATGATGGCAACCAGGCCGTAACCGGTGAAGGAGGGACGGCGGCGGAGCCGGGCCAGCATCATGGCGGTGCCGGGGTCGTTCTCGTTCGCCGGGCGGCTGCGGACGGGGGCCGGTTCGCCAGACAGGCGCGGGGGCTCGCGGCGCGCGGCTTCCGTTTCCGGAGCCCGCTTGTCACTGCGCCGTGTTTCGGTCGTGTTGCTCGCCATGATCCTATTCCCGCACCCAACTCACTCTTTTCACGTCACGGCCTTGCCATGTTCAGGCCATGTCCGCCGCTTTCATCCCGCCTGAAGCTGCAGCATCCGAAACCAGACACGAACAGGCCTCCCGCAGACGGGACGAGGCATCTTTACCATAGCCCATCCCCGCCGTGCCTTGAACCGAAAGCTCCGCCTGGATGGCGGATAATTTAAGTTTTGGTTAAAATTGTGGATCGAATTGATATGATTCACGAAATTGCCAGTTTACCGCGTAAATTCACGGAATCCGAGGTAATTGAGGATAGGTTGCCCAACCGTGGGACGAACCCACGGGAGAATGTCGTGCCTGAACAGAAAGTCAAGCTGGAGCAAGTGGTTGCCACCACCGACGAGGTGTTCGACCGGGCCCACCTCGGCCGCTACACCATGAACGACGAGGGGCTCGAGCATGAGATCCTCAGCCTGTTCCTGACCCAGCTCAAGGCGACCGTCGAGATGATCGAGACGGCGAACTCGGCGGCCGAATGGAAGCTGTGGACGCACACGCTCAAGGGTGCGGCGGCGGCCATCGGCGCGTGGCGGCTGCAATCAATCGCAGTGGAACTGGAGTCCCTGCCGTTCGAGACGGGAGCCGAAATCCGCATCCGGCGGCTTGAGACCCTTGTCCGCGCCGCCGGCGAATTCCGCCAGCGGATCGCCTGCGACTACCCGCAACTGGCCGCCTGAGAGGCATTCCGCCACCGCAGTTGTGTTTCATTTCGCAATCCCCTAGAAGCCCGCTCGACAAATTAACGGTTTCAGGCGGATTGGCGAGATGGCTAAAATCACCTTCATCCAGCACGACGGCAAGGAACAGACCGTCGACGGCACACCGGGCATGTCGGTCATGGAGACGGCTGTCAAGAACATGGTGCCGGGCATCGATGCGGACTGCGGCGGGGCCTGTGCCTGCGCGACCTGCCATGTCTATGTGGAGCCGGAATGGCTGGAAAAGACCGGCACCCGCTCGACCATGGAAGAGGACATGCTGGACTTCGCCTTTGACGTGCAAGACAACTCCAGATTGTCTTGTCAAATCAAGGTGACCGACGCGCTTGACGGATTGCGCGTCAAGGTTCCGGAAAAGCAGTTCTAAGGACAGGGGGATTTCATGTCGGAGATCATCAAGACCGATGCCGTGATCATTGGCGCTGGCCCCTGCGGGTTGTTCGCGGTGTTCGAACTGGGCCTGCTCGACATCAAGTGCCATGTCGTCGACATTCTCGACCGGCCCGGCGGGCAGTGCGCCGAGCTCTATCCGGAAAAGCCGATCTATGACATTCCGGCCCTGCCGATCGTCACGGGGTCGGAGCTGACCGACCGGCTGATGGAACAGATCAAGCCGTTCCATCCGGAGTTCCACTTCAACCACATGATCACGGGGCTCAAGAAGCTCGGCGACAATCTGTTCGAGACCGTGACCGACGGCGGACTGACGTTCCATTCCACCGTGGTGGTGGTGGCAGCGGGGGGCGGGTCGTTCCTGCCGAAGAAGCCGCCGATCCCCGGCATCGACGGCTACGAGAACACGTCTGTGTTCTATTCGGTGAAGAAGATGGAGGCGTTCCGCGGCAAGGACGTGCTGATCGTCGGCGGCGGCGACTCGGCGCTGGACTGGACGCTGAACCTGCAGCCCCTGGCAAACTCCATGACGCTGCTGCACCGGCGCGACGAGTTCCGCGCCGCACCCGACAG
>CAZECZ010000217.1:0-6377 GCA_964510815.1 uncultured Aestuariivirga sp.
TGATCAAGATCGGGCATGTGTTTCCAGCACCCTCTGCAGCACCCCGGTGCCGATGCTCACGCATTCCCCGGTGGTTTTTTCCATCTCGGCCGACAATTCCGCCGCCATGATCGCGGCCACGCGGGCGGGCTAGGTCACCCAAGCATCGCGCTCTTGCCGGGCGAGGCGAAAGACCAGCGTCTCGGCCCGTGCACGGTCGACCAGCACGCCCTTCTTCTTCTGGATGGCGATCTGGCGTTCCTGCGCCTGATAGACCGTCAGCGCCGTCCGGGCCTTCAGATAGGAGGAACTGTCGCCCGGACCGGAGATCGACGGGGCGGAGAGGTTCCCAGCGGGGCGCGACGTCCGTTCCGGTGCCGATATTTGTCGCGCGGTGCCGCCTTTCGACCGGTTCTGCTGATCGGGATCGGTGGTTGCCGCGCGCCGGGCATCAGATGCTGCCGCATCGATGGACCCATCGGCGAAGAGAACCAGCCTGCCGCTCTTGCGCGCCTTCTGGATTGCCCCGCGCGACCGCACCGGGCTGACCCGTTCGCGCAGGGCATACCCTGCATGGGAAGCTCTGGAAATGATGGTGATCACAATCAGAAGGCATTGATATTGCTGCGAAGTCTCTACACTTCAGGCCGCCGCAGAGATGTCGTAATGGGCGAGTCGCTCTCGGACCCGGCGTTGCGCTGTCTGTTCCGTTAAGATGCTGGCTATCGTCCTTTTACGGCCGACCGTCTCGGTCGGCGGCAACGATCCAAGCGGGAGGAAGATATCATGGATCATTTTGTGGGCATCGACGTGTCTCTTGAAAGCTGCTCGGTCTGCGTTCTGAGCGGCATCTCGAAGAGCACGGTGTCCAAGCTGTGCAAGGACATCGATGAGCGGGTCGGTGAGTTCCTGAACCGCCCGCTGAGCGGGGAGTGGCCCTATGTCTGGCTGGATGCCACCTATCTCAAGGTGCGTCAGGGCGGCCGGATCGTGCCAGTCGCGGCCATAATCGCTGTCGCCGCCAACACCGAAGGACGCCGCGAAATCATCAGTCTGGGCATCGGCCCATCCGAGGCCGAGACGTTCTGGACCGAGTTCCTGCGCTCGCTGCGGGCCCGGGGTCTCGGTGGCGTCCGGCTGGTCATCAGCGACGCCCATACCGGTCTCAAGGCCGCCATCGCCCGCGTGTTCGAAGCCACTTGGCAAAGGTGTCGCGTTCACTGGATGCGCAACGCGCTGGCACACGTCTCGCGCGGCCAGCACACCGTGGTCGCCGCCGCGATCCGGCAAGCCTTCGACCAGCCCGACCGCGCCCATGCGGGCGAGACCTGGCACAAGGTGTCCGAGCAGCTGCGTCCGCGATGGCCCAAGCTGGCCGATCTGATGGACGCCAGCGAGCATGACGTGCTGGCCTACATGTCCTTCCCTCGCCAGCATCGCACCAAGCTTCACAGCACGAATCCAATCGAGAGGCTGAACAAGGAGGTGAAGCGGCGTGCCGATGTTGTCGGGATCTTCCCGAACGAGGCTTCCATCATGCGCCTGATCGGCGCCGTGCTGTTCGAGCAGAATGACGAATGGCAGACCTCTAGCCGATACATGATGGTCGAAGCCTTCGCCCAAATCGACAAGGAGGAGATCGACCCCATTCTCAGCATAACCACGAAAGCCGCCTGATCATGACCTCAGGCCATCCGGGAATTTACACCAGCTTGACGGACGTGACCCAGAATGTTCAACGAGGTCCGGGATCTTCCGCCAGAGGTGACGTGCTTGCAGTAAATGACAATCTGCCGGTCGCCGATTTGTCTGTGGTATTGGTTTGCATGGCGACCGGAACGCCAGATCCAAATACAATCACCGTGTAGCCATACCCGTGGACTTCACGGGACAGGAGAGTGACCGTAACAACCAGCGCCGAAATGACGCTGGTCATGGCAATCATGTTCGCTATCGAGATAGCGTGGACCCTAGTTCTTGATGACATTGTGCTCGGGGCCGTAGGGGAAGCCGGTGATGTTCTCGACCGTTTTGTCTTCACCGATGACCAGGATATCATGCTCGCGGTACCCTCCGGCACCGGGCTGCCCCTCGGGGATCATCACCATGGGCTCCATGGAGATGACCATGCCGGGATTAAGCACGGTGTCGATATCCTCGCGCAGTTCGACACCGGCCTCGCGGCCGTAATAGTGGCTCAGAACACCGAAGCTGTGACCGTAGCCGAACGACCGATACTTCAGCAGATCCCATTCGCGATACATCTCGTTGAGTTCGATCGCGATATCCATGCAGCGCGCACCAGGCTTGATCAGCTCCAGACCGCGTTCGTGGACCTTGACGTTCTTCTCCCAGATGTCGAGGCTGGCATCGTCCACGTGATCGCAGAACAGGGTGCGTTCCAGCGCCGTGTAGTAGCCGAAGATCATCGGGAAGGTGTTGAGCGACAGGATTTCGCCCGACTGTACTTTCTTGTTGGTGACGGGATTATGCGCGCCGTCGGTGTTGATGCCTGACTGGAACCAGGTCCAGGTGTCCATGAGTTCCACGAAAGGGAAGGAATTGGCGATCTCGCGGATCATCGCGTTGGTCCCGGCGATGGCCACTTCATGCTCGGGAACCCCCGCCTTTACGGCCGCGGCGACAGCGGCCCCGCCCACATCGGCCACGCGCGCACCTTCCTTGATAAGCTTGATCTCTTCCGCCGACTTGATCGTGCGCATCCACATGGATGGCTGGCCAACATCGACGAACTCGACGCCGGGCAGAGCGTCTTGAAGAAGCTGGCGATACTCGAGCGAGACATGGTCGAACTCGATGCCGATGCGCTTGGCGCCCGGCGTAAGCTGCTGGATGGCGCGATAGAAGTTGTCGCGGCGCCAGTCAGTGTAGGTGATATTGTTGCCAAAGCTCCGGCGGAAGGGCTGGCCACCGTCGATCCCGGCGGAAATGGTGGTGGCATTCTTCTGGTCAATGATCATGCCGTATTTGCGACCGAAGTAGCAGTAAAGCCAACCGCTGTAATAGTTGATGCAATGGTACGACGTGAAGAGTGACGCATCGACGTCGTTCTTGCCCATCCAATCGCGCAACTCTCTATGGCGACGGGCCATTTCGGTATCCGAGAAAGGAGAGAACTCCTTCTCGCCGTTGTGCCATTCCATGACGTGCAGCATGTCAGCGACGTGGGTGTTACCGTTCATCTCGAAGATCCCTCCTGCTTGCAGTGTTCAGCTGTCTGTAGCAGCGCGGGATTGCGACGAAAAATTAATTGAAATGATGCGACCATAAGGATCGCAAATTCACTGCGGTGAGAGACATCCTGCTCGCGTGCGAGTTGGCAGGCGGAATGTCGAAACCTCTTCCGAGATCTGTTCGATGAGTCTGAGAGCGGCATCCGACATTTTCACATGCTTGTAGAAAAGCCCGACATGGATTTTCGAAAGCTGAGGGAACCCGTCGCTCGGCGTGAGGATGCGCATGCCGGGTAACAGCGTCTTCTTTGTCAAGGCGGTGACGCCCATGCTGTGTAGGACCGCCTTCTGGAGGGCGGATACCCCGAGGCTCTCGAAAGACACGCGCCAGTCCCGACCCTCGGAATTCAGCGCGTCGATCATGCGCTTGCGATATGGACAGCCTTGGGGATGGGCAACAACCTTCAGCGGTTGGTCCGGGTCGATCCGGCAGTCGCGTGCGCAAGCCCAGACTGGGCGTTCGGACCAGTAGATCGAGACATGCGGTGCGGGCATCGCGTCGGTTATGGCGATCGTCATGTCGAGATCATCGACATGAAGGGCCGACAGAAGGTTTCTGCTCCAGTCGCACCGGATGTCGAGCAGGACGGCGGGGTTGTCGGCCGAGAACCTCGCGATAATGCTCTGGAAGAAGTCAATCGAGTAATCCACCGGCAGGCCAATCCTGAGTGTTCCCATAAAGGCTGCCTGCTGCAGGTTGGCAACGGCGCGATCGTTGAGGCGCAATATCCCGCGCGCATAACCCAGCAGCGTCTGTCCTGCCGGCGTCAGATCAATCTGCTTGCCATGTATCTCGACCAGCGTACTGCCCGCTATCTCTTCCAGCCGCTTGATCTGCAACGATATTGCCGGCTGCGTCCGACCGAGAGCGCTCCCGGTTTTCGTATAGCTGCGCAAGTCTGCCACGGTCACGAAGGTCCGCAGCAAATCCGTTTGCAGGTTGGTGAATCGACGCATCATTAACAATCCTTATCCAAGTATTGTTACTATGAATTTCTTCGTAAAAGCAAGTTGCCCTAGGGTCTGACGATCGTCAGATTCAAGGGGGTGCAATGCCATATTCAACAGTCTTCGCCGCCGAAATGCCGTGGCCCGACTACCAGAAGCGGGTTCAGGGGGGCGAGGTGCCTGTCTTGATCCCGCTGGGGTCGATGGAACAGCATGGGCATCACATGCCGATGCATGTCGATGTCTTGCTGCCGACCGAATTCGCGCGGCGCGCCGCGGAACAGGTCGGAGCCCTCGTCGCGCCACCGTTCACATACGGATACAAGTCGCACCAGAAGTCGGGGGGCGGGAATTTTTTCCCGGGGACGACCAGCCTCGATGGTTCGAGCCTCGTGAACGCGCTCAAGGACGTGGTCAAGGAATTTGTCCGGCACGGCGTGCGCAATCTGTGCATCGTCAACGGACATTTTGAGAATTCGTGGTTCATTACCGAAGCCATCGACCTCGCCCTGCGCGAACTGGGCTGGAGCGGTATCCACGACGTCAAGGTTGTGGTTCTGTCCTATTGGGACTTCGTGGATAAGGCCTCGATCGACAAGCTCTATCCCGACGGCTTTCTCGGATGGGACATCGAACACGGTGGCGTTTTGGAGACGTCACTCATGTTGCGTCTGCACCCTCACCTCGTGTTCCTCAAGAACGCGGTCGAACACGCCCCTGCGACGTTCCCGCCCTATGATGTCTATCCGGCTAAGCCCGACTGGACGCCGACAAGCGGCACGCTGTCCTCGCCGAAAGACGCGACAGCCGAGAAGGGCGATATCCTGTTGGATGTTTGCACCAAGGGCATTGTCCAGGCGCTGCAGGCCGAGTTCGGCAAGGATCAGCACGCTGACAAACGCATCCTGCCCTGTGAGCACAAAATGACTTGAACGAGACATCCGCGCGCGGGTGTGAGGAGGCGCGCGGAAGCCATGCACCCATTGGAGGGGAAATCATCATGCTCATTCGATCCGGAGTTTTCAGGGGGGTGAATCCGTACACATCCCTGATTTCGGCCACCGTCATCCTGCTCTTCGTGTTCCTAGTCCTCGCGTTTCCGACCGGATCCGCAGAGTGGATCGACAATGCCAGAACCTTTGTCACGTTCTTCTTCAACTGGTGGTACGTGGCCCTTTCGGGTGTGTTTCTCGTTTTCCTGATCGCGATTGCCGTCAGCAAGTACGGCGCCCTCCGCCTCGGTGACGCGAACGATCGGCCAAAATACAGCTACTTCACCTGGTTCGCGATGCTCTATGCGGCGGGGCAGGGTATCGGGATCATCTTCTGGTCGATCGCCGAGCCGGTCTTTCACTATTCCGGGGGCACGCCTTTCGCCGACGGCGCCGCCGATCAGGCGGCCGCAGATATGGCGCTTCCGGTCACCTTTTTCCACTGGGGGCTGAACGCCTGGGCAATCTACTGCATCGTCGCGCTGGCGCTTTGCCTGGTCAGCTACCGGCTGAAGAAGCCGCTCGGAATCCGCTACACGCTTTATCCGCTGTTCGGAGACCGGGTCGAAGGGCCGCTCGGCGTGGCAATCGACGTGATCGCCGTCTTTGCGACGATCTTCGGCATCGCCACGTCCCTCGGGCTGGGCGTGACACAGATCAACGCCGGTCTGAACCATATCTGGGAGGTCCCTATCTCTGAGACGGTCCAGCTTGTCCTGATCGCCGCGATCACCGCTGTCGCCCTCTGCTCGGTGCTTTCGGGCCTCGACCGGGGCATCAAGTGGCTGTCGCAGATCAATATGTGGCTTACGATTGCCCTTCTGGTGTTCTTCTTTACATGGGGACCGACGCAGTACCTGATCATCAGTCTGTTCGAAGCGACCGTCGCCTACGCCGCCAAGCTGATCACGTTCAACATCTATGTCGAGAGCGTGCCGACTGAAGCGACCCGCTGGAGCGACATGTGGCAAGGCTGGTGGACCACTTTCTACTGGGGCTGGTGGATTTCTTGGGCGCCCTTCGTCGGCGTGTTCGTGGCGCGCGTGTCCCGGGGCCGGACCGTGCGGGAATTCATCTTCGGCGTCGTCGGGGTGTCGTCGCTGCTGTCCTTCGTCTGGATCGTGGCCTATGGCGGAACGGCGCTCTGGGCCGAGCTCTTCGGGCCGGGCGGAGTTTCCGACGCTGTGACTGCGAATGTCTCCAT
>CAZECZ010000218.1:0-6374 GCA_964510815.1 uncultured Aestuariivirga sp.
ATGGTCTCGGCAAAGCCCTTGGGGTCGTTCACCTCCACGTCGTGCCAGAAGCCACCCTTGAAATAGGTCGTGCCGGGCGAGACGGCATTGGCGCGGATGCCCTTGGGCGCCACGTGGCGGGCGAGCGACTTCATGTAGAACAGCAGGGCCGCCTTCATGGCGCCGTAGGAGACGCCGGCATAGCCGTAGTCCTCGCTCCCGGAGATCGAGGAAATCGCGATGATCGATCCCGCCCCCGTCTTCTCGATGAAGGGCAGCGCCGCCGTCACGGCGTTCACCGTGTGCATGAGGTCGATGTCGAAGGCCTGACGGAAGGCGGCGGCGTCGGTTCCCTCCGCCAGGGCGGATGCATTGCACACCAGGATGTCGAGGCCGCCGAGGCGCCCGGCGCTATGCTCGACAAAGCGCGCCAGCGCGTCGCCATCGCCCACGTCCAGCGCCTCGCCATAGGCGCTCACGTTCATGTCTTCCAATTCTGCCATCGTGGCCACCACGGCGTGCTGGCTGCGCGCGCAGATCGCCACGCCGCAACCCTCGGCCGCCAGCCCGAACGCAATGGCCCGCCCAATCCCCCGCGTGCCACCGGTGACGATGGCGCGCTTGCCTTTCAACTGCAAATCCATGTCACACGATCTCGACTGCGGCCGGGTCCCAGCCCTTGGGTTCTGGGTATTGCGGGTTCATCTCTTCGAGCGTGTCGCGCACGATGCGGGAAATGATGGCGTTCCGCACCCAGTTGCGGTTGGCGGGGATGACATACCACGGCGCATGTTCGGTCGAGCAACGTGTGAGTGCGATCTCATAGGCGGCCATGTAGTCGTCCCATAGCGCCCGGTCTTCGAGGTCGCCGGGATTGAACTTCCAGCGCTTGCTGGGATTGCTGACCCTCTCGCGGAGTCGTTCGGCCTGTTCGTCCTTCGAGATGTTCAGCATGAACTTGAGGATCGTGGTGCCATTCTGCGTCAGATGCTCCTCGAAGCGGTTGATCTCGTCATAGCGCCGCTCGATCGCCTCGGGGCTGGCGAAGTTCCGCACCTTCACCACCAGCACGTCCTCGTAGTGCGAACGGTTGAAGATGCCGATGAAGCCCTTCTGCGGGCACACATTGTGCACGCGCCAGAGATAGTCGTGGGCAAGTTCGAGCGGCGTCGGCGCCTTGAACGGATTGTTGCGCACGCCGATGGGGCCGCACGTGTTGAACACGGCGCGCACCGTGCCATCCTTGCCGGCGCAGTCGATGCCCTGCAACACCACCAGCAAGGCCCGCTTGTCCTCGGCGTAGAGGCGGTCCTGCAGGGCGTCGATGGCTACGGCATCCTTTGCAGTCTGTTCCTTGGTGGCGTCCTTGTCCTTGAGACCGCCGGAACTGCGGGGATCATGGTCCGCGAGCTTGAAGGGCTTGCCCGGCTTCACCATGAATTTCGCGCCGAAGGGTGTCTTGCTGCCAGATGCCATGGAATACCTCACACACGTTGTGCGGGCATACTAGACCATGCCGGCGCCGTGTGACAGGGTCTGGCCCGTTGTAACGGCCGGGGAGCGATATCGGCATGGACCTGCACTGGATGAACGAGCCACCACGCTGGCACGAAGAGGACGGCGTGTTGCATGTGACCACCGGCGCCAACACGGATTTCTGGAGCCGCACCTTCTATGGTTTCGTGAGGAACTCAGGCCACGTCCGCCTGCAACCAGTGAACGGCGACTTTACGGCTGCGGTCCAGGTGAGTGCCGCATATGAGACGCTCTATGATCAGGCCGGGCTCATGGTCTGGGCCGATGCCGACAACTGGCTCAAGGCCGGCATCGAGTTCACGGATGGCGCCATGCATGTCAGCACGGTGGTGACACGGAGCGGCTATTCCGACTGGTCGCAGCAACCCGCCGCCGCGGCCGCGCGTGACGCGATCGACCTGCGCATCACCCGGCACGGCGAAGCGCTTCGCGTCCAGTACCGCTTGGGGACGGAGCACTGGCGGATGATCCGTCTTGCCATGTTGCCGATGGGAGAGATGGTTGATGTCGGCATGATGTGCTGCACGCCGGAGCGGGCGGGACTCCACGTGACATTCCGGAATTTCACGGTTGGCGCGCCGATTGCCCGCGACTTGCATGAAGCCTGAGGTGGCGCAGCCCTTGATCGGCGCAACTCATGGTCCTATCCCCAGTGCAGATCTGATTCAGGGAACAACCGCGTGACGCATTCGAACAAGGCACAGTTGGCCTCCGCCGCTTTCCGGCTGCCGGCCATGGATATGGATTTTCTGCTGGGCGACACAACCCGTGGCCTGCGCTTTCAACTCGAATACCAGAAGGCTGAGGAACACCTGCGCCGCTGGGGCGTTGCCACCACGGTCGTGGTCTTCGGGTCGGCCCGGGTGAAGGAAGATGATGGCAATGGATGGTATGCGGCAGCCCGCGACTTCGCACGGATCTGCTCGGAGAAGGGGGGCGCCAAGCTCGATGGCCGCCTGCCGCGGCAGAACGTGATCGCCACCGGCGGTGGTCCCGGCATCATGGAAGCGGCCAATCGCGGCGCCCACGATGTGGGAGCCCCCTCCATCGGCTTCAACATCACCCTGCCGATGGAGCAGGAGCCTAACGCCTATTCGACGCCGGATCTCACCTTCCGCTTTCACTATTTTGCCATGCGCAAGATGCACTTTGCGATGCGTGCCTCGGCCCTGGTGGTGTTTCCCGGCGGCTTTGGCACCATGGACGAGTTGTTCGAGGTGCTGACCCTTCGCCAGACCGGCAAGCTTGATCATGAACTGCCGATCGTGCTCTATGACTCGAAACACTGGAATGCGCTGATCAATTTCCGGACGTTCGCCGACGCCGGCATGATCAGCGAACAGGATCTGAATCTGTTCGGTTTTGCCGACAGCCCGCAAGGCGCCTGGGACGAACTCGTCCGGCGCGGCCTCAATCTTCCGGAGGATTGACTGGAATGAGTGTCCGTCTAAGGTTTCATGGTGCCGCCCGCACCGTCACCGGCTCCTGCTATCTGCTGGAGAACGGCAGTTCGCGGATGCTCATCGATTGCGGCATGTTCCAGGGCTCGAAGACCGAGCGTGAGCTCAACTATCGCCCGTTTCCCTTCGATGCCGCGAACATCGGCGCGCTGGTGCTGACGCACGCGCATATCGATCACACGGGCCTCGTGCCGAAACTGGTGAAACATGGCTTCACCGGCAAGATCCACTGTACCGACGGCACCGCCGATCTGTGCAGCATCATGCTGCCGGATTCCGGCTTCATCCAGGAAATGGAAGTCAGGCAACTCAACAGCCGCCGGCGCAAGCGCGGTGATGAAGAGGTAGAGCCGATCTATACGGCAGACGATGCCCGCGCCGCGTTGACCAACTTCACCACCGAAGCGATGGAAACATGGTTCGAGCCGGTGCCCGGCATCCGGGTGCGGTTCTGGAATGCCGGCCATCTCCTGGGGTCCACCTCGGTCGAAGTCGAGGCGAAGCAGGATGGCGCGAAGCCGGTGCGGCTGCTGTTCTCCGGCGACATCGGGCCGGACAACAAGATGCTGCAGCATGATCCGGAGGCGCCGAACGGTTTCGATTTCGTCACCTGCGAGTCGACCTATGGCGGGCGTGACCGTTTCGAACGCGGCGAGATTGCCCGCCGCGAGATGCTGGCGGCCGAAGTCAACGATGCCGCCCAGCGCAAGGGCGCGCTGCTCATTCCATCCTTTGCTGTCGAGCGGACCCAGGAACTGGTCACCGACCTGTCGCTGCTCATGGAAGAGGGCAAGGTGCCCCGCGCCAACATCTTCATCGACAGCCCGCTGGCCAGCAAGGCCACGGACATCTTCACGCGGCATGCCGGTGAACTGCAGCATGGCAAGGACCTTGTGCACGCCTTCAACGAAGGCTTCGTGCATTCGACCGAAAGCGTCGAAGACTCGAAGGCGCTGGCCCGCTTCACCGGCTTCCGCATCATCGTCGCGGCCAGCGGCATGTGTGATGCCGGCCGCATCCGCCATCATCTCAAGAACCATCTCTGGCAGACCTCGACGACGGTGCTGCTCGCCGGCTTCCAGGCCGAGGGCTCGCTCGGCCGCATTCTCGAGGACGGGGCCAAGACCGTCACCATCATGGGCGAGACGATCAAGGTGCGCGCCGCGATCCGCCGGATCGACGATTATTCGGGTCACGCTGACGGGCCGGAACTGGTGCAATGGGTGAAGGAACGTCTTCCCATTGGCAACACCGTCTTCCTCACCCACGGCGAGGAGGAAGCGCAGATCGCGTTGGAACTCGACCTCAAGGGCCTCGGCATCGCCGGCGAAAGGATCATCCGGCCGCGCCTCGACGATGTTTATGAACTCTCGCACGATGCCTGCACCCTCATTGCCGAGGAAACACGGCCGCGCATCGATCCCACCATGGTGGCGCGCTTCGACAGCCACAACGATCTGGCCGACCTCATTCTCGACATCGAGGATGTCATGCACAAGCTGCCGGACGAGAAGTCGCGCGGCGTCATCATCCGGCGTCTGCGCAAGGCGCTGGCCGGCGATGGCGGCAACGGCGACCGGCGCCGGCCGCCCGTGTCAGGCGTGTCGCGCCGCAGCCGGGGATGGGACGAGGGTTAGCGCAACGGGAACAACCATTCCGCCCCTTGCCGAACCTGCTGGAACATCCTACGCTTCGCGAAACGATTGTTCCAATGACAGATACCTACGCACCACCGCGCGATTTTCCCGCCCTCAAGGCGCTCATCACCGAGCGCGCAGGGGACTTGCCGAAACGGCTCACCCAGATCGCCACCTACGCGCTGGAATATCCTGACGAGATCGCCTTCGGCACCGTCTCGTCCATTGCCCAGCAGGCGGATGTGCAACCGTCCACGCTGGTGCGCTTTTCGCAGGCGCTGGGCTACCAGGGCTTCACCGAAATGCAGGAGGTGTTCCGCTCCCGGCTGCGCGACCGCATCCTCAACTACGATGAACGCCTGCAGCAATTACGCGAACACGCGGTGGCGGCATCGAAGCCCAACGTCATCTTCCAGGGCTTCTGCGATGCCACCGAAAAGTCGATCGCGTCGTTGCGCGAAAAGCTCGATCCGGCAGTGCTGGATGATGCGGTGGAAAAGCTGGCAGAGGCCGAGACGCTCTATCTCATCGGCCTCAGGCGCTCGTTCCCCATCAGTTTCTACATGGCCTACGCGCTGGGAAAGCTCGGTGTACGGAGCATTCTGGTGGATGCCGTAGGCGGTCTCGCCGCCGAGCAGCTGAGCTTCGCCTCGTCAAAGGACCGGGTGCTGGCCATCAGCTTCGCGCCCTACGCCAGCGAAACGGTGACGCTGGCCCAGGCGGCGGCGGCGCGCGGCGTTCCGGTGGTGTCGATCACCGACAGCCCGTTTTCGCCGCTGGCCCAGACGGCGGGACTGTGGGTCGAGGTGGGCGAGGCCAATTTCGAGGGCTTCCGCTCCATGGCGGCAACGCTGGCGCTGGCCATGACGCTCACGGTGGCCATCGCCGAACGGCGCGGGCAGGGGCCGGAAGCCCGCATCCGCGCCACCTGATCAGGATCAAGGCGGCCCGAAGCGGCAGCTTTGATAAACGCTGGCAAAGGAGACCCGACCATGACCAGCTCCCGTTCCATCCGCAGCGAACTCGACCAGTTGCGGGCCGAGGTCGAAGCGCTGCGCAAGAACCAGAAGAGGGCCCCGAAGCCTGCGCCAGAGCCGACGGCGGAGGAGGAGGCCGAAGATTCCGGCGGCGACAAGAGCTTCGATCAACAGGTCCGTCATCTCGTGCGGCAGGCCGAGGACATGCTGAACGACGCCGAGGAGACGGTCGCCACCCATCCGGTGGCCAGCATTGCCGCGGCGCTGGCTCTCGGCATCGTCATCGGCCGGCTCACGGCCCGCTAGGAGGTTTCCATGTCTGTCAACAACATTGCGCGTACGGCGCGGCTCTATCTCCGGGCCGAGTTCCTTGCCGCCCGCATCCGCCTGCGGAGCGAGACCCAGCGCATCCTGCTGCTGGGGCTGGCGGGCGCACTCGCTGTCCTTGGCCTCGTGCTCGTGAACGTCGCGTTCTATGCCGCGCTGGTGAGCGTGTGGGGCCCGGTGTGGACACCGCTGGCGCTGGGCGGGGCCGATCTGGCACTCGCCATCATCGCCATCGTGGCGGCGGCCCTGCAGAGGCCGGGGCCAGAGTTGCAGGTGGCCGAGGACATGAAGGCGCTGGCGGCGGCGGAACTGGAAGAGCAACTGCAAGGCGGCTTCACCATGCAGGGCCTCATGGGCGGCCTCGGCGGTGCCGGCGCTTCGAACGCAAGGCTCATCATCCCGCTCGTCACCAGCCTGATCAGCATCCTCAAGAAGCGGAAAGAGGCGAAGGAGTAGGG
>CAZECZ010000219.1:0-6297 GCA_964510815.1 uncultured Aestuariivirga sp.
CCGGCCCCGTTCACCATGCAGCCGATCGAGCCGTCGAGCGCCACATAGGAAAGATCGAACTTCGAGGCCTCGATCTCCTTCGGGTCTTCCTCCGAGAGATCGCGCAGTTCCTTGATGTCGGGATGGCGGTCCAGCGCGTTGGAATCGAAATTGATCTTGGCATCGAGGCAGATGAGGTTGCCGTCCTTGGTCACCACCAGCGGGTTGATCTCCAAGAGGCTCATGTCCTTCGACGTGAAGGCCTTGTAGAGATTGCCGATCATCTTCACGCACTGCTTCACCTGGTCGCCTTCGAGCTTGAGGGCGGCAGCAATGCGCCGGCCCACATAGCCCGAATAACCGGCGGCGGGATCGACCTGCACGGTGATGATCTTCTCCGGCGTGGCGTGCGCCACCTCCTCGATGTTCATGCCGCCCTCGGTGGAGGCGATGAACGCCACCTTCGAGGTCTCGCGGTCGACCAGGATCGACAGATAGAGCTCGCGGGCAATCGCCGTGCCGTCCTCGATGTAGAGGCGCTGCACCACCTTGCCCTCAGGGCCCGTCTGGTGAGTCACGAGCGTCATGCCGAGCATGCGCTTGGCTTCGGCTTTCACGTCCTCGATGGATTTCACCACCTTGACGCCGCCGCCCTTGCCGCGCCCGCCCGCGTGGATCTGGGCCTTGACCACCCAGACGGGGCCGGGAAGCTGCTCCGCTGCCTTCACCGCCTCGTCGACGGTGAAAGCTGGAATGCCCTTGCCGGTGGGTACGCCGAAGCCGCGGAGAACCTCCTTGGCCTGATACTCGTGAATGTTCATCTGCGCTTCCCTGGTTTGACGTGCGCGTAAAGTTTAGGCCAGATCCGGCGCGATGCCTTTGGCTGCTTCCATCAGCCCGTGGACGGCATCCACCGACTTCTTGAAGCCCGCCTTGTCCTCGTCGTTCAGCGCGATCTCGGCGATCCGCTCGACGCCGCCCTCGCCGATGACCACCGGCACGCCGACATAAATATCCTTGACGCCATATTGCCCGGTGAGATGGGCGGCGCAGGGGAGGACCCGCTTCTTGTCCTTCAGATAGCTCTCTGCCATGGCGATGGCGGAAGACGCGGGCGCGTAATAGGCCGAGCCGGTCTTGAGGAGCCCCACGATCTCGGCGCCGCCGTCGCGGGTGCGCTGCACGATCTTGTCGATCTTTTCCTGGGTCGACCAGCCCATCTTGACGAGGTCCGGAACCGGGATGCCGGCCACTGTGGAATAGCGCGTCAGCGGCACCATGGTGTCGCCGTGGCCGCCCAGCACGAAGGCCGTCACGTCTTCCACCGAGACATTGAATTCCTCGGCGAGGAAGTGGCGGAACCGGGCTGAATCCAGCACACCGGCCATGCCGACGACCTTGTTGGCCGGAAGGCCGCAGTATTTTTGCAGTGCCCATACCATCACGTCGAGCGGGTTGGTGATGCAGATGACGAAGGCGTTGGGCGCATATTGCTTGATGCCCTCGCCGACCGACTTCATTACCTTGAGGTTGATGCCGAGCAGGTCGTCGCGGCTCATGCCGGGCTTCCTCGGCACACCGGCGGTGACGATGCAGACGTCGGCCCCGGCGATTGCCTCATAGGAATTGGCGCCCGACAGTTTCGCGTCGAATCCTTCGACCGGGCCCGACTGGGCGAGGTCGAGGCTCTTGCCCTGGGGCAAGCCTTCCGCGATGTCGAAGACGACAATGTCGCCCAGTTCCTTGAGAGCTGCCAGATGCGCCAGCGTGCCGCCGATCATGCCGCCGCCGATCAACGCGATTTTCTTCCGAGCCATGTGTGAATGTCCTTAACCGAAGGGTCGAGCGTAGGAGTCGTTTTGCAGTGCAAAAGCGACGTTTGTGTAGACCCCTTATGGAACGGCTTCAAGGTGCAAGCCTAATCAATTCGGCGTATGAACTTGACTAATACGTCAAGTTTCGGCGATTTTTTTGCCCCACCAAGCAGCCGACTGCATCTCTTTCAGGCGGGACACCGTCCTGCCGAACTCGAAGGCATGGTCTCCCGAAGGGTAAATGGCATCCGGGGCTTGCGCCGAGGTGGCGACAAACCTGACTCGAGCGTCATAGAGCGTGTCGATCAGCAGCACGAAGCGCCTGGCCTCGTTGCGCCGCTCCGGCCCCAGGGCCGGGATGCGTTCGACGAACACTGTCCGGAAATTATGTGCAAGTGCGAGATAGTCGGGCGGCCCCAGCGGCTTTTCGCACAGATCGGCGAAGGTAAAGCGCGCGCAAGCGTGCGCCGCCTGCGGCACATGCAGCTTGCGGCCCATGACGCTGATCTCCACCGGGTCACCCCGCTCCGTGTCCGTCAGCCGCTGCCAAAGGTCCTGCAGCAAAGCGCCGGTCTCAGGCGAAATCGGCGTCAGGAAAGTCTCATGCGCCTTGACGCGGCCGAGCCGGTAATCGGTGTCGCTCTCCAGCGCGATGACGTCGAAGCGCGTCGTGATGAGCTTGATGAACGGCAGGAACAGCTGCCGGTTCAGGCCATCGCGGTAAAGGTCCGGCGGCGCAAGGTTGGACGTCGTGACGATGACGGTGCCCGCCGCCAGCAGCCCCTCGAACAGCCGGCCCACGATCATCGCGTCCGCAATGTCGGTGATCTGCATTTCATCGAGGCACAGCAGCCGCGCTTCCGCGGCAATGGCTTTCGCCACCGGCCCAATGGCGTCCTGCACCCGTGATTTGCGCGCCGTGTGAAGCCGGCCATGGACATCCTGCATGAAGGCGTGGAAATGAACGCGCCGCTTCGGCGCGAATGTCGTGTGGGCGTGGAAGAGATCCATCAGCATGGTCTTGCCGCGGCCGACATCGCCGTGAATGTAGAGACCCTTCGGCGGCTCCGCCGGCTTGCGCAGCCGGGCCAGGAATCCACCGGACTTCGGCATCGTGTCGAGTTTCGCCGCCAGTTGGTCGAGCCGGCTGGCGACCACGCGCTGGGCAGTGTCGGCTCGAATCTCACCCAAGGCGCATCTGGCCTCGTAGTCGCTGAGGAGGCCCGCCATCGGCTCAGGTCGCGGCGACGTAGGTCATGAAGTGCCGCAACAGAACGGCATAGGCTGCTACCGTCGACATGAAGGAAAAAGCCGACATCGAGACATGCAGCCGCGACATCGGCGCAAGGCCGGGATCGATGGCGCGCGGCCTCAGATTCATCAGCAAGGCCAGCGCACCGAAAATGATCAGCAAGACCTGCTGCAATGCGAAGCCGGCCGTAATGATGACGGCCCCCATACCGATGAGCCCGAAGCGTGCCCAGCGTCCCATGATCTTCGCCAGCACCGAGCGGAGCACGATGCCGCCATCGAGAGGTTCCACCGGCAGCAGGTTGAACAGGTTGAGACCACAGGCAACGATTCCCATCATCACCGCGATGTCGGGGAATGGCCCTCCCAGCCACACGTAGAACGCCGCCAGCAAGGGCACGATGACGCTGAACGACGGCCCCATCATGGCCGCAAAGACGAGCTGGCCTTGGGTCGTGAAGCCAAGGCGGGGCACTGCGAGCGCGCCCAGAAATGGCAGGAACACGAGCCGCCCCCATGGCTGGCCGATCAAGCGATAGGCAAGCAGGTGGCCGAATTCATGGATGAGAAGCGCCACGACGAGCAGCGGCGCAATGATCCAGCCAAATGCAATCACGAAGGTGGCCAGCGAGATAATGCCGGTGACGATCGCAACACCGGCAGAAATGAGAGCGTCGGTCCGATAATCGGGAATCCCGGTCTCGGCAACGCCTTTGAGGCGGTAGACGCTGCCCCATAAATCAGCCCGCGCCAGGAGTTGCGCCAGAAGCGTGCGCGGTCCCCAGTGGTAGGTAATCGTGAGACGCGTGCCCGTCCCTTCCGGATTGAGCGCCGTCGTCATCTTGAGCAACTGATTGTTGGCGGATTGCCCTTCGAGCCCGGCCCGGTCGATTTCCAGATAGCGCGGCGCCTCGCGCCGGACCACGCGGAACAGCGCCTGCGACGATTGCACCGCGCCGCCCGCCAATGGCGTTACGAAATTGAGGCGATAGGTCTTGGTTTCGGCGTCAACCAGCGTGCAGGTGACGCGCGTGCGCTGCCACCTCTGGTTCTCGCCTTCCTGAAAGTCGACCAGATCGAAGATCTTCTCGATCGGCGCCTGCACAAGCAAGGAGGCACGCGGCGTCACGCGCGACCGGAATCCCAGCAGCGCGATCAACAGCAGAATGAAGGGGAGCTCATACCCCACATTCCGGATAAAGTCTGGAATCACTCGGCCCCTCGTTCCTGACTCGTCCTGACTTCGGCCCTTCTATCCAAGGGCGTCCCACGGCGGAAGAGAATACTCCAACGCGAGGGATTGTGTGGAAGTCGTCGGCCATAAGGTGAAGAAACGGCATACGGCGGAGGATGCGGACATTCCGTTCGCCCGCTTCTATTCCGGGCCATTCACGTGTTTCGGCTGCACGAGCGGGGCCTGCCGACTCGCGTCGCGCGGCATGTGTCCCGTCAGGCGCGGGTCTGGATGGACTTCGACCATCACCGCATAGGGCGTGAATCCTGAGCGCTGATAGAATCCCAGCGCCGCCGGATGATCGTAGGTGCAGGTGTGCACCCAAAGCCGTGTTATGGGTTTGCTCCAGGCGCGTGCGAGGGCTTCGTTCATCAGATAACGGCCCGCGCCTTTGCCGATCGCTTCGGGTATCAACCCAAAGAACGACAGTTCGCATTCCCCCGCCTGCCGGAAATCGAGCTCAAGCAGACCTGCTTCGGCGCCATCCTGCACGAAGGCGTAGGATTCGACGCGGTCATCGCCGATGATCGCCGCCAATTGATCGTCCGGCATGAGGAGACGGGAAAACCACATCAGATCGCGCCCCACCGCATCGAACAGGCGGCGGAACCGGCCGAGATCGCCCGCCTGCATGCGTTCCAGTGCGAAGCCTTCATGCACGGGTGCTGGGCGCGGCATGGGCCGGTTCAGCATCTCCAGGCACGTCACCACATTGGCGATGTGGCCATCGGGCAGCGCGTGATACCCCGGCGACAACAGCGGCTTATCCATAGGAAGTTCAGCCGCGCCGCAGACGCCTGGCATTGGCCTTGATCCGCCGGGCGGTAGGTGCGGCGGCAGCGTGTGCCATGTCATGAAACGCTTCATGCGGAAGACGCAGGAGCCACCAGGGCCGCAACGCCTGCTTGATCAGCTCTGCCTGAATGGCCATCATCCCTTCGGCAAAGGCCGCCTGCTTTTCAGCGATCATCTTGCGGGCCTCCGCGTGGGCCGAGGGCGAGGGCCACATGGCGGCCCACCACAAGACCGGAAGCCGCCGCAGAATGGTCTCTGCAGCGGCGAAGGTCAGATCAACAGGCGAATGATGCTCGCTCATCAGCGCATGGTGGGGATCGAGAACTGCGCCCCTTCCTTGATGCCGGAGGGCCAGCGGGCCGTCACCGTCTTGGTCTTGGTGTAGAAGCGGATCGAGTCCGGCCCGTGCTGGTTGAGGTCGCCGAAGGCCGAGCGCTTCCAGCCGCCGAAGGTGTGATAGGCCAGCGGCACCGGGATCGGCACGTTGACGCCCACCATGCCGATCTGGCAGCGCGAGGCAAAATCCCGCGCCGTGTCGCCGTCACGCGTGAAGATCGCGGTGCCGTTGCCGTATTCGTGGTCGTTGACCATCTTCAGCGCCTCGTCATAGGTGCCCGAACGCACCACCGAGAGCACCGGGCCGAAGATCTCTTCCTTGTAGATCCGCATGTCGGTGGTCACGTTGTCGAACAGCGTGCCACCGAGGAAATAGCCGTTCTCGTAGCCTTGCATCTTGAAGCCACGGCCATCGACCTTGAGCGTGGCGCCTTCCTTGATACCGAGATCGATATAGCCCTTGACGCGGTCCAGCGCCTGGCTGGTGACCAGCGGGCCATAATCGGCCTCGCGGTCAGTCGAAGGCCCGATCCTGAGATTCTCGACGCGCGGTATCAACTTGGCAACCAGCGCGTCGGCCGTCGCCTCACCCACCGGCACGGCCACCGAGATCGCCATACAACGCTCGCCGGCCGAGCCGTAGCCGGCACCGATCAGCGCATCCACCGCCTTGTCCATATCGGCGTCCGGCATGACGATCATGTGGTTCTTGGCACCACCGAAACACTGGGCACGCTTGCCGTGGCTGGTGGCGCGGCCATAGACATATTGGGCAATTGGAGTCGAGCCGACAAAGCCCACCGCAGCGATGTCCGGATCGTCGAGAATGCCGTCGACGGCTTCCTTGTCGCCGTTGACGACATTGAGGATGCCAGGCGGCAGGCCGGC
>CAZECZ010000220.1:0-6113 GCA_964510815.1 uncultured Aestuariivirga sp.
GAAATATAAGTACGAGCGGTCATGAACACCCTCCGTGTGACCTGTTGGTTGCGGGCTAGGCCCGTGTCTCGCGTGGCAGGTCTCCTGACTTGCGGGTCCGGAGGTTCCAGCAGCCTTCCCGGTCGCCCAGTGGCATTCACGCTGCAACCCTCTCCGCTCACAGTTGCGGGGGCAGTCGCGGATTTGGCCCCGGTATGGGTCGTCCTCACCGCGTTCCCTGTTCGGCCCTCGGCCTTCTGGCTCTGGGCACCACACCGCTCAACTTGTCGCAGGTTGCCTAGGGTCCGTCAATACAGGGAAAGCCTGAATCCGTCCAAAAACGACACGTTTCGGTCGTCAGATTAAGTCGCTGGTAACCGATGGCGCCCTCTGGCGAAACCGGTCCTTAACCGTAATTGCTCATGATCTGGCTTCATGAGCGTCCGTCTACGAGTTCTCGCGTCTGTCTGTACCGCGTTCCTTGCCGCAAGCGCGGCTGTATCCGGTGCGGCTGCCGCAAAAAATGATTCGAAGCTGGTGTCCCAGGCTTACAAGGCCTTGCAAGTTGGTGACGCAGCGGCCGCTGTGGAAGCCTATACCCGGGCCATTGAGTCCCGAAAGCTCGAACCAGAGGTGTTGGCAAACGCTTTGCTGAACCGCGGGCTTTCCTACCAGAACCTCAACGAGCACCAGCGCGCGGTCGACGACTACACGGCCGCCATGCGCATCGATGCCATGTCTGCCAAGCTGCGCGCAATTGCCCTTTACAATCGCGGCCTGTCCTATCAGCGGTTGCAACGCAACGCCATGGCAATGGAGGACTTTACCAGCGCACTGTTCCTCGACGGCCAGTTCAGCCATGCGTACTACAGTCGTGGCATCCTGTTGCGGGACAGCGGACAGCATCTGTTTGCCCTGGCCGACTTCGACAAGGCGTTGCGCTACAAGTATCCGGACGCTGCGCGCGTTCACTTTGCGGAAGCGATTGCTTACGAAAAGCTGCGCCGCCCCTCCGATGCGCGCCATGCTCTCAATCTGGCACTTGCGATCAAGCCAGACTACGAGCCTGCCATCCAGCGCCTGGCCATCCTGGAGGGCCGTAAGCCGCCGCGCCTGCAGGTTGCTGCGGTGGACCAATTCTCGACAGGCGCCGTAAGTCAGGCGCAGAAGAAATTGCCGGCCGCCAAGGCGCCGTCGGCCGAACTGATCGTGGCGTCGGCCACCACGCAGACGAAGGTGCTCAAGACCGAGCAGCGCAAGAAGATCGTTGAACGCGTGCCGGCTGATTCACCGGCGATGGCAAATATCGTGCCGGCATCAGCTGCTGCAACTGAGGAAGAAAAGGTCATATCCGTTGATGTTCTTCCGAAGGCGGAACCGGAGGAGAACACGACCGGCGTCCAAATGTCGGAGCAGGTAGCGTCTGGTCCGATGCAAGGCTGGGCTGTGCAGATCGCATCAGCAGTCAGCGAAGATGCGGCGTGGTCCGTCTGGAAGAAGATGAAGGCCCGTCACAAGGCTCTTGGATCGAAGGAACCGATTGTTGTGCGAGCTGATCTCGGAACGAAGGGCATCTTCTATCGTGTGAGATTCGTTTTTGAGAACAAGGCGGATGCCGGAGATGAGTGTTCGAGGCTGAAGTCGAATGGAGTGAAATGCTTCGTCAGCAAGGCATCTTCCTAACAAGGACCTAATGACGTTACGGCATTCGTTAAGGTTTGTACGATTGCTTTAGCGGCACTGTAACTTGGCGGCTTGTATCGTTCGCGCTTCCGGAGCGTGACTGATGACAATGATTGCCGACTTTCAACGCCTAATGTGCCCGAATGAGGATGCTGAAGTGGAGCAGCGCCAGTTCGAGCGACCCCAATCATATATGAGCAGGAGTGAGGCGCGGCTTACTTCTGCGTATGAACGTGCCCAATTTGAACTCGTCAACGAACTGATTGCGCGCATCCACGCTCAACCTCCCGACTTTTTCGAGTTTCTGGTGATCGATCTCCTCTTGTCGATGGGCTACGGAGGCCGTCGCCGTGACCTGGCACAGCGTTTAGGCCGGACAGGCGACGGTGGGGTCGACGGACTGGTTGCCCAAGATGAGTTGGGACTTGATCTGATTTACATCCAAGCGAAGAGATTGAAACCTGGCTCAGTCGTTTCCGTTTCCGATGTCAGGGACTTTGCCGGCAGCCTGGATGCACGGCACGCGGCCAAGGGTGCTTTCTTTACGACAAGCCACTTTTCAAACTCGGCCATAGACTTCTGTGGCCAAGTGTCGCGTCGTGTCGTGCTGGTCGATGGTTGCCGGTTGGCCGAACTGATGATGCGGCACAACATCGGGGTAAAAGTGAAGGAATCATTCCAGATCAAACGTCTGGATCAGGACTACTTCACGCCAGCGTCGATGAAACGGATGCAGGAGATAATCTCGGCCTCGATCCAGGCACGAAGATAACCAGCCGCCCGCAGTGCGGCATCATCCGGGCTGTCGTGCACCGCAATCATTTCGCACACATGTGCGAAAGTCATTCCCTCTTGAACGCAAATGAGGGCCATCGCTTCTTCTGGGCCCAGAATGCGGAACCGGGATGTGTTTGCCTGACGCCAGACGAGAACGTCAGCGGGCGTTTCCAAATCTTCGGGAGATGGAGGCGTCTCGCCGCACTTGAGACTTGCCCACAGACTGGTGACGTTTGTCGTAACCTTGATTTGCTGCATGGTCGGTACCAAATCAAAGCAAACACCTGCAAATTTGTCGGGCGAAATGCTCGAGATCCCAGCCATGGTGACCAATGGCACGTCAGGGCCATCGAACACGTGACTGAGAGCCCACTCCAGCAACGCCATCTCAGCCACCTCCGGATTGCGGCGGAAGCTACAGTCATTCTTTAAAAAGTCTGGGAGATGGCGCGAGTACCAGCGCGCATTGGGATTGTCGGATGGGTGAGCCTTGATGTAGCCCTCAGCCATCTTGCGGAACCGCACGTCTCCCAGATAGGCCAGCAGCTTTTCATAATCGTTGGCAAGGAAATCGGTCAAGCGGAGTACGTAGGCTGCCTGGTAGACACGCAATCTGTCCGCGGTGCTCCCTTCCGGTGGCGATGCCACCAGAGAGGTTGCGCGATTGTCCTTACCAAGGACTGCTCGCTGCATCTCATCCTGGATCTGGGCGAGGGTCTTCATGTTACCGTCGCCTCTCTGGCAAGCACGTCTCTGGCAATGTCCCGGGCACGCGACAGTTCGGTAACCAGGTCTGCGAGGGGCGGAATGTTGTCGTCACGTTCAATCATAGTTGAAACGGGGCCATACCGCTCGACGGCGCGCGCATAAAGTTTCCAAACATCTTCGCAAATCGGCGCGTCATGCGTGTCGATGAGGCATGTCTCCCCTTCACTATGCCCGGCCAGGTGAAACTGGACGACACGCTCGATCGGGATTGAACTGAGGAACGTGCGCGCATCAAAATCGTGATTGACCCCAGATACGAACACGTTGTTGACATCCAATAGCAGCCAGCAGTCCGCGCGCTGCGCCACTTCTGCGACAAAATCCCACTCGCTCATCTCGGAGCATTCGTACTCGATGTAACTCGAAACGTTCTCGATGGCGATGCGGCGGCCGAGGATATCCTGAACCGCTGAAATTCGGCTCACCACATGATTCAGTGCTTCCTCCGTGTACGGCACCGGCAACAGATCATGGAGATTGATTCCGTGGACTCCGGTCCAGCACAAGTGATCCGATACCCACTTAGGATTGACGCGCTGGGCCAGCTTCTTGAGGTTGATTAGATAGTCCATGTCGAGCGGTGCCGTCGATGCAATGGACATCGATACACCGTGCATCACGATCGGAAAGCGCTCTGCCACCCGTTCGAGCATCCGGATCGGCTGTCCACCTGGCACCATATAGTTCTCGGAGATGACTTCGAACCAGTCCACGGCTGGTTCGCCATCCAGGATCTCACGGTAATGCTGCGGCCTCAGGCCAAGGCCGAAGCCGAGATAGTCAGGGTGTCCTTGCATGGGATGATTGCCGCGGGCCCAGGAGCCCGCGGCCAATGCCTTACATACCTTCGACCTTGCCACCGGCGGAATCACACTCGGCTTTGGTCATCGACAGGAAGCCCTGGCCCTTGCACTCATTGAGGCCCTTGCAGGAAGAGTTGGCCGTCTTGCATTCAGACTGCCCTTTGCATGAGTTTACCCCCAGGCAGTGAACCTTCGCGTCATCGGCCTGTGCGGGGGCGGGCGCCAGACCGCCGACGGCCATGGCGAAGGCAGCTGCGGCCAGGATGGCGCCAGATTTGCCAATGTGCTTCATAGTGTGCGTTCCTCTCTCGGTTTGCGTTTGAACCATCCAACCGGTTCGCTATCTTGCTTGCCCGGTTCGCCGATCACCCGCCAATCACATGGGCGTGGCGTCACTCACAAGCTGGTGAGGCCACGTGAGCCGGAGTGTGAGTGACCGGCTGGGGAAAACAGGGGCGAACAGGTTTGCAGCGCAACACAGCTGGCCTAGATTGCAGCGGAGAGCAATACGACTGGAAATCATGCCCCTCAACCTACTCAAACTATGCGTCGGCGTGACCGAGATCGAAGAACTGGAGTCCTGGGTCAAGGAGTGCCGCAAGGGACTCGATACCCTTGATCATGTCACACGTATGTTTCCCAAGCGCCGCGATGAAATACTCGCAGGCGGATCACTGTTCTGGGTCATCCGCGGTATGATCCTCTGCCGGCAGCCGATCGCTGACCTGGAACCGGTGACGGGCGGCGACGGCATTGAGCGTTGCCGGATCGTTTTCAAGCCGAAGATCATTCCTGTCCGTCCGGTGCCACGCCGTGCCTTCCAGGGCTGGCGCTATCTCGAAGAGGCCGATGCCCCACCTGATCTTCCAAAGGCTCAGAAGGCAGATGGCCTCAGCGCGAAGATGCGCCGCGAGTTGGCCGAACTCGGATTGCTATGATCGTTCGTAGATTGGTGCAGGATGACAAGCTGGAATGCGCCATCTTGCTCATGCAACGTTTCTTTCGGGAAGAGGGGGTCTCCACCCCGGCGGCGAGGGAGGGCACATCCTGTCCAAGCCCCTCTACACGGGGATATTGTCGATCAGCCGTGTCTTGCCGAGCCATGCGGCGGCGATGAGGCGCAATGGTTCATCCGCACGCTTGGGAACTGCAAGCGTATCGGCATTTCGCACCGTGACATAGTCGACCTTGAAGCCTTGCACATTCAAGGCACGGTGTGCCGCGCGCGCTGCGGTCTGCATGTTGGCACCGGCGCGGATCTTCCCTGCCGCTTTGTTGAGGGCGCGATAGATGGCGGTTGCTTGCTGGCGTTCGGTTTTCGACAGGTAGCGGTTGCGCGACGACATGGCCAGACCATCGGGTTCCCGGATCGTCGGGATACCGATCACGTTCACTGGAATGTCGAGGTCGCGCGCCATCTGCTTCACAACTATGAGTTGCTGATAGTCCTTCTCGCCGAACATGGCGAGGTCGGCGCCAGTCTGAATGAAGAGTTTGGCAACAATTGTTGTTACGCCATCGAAGAAGTGAGGCCGGTACTTGTCCTCCAGTCCTGCTTTCGCGGGTCCAGCCAGCGACACGGTGGTCACAAAGTTCTCGCGATACACCTCCTCGGGAGGTGGAGCAAAGATCAGGTGGCTGCCAACGCCGCCGAGCTTGCGGATGTCGCCACCCTCATCGCGCGGATAACGGCCGAGGTCTTCGTTGGCAGCGAATTGCCTGGGGTTGACGAAGATGGTGGTAATGACACGGTCAGCGCGTTGAAGGCCTTCGCGCACCAGTGTGAGGTGGCCTTCATGAAGCGCCCCCATGGTAGGAACGACGGCGTAAGTGAGATCTTCCCTCCGCCATTTCGCAGTTTCGCGGCGAAGGGCGGCAACGGTGCGGACAAGCTTCGGCTTCATCAACGGGTGTCTTTGACATGTGGGATTGGCAGGAGAGGGCTCTCCTTTACCTCTTCCATCACGAAGTAGGAATGGGTGCTTTCCACCATGACCAATGCACCGATGAAGCCGCCCAGAATATCCCGGTATTCTGCCATCCCGGTGACCCGGATCTTGAGCAGGTAATCGAAGCCGCCGCCCACCATGTGGCACTCGAGGA
>CAZECZ010000221.1:0-6024 GCA_964510815.1 uncultured Aestuariivirga sp.
GGCCTGGTCACCCGATAAGACAATTGTCAATTCCTGGAACGAGTGGGATCCGCTGAAGCATGTCATCGTCGGCGTGGCTGACGGCTGCTGCATTCCCAATTCCGAGCCTGCGCTCGACGCCAAGGTGCCGGAAGATTCAGACATGAAGGGCATGTGGGGTCCGCGGCCGCAGCACACGGTCGATGCCGCCAACGAGCAGCTCAACTACTTCGCCGACACCATGAGAAAGCGTGGCATCCGCGTCGACCGCCCCACGCCGCTCGACTTCAACCAGCCGATCTCGACACCCGACTGGAAGGCCGACTCGATGTTCGGCACCATGCCGCCGCGCGATGTCATCCTCACGGTCGGCAACGAGATGCTGGAAGCCACCATGAGCTACCGTTGCCGTTGGTTCGAGTATCTCTGCTACCGGCCGCTGTTGCAGCAATATTACAACGAAGACCCCAACATGCGGCACGAGTCGGCCCCCAAGCCGCGCCTCACCGATGCCGACTACCGGCCCGACTATCTCTCCGAGAAGATCGGCATCCAACAGCGCCTGGAATGGACCGCAGACAAGTTCTTCGTCACCACCGAAGAGGAACCGCTGTTCGACGCGGCCGACGTGTTGCGCTTCGGCAAGGACCTCATCGTCCAGCATGGCTTCACCACCAACCTCAAGGGCATCAACTGGCTGCAGCGCCACTACCCGAACCATCGCGTGCATGCAGTGAACTTCCCGGGCGACCCCTACCCCATCCACATCGACGCCACCTTCACGCCGATCCGCCCCGGCCTCATCATCAACAACCCGGTGCGCCGCCTGCCGGACGACCAGCGCAAGCTGTTCGCCAGGAACGGCTGGGAGATCATCGACGCCGCCCAGCCCGCGCACAACACGCCGCCGCCGCTCTGCTATTCCTCGGTCTGGCTCTCCATGAATGTGCTGATGCTCGACGAGAAGACCGTCTGCGTCGAGGCCTCCGAGGTCTACCAGATGGACCAGTTCGACAAGCTCGGCCTGGAGGTCATCCCCATCCCGTTCCGCGATGCCTATCCCTTCGGCGGCGCGCTCCATTGCGCCACCACCGACGTCTATCGCGAGGGCAGCTGTCAGGACTACTTCCCGAAGCAGTAAAGGCACTTTACGCCTCTTCTCTCCATGGCCGGGCTTCACCCGGCCATCCATCTTTAACGCGTTGTGATCCAACCATGGATGGCCGCCTCAGTGGGCGGCCATGGAGAGATGGCGGCATAGGCACTTGCCATTGGGTCGCGGATCGGCTGAATTCGTACCATGAATCTCGATCTCAAAGGAAAGACGGCCCTGGTTTGCGGCGCAAGCCAGGGTCTTGGGTTTGCCATCGCGGAAGCGCTGGCCGAGGAGGGCTGCAAGGTCGGCCTGCTGGCCCGCAATGCGGCGAAACTAGCGGGCCATGTGGACACCTTCAGCCAGCGCGGTCTCGACGCCGTGGCGCTCCCCGCCGACATGGGCGACTGGCCGGGACTTGAGAGGTCAATTGCCGAGTTCGGCCTTCCCTCCATCCTGGTCAACAATTCCGGCGGGCCGCCGGCGATCGACGTGACGTCCGTCGATCCCGATCTGTGGCGCCAACAGTTCGAAATCATGGTGTTGAACCAGATGCGCCTCACGGAGTGCGTGCTCCCCGCCATGCGCGCCGCAGGCTTCGGCCGCATCATCAATGTCTCCTCCATGAGCGTGGTCGAACCGATCAAGGGGCTCGCCATCTCGAACGCGCTCCGCGCGGCGCTGGTCAACTGGATGAAAACGCTGTCGGTCGAGATCGCGCGCGACGGCGTCACCATCAACACACTGCTGCCGGGCAGTTTCGCCACCGAGCGGATCGAGAAAATGAATGCCGCGGCGGCGGAACAGCGCGGCGTCGGCGTCGACCAAGTGGTGGCTGAAACCAGCGCCGCCATTCCCATCGGCCGCTATGGCGACCCGAAGGAGTTCGGCGCGGTCGCGGCCTTCCTCGCCAGCCCCAAGTCCTCCTACATCACCGGCCAGATGATCCGCATCGACGGAGGGGCGACCCGCTCCGTATGACGATTATCGACGATTTGCGCCGGGCCCTCGGCGATGCCGCCATCCTCACCGGCAGCCACATCGGCCCGCGCCACCGGAGCGATGCCAGCGAGACCGGCACGGCCGCCCCGCTGGCTTTAATCCGTCCACGGACGACGGACGAGGTGGCGACTGCGCTCCGCCTCTGTCACGCCGCCGGTATTCCCGTCATCGCGCAAGGCGGCATGACCGGTCTGGCCGGTGCCGGCAATCCCAGCGGAAACGAGATCGCCATCAGCCTCGAACTGTTGCGCGGCGTCGAGGAGGTCGATCTCCCCGGCGCCACCATGACGGTGAAAGCCGGTACGCCGCTGGAAGAGTGCCAGCGGGCGGCGGAGGATGCCGGGCTGTTCCTCGCCCTCGATCTCGGGGCGCGCGGCTCGTGCCAGATCGGCGGCAATCTCTCCACCAATGCCGGAGGCATCCGCGTGATCCGCTACGGCATGGCGCGCGAACAGGTCCTGGGCCTCGAAGCGGTGCTGGCCGACGGCACCGTCGTCTCGAACCTCAACAAGATGCTGAAGAACAATGCGGGCTACGATCTGAAGCAGTTGTTCATCGGCTCGGAAGGGACGCTCGGCATCATCACCCGTGCCGTGCTGCGGCTCCATCCGCCGGCCGGCGAGATTCAGACGGTCCTGTGCGCGCTCGAAAGCTACGGCGATGTGGTGACCCTGCTCCGCCGCGCGCAGGGCGAACTGGGCGGCGTGGTGGCCTATGAAGCGCTGTGGCGCGACTATTTTTCCTATGTCGCGAAGGAACTCGATCTCACCTTCTTCGACGCCGATCATGCCTTCTGGGTGATCCTCGAATCCACGGCGCCCCGCGCGGCGCTGGAAGCGTTTCTCGGCGCCTGCCTCGAAGATGGCCTCGTCCGGGACGCTGTCATCGCCGCCAGCAGCACGCAGGCGCGTGACATCTGGTCGGTGCGCGAGGGTCTGATCATCGGGCAGCTGCCGGATCTTGCGACTTTCGATGTGAGCCTGCCCATCGCCCGCATCGACGATTTCGCCAGGGCCTGCGAGGCCGCCATCCGCCAGCGCTGGCCAGACGCTTACACGTTCTTCTTCGGTCACATCGGCGACAGCAACCTGCACATCTGCACCTCCGTCCGCTTTGGCGAGGACGAAAGCGCGCATACGATGGATGCGATCGTCTACGATGTGGTCAAGACCTTCGGCGGGTCGGTCTCGGCTGAGCACGGAATCGGCACGCTCAAGCGCGACTACCTCCATTACTCGCGGACGCCGGAAGAGATTGCCCTCATGCGCGGCCTCAAGGCTGCGCTTGACCCCAAAGGCATCCTCAATCCAGGAAAGGTCATCTGACGCGTGGTTCTGAAGATCCTCCTGTCACGGCTGTTCTTCATGCTGGTGATCGCCATTCCGGCCATCATCATTCTGGCGCGCTATGCCTCAGGTGTCGGCGGTCTGGGCTGGGTGCTCGACGCGTCGGGCGAATGGGCGGTGCGCCTTCTGATCGCCACGCTCGCCGTCACCCCCATCCGTATGATGTTCAGGGGCCAGCACTGGACCGCGTGGCTGTTCAAGCGGCGGCGCGACCTCGGCATGGCGGCCTTTCTCTATGCCGCGCTCCATCTTGCCGTCTACATGATCCGGCAATCCAATCTCCATCTCATCCTCTATGAAGCTCCGTACAAGGAGTATCTGATGGGCTGGGTCGCCTTCGCCACCATGCTGGTCCTTGCCATCGTCAGCAACGATTGGTCGGTGCATCACATGGGCACCTGGTGGAAATGGCTGCAGCGCTTCGTTTATGTGACGGCGGTGGCCGCCTTCCTGCACTGGTTCTGGATCAGGCAAGACCACACGGCCGCCTATCTGCACTTCGCGCCGCTGGTGCTGCTGGAAGCCTATCGCCTCATATCGAATTTCGCGCGGCCAGCGAGGCATCATCGCGCAGAATGATCTCGGCACCACGCCAGCCCACCATCATGGCTGGCGCATTGGTGTTGCCGGCGATGAGATTGGGAAAGACCGAGGCGTCGCAGACCCGCAAGCCCTCGACGCCATGCACGCGCAGCGCCGGATCGACCACGGATGTGGCGGGGTCCGGCCCCATCCGGCAGGTGCAGGACTGATGATAGACGGTGCCGCTCCGCTGGCGGAAATCATTGATGATCTCGTCGTCGCTCACGACCTCCGGCCCCGGCCGCAGTTCCTCCGCCATCAGGCCCTTAAGCGGCTCATGCGAGGCGATCTCGCGCAGGAATTTCACCGCCGCCAGCATCTCCGCCACATCATTCTCGGTGCCATAGGCATTGAAGCTGATCCTGGGATGGGCAAAGGGATCGGGCGAAGAGATCATCACCTCGCCGGCCGATGTGGGCCGGCAATTGGACAGCCCAAGTGAAAATCCGCTGAACGGGTCCGGCGTCAGCAAGGGCCGTTCGCCGGCCTTGGGGATCAGGGTCGAAAAGGCCTGCATGTAGAGCTGCATGTTGGGCCGCGGCTGGCCGGGATCGGTGCGGAAAAAGCCGCCGCCCTGGTTGATGCTGAGCGACAGCGGCCCGCGCCGCGTCAGCACATATTGCAATCCCGCCTTCAGCTTGCCCCACCAGGGCCGCAGCGCATCGTTGAGCGTCGGCACCGTCATGCGCCAGGTGTAGTTGATGCCGTGATGGTCCTGCATCCGGGCGCCCACATTGGCATTATCGGCCACCACCGGCAGGCCCAGCGACTGCAGCAGCGCGCCCGGTCCGATACCCGACAGTTGCAGCAGTTGCGGCGAGTTGATCGCGCCGCTGGCCAGGATCACTTCCCCTGCCTTCACGACGTGCCGCTGACCGCGCTGCACATATTCGACGCCCGTCGCGCGCCTGCCGTCGAACAGAACGCGCATCACGTGGGCATGGGTCTCAACCTTCAGGTTCTGCCGCTTCATCGCGGGGCGCAGGAAGGCCCGCGCTGCCGACAACCGGCGCCCGCCGCGGATCGTGTATTGGTAAAGCCCGACGCCCTCCTGCTCGGCGCCATTGAAATCGGGATTGATGTTCAACCCCGCAGCCTCAGCCGATTTGAGATAAGGCTCGCACAGCGGGTGGGCGCCATCGCCAAGCCCGCTGAGGGTCAGCGGACCGCCGCGGCCACGATAGGCGGGGTCGCCCGCCGCATCGTCCTCCATCGCCTTGTAGGCGGGCAGAACGTCGTCCCATCCCCAGCCCACATTGCCGGCTCGTTTCCAGTCCTCGTAGTCTTCGCGGTGCCCGCGGATATAGACCATGGCGTTGATGGAGGACGACCCGCCCAGCACCTTGCCGCGGGGCACGAAATCACGCTGGCCGTTGAGGCCAGGGTCGGGCTCGGCGGCATACATCCAGTTGACGGCGGGGTCGTAGAAGGTCTTGCCATAGCCCAACGGCATCTGCACCCAGAAGCGCAGGTCGCTGCCGCCGGCCTCCAAAACCAGAACCCGGCATTTGCCGCTGGCGGTGAGCCGGTCCGCCAGAACGCAGCCGGCCGAGCCGGCCCCGACGATCACATAATCAAAGTCCAAGATGCTTTGCCCCCAAGCCTGTTCGCACATTTGCGCCAACTCGTCGGCCACTGACAAGCCCAGCCGCCTCACCGCCGGTTAGAAATTTTCAATCCGGACAATGCGCCGGACCTGATAAGAGAACGCCCACGGGAGGCATCGTCCATGAAAGTCAAAGACCTGAAAGTCTTCATCGTCGGGGTTCCGCCGGGCGAATGGGGCGGGCGCTATTTCATCTTCGTCAAGCTCGTGACCGACAACGGCATTACCGGCATCGGCGAATGCTATTGCGATACCTTCGGGCCCAAGGCCATGACGGCGATGATCGAGGACGTCTTCCACCGCTACGTCGAGGGCATGGACCCGTTCCACCTCGAAAGCCTGTGGCGCAAAGTCTATGGCTCCGGCTACTCGATGCGCCACAGGCTTTCGAGGTGGAACGGGTCCATGCCCTCGAC
>CAZECZ010000222.1:0-6002 GCA_964510815.1 uncultured Aestuariivirga sp.
GCGCTCTGCTTTCATGACGAATGAGCCGGTCTTGTTCAGCGTCCCGCCGGTCACGCCATCTCCCGACGTCTTTTCAACGGGGACAGGCTCCCCCGTCAGCAGGGATTCGTCGACCGATGAGCGGCCCTCGACCAACACACCATCGACGGGAATCGAATCGCCAGGCCGCACGCGCAGGCGATCGCCGGCAAGGACATCCTCCAGGGGAACCGTTTCATCCGAGCCGTCATCCGTTACCCGCACCGCTGTTTTCGGCGCAAGATCAAGCAAGGCGCGGATGGCGCCACCGGTTTGTTCCCGCGCACGCAGTTCCAGGACCTGGCCGAGAAGTACAAGAACGACAATGACGGCTGCCGCCTCGAAGTAGATCGCGACAGACCCCGCGGGACCACGGAACGCAGCAGGGAACACACCGGGAGCAATCGTGGCCACCGCACTGTAGAGATAGGCCGCACCAACGCCGATCCCGATAAGCGTCCACATATTCGGTGATCGATTGAGGATCGAATCTTTGCAGCGGACAAAGAATGGCCAGCCTGCCCACAGGACAACCGGCGTGGCGAGCGCGAACTCGACCCAATCGGCGTTGCGCTCTCCGATCCATTCGCGAACGGGCAGGCCTAGGTGAGGGCCCATGGCAAGGATGAGGATCGGGACGGTGAGAACGGCGCCAAGGATCATGCGGCGCGTAAAGTCGACAAGCTCCGGATTGGGGCCCTCCTCGCCCGTGGGAACACCCATCGGCTCCAGCGCCATGCCGCAAATGGGGCAAGTGCCAGGTCCCTCCTGGACGATCTCGGGATGCATCGGGCAAGTGTATTGCGTGCCCGTCGGCATCGGTTCGGGCGCCGGGGGACCGTCGGCGTAAGCCTCGGGGTCGGCTTCGAACTTTTCCTTGCAGCGTGCGGAGCAGAAGTGGACGTCATGGCCGTTATGATGCGTCACATGTTTGGCTGTCGCCACATTGACGCGCATGCCGCACACAGGATCTTTGGCTTTGGCGTCATGACCGGACTCGATCACTACGTTTCCACCTGCCTCTGAACCATCGTCGGTTGAACCGTGGTTGTGTCCCGATGCATGGCAGCATGTCGGTTTGGTCATCGATTGCTCTCATTGTTCAATATCAGTAGCTCTCAGGCGTAGACACACAGCGGACCGTGAATCAGTCGCGGAAGGCTTTGGTCTAGGCAGACTTGCGATCGTTGAGCGCATCGCGCCGTCGCTGATAGTCCTCCTCGTCGATTTCGCCGCTTGCGAACCGTTCATCGAGAATGGTGCCTGCATCGCGTGTTGATTTCGACTGTGGCGACGACCCGTAAGATCCGCGCACAAGCCAGACGACAAGAACAATCAAAAGGATTGGCACAACCCACATGAATAGGGGGCCAAACCACATTCCTTCCCACCCATGCATCCACTCATTTCCGTGCATGTCTTCAACTCCATTTTCTGCTTGACCTTCCACCAACAGGAAGGACTACAAAAGCTTCTTCATTTCTCGGCTTGAATTCATTCATGCCACTTCCAGTTGGCGGAAGGTCAAGCCACTGCGACGCATTTTTTTTGAAAACCGGAACCACCAGGCGATCAATTCGGTTAACGCCGCAAGCGGCGATGCGTTCCCGGATCTGGCGTTGATCGAAGTCAACGAAAGCAATGCTGAGTGATGACTTACTGGACTTAGACCGCATCAGATAAGGAGCTGCGACTGCAGTGTGCAGATCACCGTCACAGCGTTTGTCGGATAGACTGCCGTTGATATTGATGGTGGCGGTTTTGACGGCTCTTTGGGCATCTCCGGGGCACGCACATTCGGGGTATGAGCATCAGGTGGTCTCTACGGCGGTGGCCGGGCTTGCGGCAACTCTGGGAGCACAAGCTGAAGGCCAAATGGCGTCCACGCCGGCAAGAGTTTGCGCCAACTCAGGCGCGCGAGCTTCCCGCGCTTCAGCCGGTTTGCCAGTCAAAAATCGACAGGTCGTAGGGTCTAGATCGGCCGACAAGCTGGGTTGCGGGTCGGCCTGCGGCGAGGGCTGCATCGGTTGCAACTGCGGCTCCTGCCTGGGTACTTGCTCAATTGGCAACGCATGTGCGGCTACATGCGCTTCAGTGCACGGTGCCATCGTTGCGCCAGAAGCAAGCGCAATGGGCATTTCCGAGGCTTTGCGGTTTCGCGCGCCGATGGCCCACCGGATTAACGGCCGGACTGTGTCAACGGAACCGCCGCCGCCCAAATCCTGAGCACGGCTGGAACAACGCATATCCTCCGCCTGCGAGGTTCGCCGGCTCAGTCGGAACCTCGCCAACAACTTTCTTCGCGTTTTGGTCGCAAGCTCCTGGCGCGCGACCGATAGGTTACCAAGCCGAATTCAGTTCAACACCTCAGCGAAAAACAAGGGATAGATCACATGAAACGTTCAATACTCACACTCACGGCCATAACCGCAGTCGGGCTTGCGCTCGGTAGCGTTGCCAATGCGCAGGATTCGCACAAGCAACATCATCCCGGTGGCACTGCGGCTGACACGACTCAAGCCCAGACCATGCCCATGGAAAAGGGAATGAAACCCTCGGAGATGCCGGGTGGCGGTATGATGGGTAAGGGCATGATGAAGGACGGCAAAATGGGTCCCGGGATGATGGGACAGGGGATGATGGAGAAAGGCATGATGGGCGGCATGGGCCGCGGCATGATGTCTGATCGCTGCCCAATGATGAGCATGATGATGAACTCCGAAAACGGCGAGACCCATGCTGCAGGACGCATCGCCTTCATCAAGGCCGAACTCGGTATCACGGAGGCCCAGCAAGACGCGTTCGACGGCTATGCCATTGCGCTGAAGGCCAACCTGGAAGGCATGCACGACATGCGCTCTCAAATGATGTCTGCCATGCATTCAGGGACGCCGGTCGACAGGCTCTCTAACCACATCAATATGATGGAGGGACGCCTGGCGACGCTGAAACAAGTCAAGCCAGCACTTGAAAAACTCTACGGCGTCTTGAGCGACGCCCAAAAAGAGACGGCGAACAAGTTGCTGACTGGAATGGGCTGCATGGGCTAGCCGCAAACGAGCCTATGAGGGGAGGCGCTTTGCCTCCCCTCACATTCGCTTTGTTGTTTGATGCAGCCGCCTCAGGTACCAAAGGGACAACCACGGTACGAGTAGCCATTGCACCACGGGAGCAAGGCCCGTGCCGAGGACGGGCAGGATCGGCATCCAATCACCGTAAGTCCATCGGCCTGTGATTTCGGTGTTGAAATATTCAAGACCGAATGTGATGCCGATGCCGATTGCGAGGAACGCTGCAATATCTCTCAGGCGTGGCTCAAGGAACCAGCTTCTGGACTTCGCAAGTGCGGCGGCACCCCAGAACGCTGCAAGCGCAATGGCCACATCGCCCACTGTGGCTTGCAGGCACGTCGCGATGCCAGCCATATGCGAAACGCCGTGCATGCTGGAAAACAACGGTGCCTGCAACAACTCCCAGGTCAAATGGAAGAAGAACGATAAAACCGCAAGATCCACCTCTGGAGCCAAATGAGCTCGTGTTCTTGTTGTCAACTGACTGGACCTTCCAGTGTCTGGAAACCTTATGTCCCGACAAGCGAGTAATGCGGCTGCATCGTGCGTCGCATATCAGAACACGGGAAGCACAGAAATGACCCAAACATATCGCGTTTCAAGAGTTGATATTGCGCAGCTTGGATTGGCCCTCACCGCCTTCTTCGTTGCAACCTTCATCGTGTGCATCGCACTCGGCCTCGTCGCTCCAGACTGGGAGCTACACAAACCCTGGCTGCAGTTCTTCCCCTGGTTCGAATGGCTCACGGTCAAGGGCGTGCTGATCGGCCTGGTCGAGGCCGTGGCTTATGCCTGGTACGTGGCGATCGTTTTCGGCTTGTTCTATAATGGCTTCGCACCAACGCCTGCCGCGTGACGACAACAACGTAGCTGGACGCCATAGGGCTGGTTCATCTTGGAGCCCTTAACAAGCTACTTCACTGCTGACGGTTGGTCCGAGCAGATTATTTGTGCTATTTTCCTCTTGACCTTCCACTTGGTGGAAGCTGCACAAGGGTATGGTGGTGGTGTAGTCCATCTTCAATTTTTAAGGCACGCAAAGCATGCCCCGTACGGTGCGCAACATTCTGTCAATTGTTCTTGCTCTCGTCGTTATCACGGCGGGCGGGTTGCAGTCTGCGCGTGCCCTGTTCCAGAGTTCAGCTACCCTTGTTCATGCCAGCCACGGCATGAACCCAGACGATCGCACCTCGCCGACCCCTCATGGCCATCAAGATCGTGCCGGAGTTCTCCCCATGAACCCGGCAGAATGTCTGGTCGTCTGCCTGGAAGCGTTGCCGGATCACTATCTGATGGTTAAGGAGGTCCGGGCAGCCTCCAACGAAGACGCAACAAGTTATCCATACCCTCCCAATGCCGTGCCGGTTTGGTTGACGTCGAACCAACTTCAGTCCCTGCATCTCGCTGCGCGAGGGCCACCTTATGAATCTTGGCCTCCGAACCTGAGCAGTGCGCAACAGACCTTTCTGAGCACCCATCGCCTCCGGATTTGATCCCTCCTCCAGCTGACGCCTGCAATCGCTCGCGTCAGCCCCACGTGCCGTGCTCGCAACTCAGCGAGCCGGACGAACTGCGCTGCATTTCTCACGCAGGCTGGAGGATGAAACCCATGAATATCGGTGAAGCATCGGAAAAGACCGGGCTGCCCGCGAAGACGATCCGCTACTACGAAGACATCGGGCTAGTGGTGGCTGATCGGCAGTCAAACGGTTATCGCGACTACTCTAACGAGCACATCGAGCGACTGTCGTTTCTCAAGCGCGCACGCGAGTTCGGGTTCCCGGTAGAGGATTGCCGGAAGCTTCTGGGCCTCTACAGCGACGAGCAACGGCATACAAGTGAGGTGAAAGCCTTGGCGGCCCATCATCTCGAGGAATTACAGCTCAAGGCGCAAGAGATCCAAGGCCTCGCAGAGACACTCAAGGGGCTCGTCGACGCCTGTTCCGGGCAAGACGATGACGATTGTCCGATCATCGCAGAACTCGCAGCCCACCCAACAGACACGAACGCCTAACACGTGAAGCCGTAAGTGCTTAAGGCGGCTTTCCCAAATCGAAAATAATCTGCTCGGCTTTTCTCGCCGGCGCTCTGGCGATCATGAGGTTAACAACGATGTGCAAGAATACCTGTCAGCACACTGTTTCGAAAAAGCGCGGTCCGAACGGCCGACTGCTGCAAGTCTTGATGCTTTCATCAGCGCTCGTTGCCGGGCCCGTGTCCCCAATGAAGTTCGTCACGAGCCTGGATTTCGAAGGAACATTGTCGCTGAAGAGTGGACTTGGCGACTTGCTTGTTCCCTCCGCGTTTGCTGCAGAAACAATGGACGACGGTGCAGTCAAATGGACCTGCCCGATGCATCCCCACTACATCGCCGACCAGGCCGGCGTCTGTCCCATTTGCGGGATGGACCTTGTGAAGCTTCAAACCGGCGGAGACAAGGCTGGCGCCGTGGTCAGCGAACAACGCACGGCCATCACAGTGGCACCCGAGACGCTTCAGACCATGGGTGTGCGCATCGCAGAGGCTGAGGAAGCGCGTTTTGGGCGCATCATTCGCAGCTTTGGTCTTGTCGCCGAAAATGAACGCATGCAGACCGAAATGACAGCGAGAACCGAGGCCTGGATTGAAGATCTGAAAATCCGTGCGGTGGGTGATGAGGTGAAGAAGGGCGACCTTCTCTTCACGATGTATGCGCCTGAATTCATCGTTTCGCAGCGGGATTATCTGGACACCTTCAAGACCCGCAACCGAACGCGGATTGAATCCATCAAGACTCGTCTGCGCGCCTTCGGAATGCAGAATACCGTCATCGATAAGCTTGAACGTACAGGCGAGATAATGGAATTCGTGCCGTTCTATGCTGAGATCGATGGCACCGTCGCGATGATCGAACTGCGTCCGGGCACCTACGTG
>CAZECZ010000223.1:0-5987 GCA_964510815.1 uncultured Aestuariivirga sp.
CAGCCCGGTGCCGAAGCTCTTGGTGGTGAACAGCGGTTCGAGGATGCGCGCGCGCACCTCTTCGCTGATCCCCGGGCCATTGTCGGTAACGGCGATCTCGAGACCGCGTTTGCCTTGGCGCGTCATCACCGTGATCCGCGGCGTGTCATTGGCAAACTTGCTGGGATCGTCACCCTTGCCGACCAGCGCCTCCGACGCATTCGACAGGAGATTGACGATGACCCGGCTCATGCGCGCCGGGTCGATCTGCACCATGACCCCATCAAGACCGAACTCGCACTCGATGGTGACGGCGCCCGGAAGTTTTTCGGCCTCTTCGCCGATGATCTTGGCCAGCCAGGTATCGATTTCCACTGGCTCCAGGACGAGCGCCTTGGAGCGCGAGAAATCGAGGAGCTGGCTGATGATATTGTCGCACCGCGTGATGCCGTTGCTGATGCGCTGGAGCTGCTGCTCGACGCCCAGCCCCTTGTCCTTGAGCTTGCGCTCGAGGAGGAAGGATGCGGTGCGCACGGCACCCAGCGGATTGCGGATTTCATGGGCGACGGTCGCCGTCAGGTGGCCGAGCTGGGCCATGCGTCCGCGGTGCAGGACTTCGTCCTGCGCGTCCTTGAGCTTCCGCATATTATCGGCGAGCTCGGTGTTGAGGCGTGAAATCTCGTCATTTACGCGCTTCAGCTCGGTCATCTCCGAGATGTCGACGACGGAGACGATGGCCGAGCGGACACTATCTGCGGAGAGCGCCAGCCAGCCGGAACTGATCACCAGGATCCGACGGCTCTCGCCCTTGGCTGATGCAATATCGGTTTCGAAGCGCGAGGCCTTGCCCGGAAAATCCGCCCGCGCGCCTCCAAGCAAAGCGGCGACGTCGGTCTCGGCCACGGCATCGACGTCGATTCCCAGATAGGCCAGGAACCGCGGATTGGCGAAGGTGGTCTTTCCAAGCTCGTCGACCTGCCAGACGCCGACCGGAACAGTCTGTGCGAGGGCACGATACTGCTCTTCTCGCTTGCGAAGCTCCGTGAGGTCCGTGTTGGTGCCGATAAGGAAGCGCTTGCCGTCCGGCGTCGCCAGCCGCGTCTTGCGGGTCAGGATCGGCGTCGTCACGCCGTTGGAGCCCGTCGCATTTTCCTCGCATGCGATCGTGCGGCCGGATTCCAGCACCTCGCGGTCGCGGGCCAGGAAGTGCTCGGCCTCCTCTGCCGGATAGAAATCCGCGTCCGACTGCCCGAGCAACATGTCTTCGGGATGGCCGATGATGGCGCAATGGGCCTCGTTGGAATAGATGAAGCGCAGGTCCTCATCCTTGGCGAAGATCGAGGTGGGCAGATGGTCAAGAATGCTGAGCAGGACTGTTGGGTCCTGTATTCGATTGCGCACCGGCTGATCGTCTGCCATCAATCCGTTTCCCCTTGCTGGACCCGGCACTAGCTAGCCGGAAGCACGACGTCGGGTCCGGCCCCAAGGGCGGACAACCCCACTCTCGTGGAAAGGATACCGGACGCGTGGTAAAAATTCCCTTGAGGGCAGAAAGCCGGACCGGCGGCTGCCAGTGTGGTGCCATTCGCTACCGGATCGACGGCCCGCTGGGCCGAGCTGGCATCTGCCACTGCCGCATGTGCCAGAAGGCTTTCGGCAGTTTCGGCGCTGCACTGGTGAGCGTGCCAGCCACCGCCCTGACCTGGGCGCGCGGGACGCCTGGCACCTTCCGGTCCTCAAGCATCGTCAGCCGCGGCTTTTGCGCGGCCTGCGGCACGCCGCTCTTCATGCAAGAGGATGGCGATCCCGATTACGAGATTGCGATTGGCACATTGGACGATCCCAACGCCATAGGAGCCATGACAGAACAGTCTGGCTGCGAAAGCAAGGTTGCATGGTTCGACGGCCTTTCGTCCCTTCCGTCCCAGGCCACCGCGGACTATCGTTCACCCGAAGACCTTGAGCGGCTCAAGAGCCTTCAGCATCCGGATCACGATACGGACCATTGGCCATGACCGAGACGAAATCCATCACCGGCGGATGTCAGTGCGGCGCCGTCCGCTACGCCATCGACGGAGACCTCCACAATCCCCACATCTGCCACTGCCGGATGTGCCAGAAGGCCTTCGGCAACTACTTCGCGGCCCTGGTGGGTACCCTGCGTGAAAACTTGCACTGGACCAAGGGGCACCCCGCGTTCTTCCGTTCCTCGGAAATCGTGCAGCGCGGCTTCTGCAAGGACTGTGGCACACCGCTCACCTTCGCCTACGATCACTCCAAGCACATCGCCGTGTCGATCGGCTCGCTCGACGATCCCTCGATTGTGACGCCCGAGCAGCAATATGGCATCGAGTCGAGATTGCCGGCCTTCGCACACCTGCATGAATTGAAAGGTTCACGGACCGAAGATGATATCCCGGCCGAGATGATGGCAAAGCTCAAGAGCCGCCAGCACCCCGACCGGGACTAGCCCCCTCTACGAGGCTATCGCGCGCTCTCCGCTCCCTTGAGCCATGCTGGCCCGGCGCGCGCGCAATTCGTCATTCATGTCGAGCACGGCGGTCGACGCCGTGGTCTCGTGCAGGCAGGGAACCACGCCGTGGATGAAAGCGGCAGCCGCGGCCCGGAACAGGCGGGCCGAAAATCCGAACGCAAACACCATGTGCTCGACATAGCTTTCTCCGACCTTGGCCGGATGATCCCGGAACATGCGCCGCAGCATCGTGTTCGCCTCCCTCTTTCATCGTGTTGGCAGACCTATGCCACCAAAAGGTTCGGACGTTATCCCAAAGAGTCAATGATTTATGCGAGATCATGGGATAGTATCCCAAAATATGTGGAATTGACACAATGGATGATCGGGACAGACATATCTTGCGGGAACTTCAGCGCGACTCGTCGCTGTCAATCGAGGACCTCTCATCACGGGTGAACCTGTCGCGCAACGCCTGCTGGCGGCGGGTCAAGCAACTTGAGGAGGCCGGGATCATCCGCGCCCGTGTGGCGCTGCTGGACCAGCAGAAGCTCAATCTGGGCCTCACTGCATTCATCGCCATCCGAACCTCGAACCACGACCAGGACTGGCTCGACCGCTTCAGCGCCGCTGTGCGGGCGATCCCGGAGATCATCGGCGTCTATCGCACCACGGGCGAAACCGACTACATGCTGCAGGCGGTGGTGCCGGACATCGCCGGCTATGACCAGCTCTACAAGCGCATCATCGCCAAGGTGCCGCTGTCGGACGTCTCCTCCTTCTTCGTCATGGAAAAGGTGAAGGAAACGACGGAATTGCCGGTCGACTACGCAGGCTGACGCTTGAAAAGCATGTCCTTGGCGGCAATCAACGCGCCGGCGGCGATGAGGCCAGTGGCCACGGCCACCGACCAGTGAAAGGCGCCGTAGCCGAAGAGCAGCAGGAAGATGACCGACAGCACTGGCGCGGCATAGGACAAGGCGCCCAGCACCATGATGTCGCCATGCTTGCAGCCCCAGTCCCAGGTGTAGAACGCCAGGCCCAGCGGAAACAGCCCGAGGCAGGCTACCGCTGCCCACTGGCGCGTCGTCGCAGGCCAGACGGTCGGCTCCAGACCGAGATGCAGAAGCAAGGTGACAAGCGCCGTGATCAGGCAGTAGCCGGCCACCACGTCGACCGGCACTTTCCCGAAACGGCGTGACAGGACGGAATAACCCGACCACACGAAGGCACAGAACAGCGCCAGGAGATGCCCAGGAAGGAGGCCGCCGGCCAGTCCCACCTCGCCGCCCTTGGTGATGATGACGACGGCGCCGGCAAGGCCCAGCACCACGCCGGCCACATGGTGGGCACGCAGGCGCTCTCCCGGGAGGAACGCGGCAAACAGCACGATGAGAAGCGGCCAGAGATAGGCGATGAGGCTGACCTCGACGGGCGGTGCTGCCTGGATCGCAAAGAAATAGGCCGCGTGATAGATGGCAAGTCCCGCGACCCCCAGCGCCCACACCGGCCAGGGCTGGCGCAGCGACCTGATGGCCCCTGGCCGCACCACCCAGCTCATGGCGCCGGCCAGACCGCCGAGAAAGAAGGTCATCGACGCCAGCTGGAATGGCGGGATCGCACCCGCCGCCGTGGACAGCAGCGCCAGGAATGCCCAGGTCAGGATGGCGATGAAGCCGACGAGGGTGGAGAAGGTCTTGGTCATGGGCTGCCTCGATTGCCGAAACGGCTATCACGGTCAAGCGGCAAAGCCCATTCAGAGCGCGGCGTGTGGCGGCACCGTCCAGACGACTCAGACCGGAGCCTGCCCGCCGGAAGCTTGACACCCTTCGCCGTGGCACCCAACATCAGCTCTTTCGGAGGAAGGGCGAGGACATGACGGTGAACCACGAGGGCGGCTGCCTGTGCAACACGCTGCGATACCGAACCACCGCGCCTCCGACCCGCGTTACCATCTGCCATTGCCGCTTTTGCCAGCGTGCAACAGGTGGCGACGCGATGATCGAGCCGATCTTCCGCAAGGAGGATGTAGAACTTTTGGCCGGAACACCGGCTGTCTACCCTCACCGCTCGTCGGGAAGCGGCAAGATGGTATATGTGAACTTCTGCCCGCAATGCGGCACCAAGCTATGGCTGGCTTTTGAACGCTTTCCGGACGTCCTTGGACTCTATGCCGGTACCTTCGACGAACCGGACTGGTTCGAGATCGGCCCGGCGAACGCCAAGCATATCTATCTCGATGCCGCACGCGCCGACAGCATCATCCCGGCGGGCCTGCCGACCTTCAGAGAGCACGCGATGGCGAATGACGGAACAGCATGTGAGGCCACCGTCTATGACAGCCCCCATGTGATCGGCAGCGAACGGCGCTGATCAGCCGCCCAGCGCGGCCTTCACCGCCGCCAGCGCCTCATCCGCCTTGGATGCATCGGGGCCGCCGGCCTGGGCCATGTCGGGACGGCCGCCGCCGCCCTTGCCGCCCAGCATGGCGGATCCGGCGCGCACCAGATCCACCGCGTTGAAGCGTTCGGTCAGGTCCTTGGTGACGCCGACGATGAGGCCGGCACGGCCTTCGTCGTTGATGCCCACCAGCGCCACGACGCCGGACCCGAGCCTCGTCTTGCCCTCGTCCACCAGGCCCTTCATGTCGCCCGGTGAAACACCTTTCAGCACGCGGGCCATGAGCTTGATGCCGTTGACTTCGGAGATGCCGTCATCTCCGCCCGTGCCGCCGCCGCCCATGGCCAGCTGCTTCTTGGCCTCGGCCAGCTCGCGCTCGAGCTTGCGGCGTTCGTCGACCAGGGTTTCGATGCGGGTGATGATGTCCGCCGGCGGTACCTTGAGGGCCGCGGCTGCCGCCTGCACCCGCCGGTCCTGCTCTTCCAGAAAGCTGCGCGCGGCCGCACCCGCCAGCGCCTCGACCCGGCGCACGCCGGCCGATACGGCTCCTTCGGAGACGATCTTGATCAGCCCGATGTCGCCGGTGCGGCTCACATGGGTGCCGCCGCACAGTTCCAATGAATAGATCGGCTTGCCCGCGCCGTGGGCATTTCGGCCCATGGAAACGACACGCACCTCGTCGCCGTACTTCTCACCGAACAGCGCCATGGCACCCTCGGCAATGGCGGCATCGACGGACATCAGACGCGTCGTCACGGGATCGTTCTGCAGCACGATCTCGTTGGCGATCTGCTCCACCTGGGCGAGCTCGTCGCGGCTCATGGCCTTGTTGTGGGAGACGTCGAAGCGCAGCCGGTTGGGCTCCACCAGCGAGCCCTTCTGGGCCACGTGGGTGCCGAGCGTCAGGCGAAGCGCCTCGTGCAGCAGGTGGGTGGCCGAATGGTGAATGCGGTTGCCGCTCCGCCTTGCGTGGTCGACGCGGAGTTCCACCGCGTTGCCGGGCTTCACCGTCCCCTCGACGACCTCTCCCATGTGGACGAAGACATCTCCGGCGCGCTTCTGGGTGTCGGTGACGCGGAACACCGCACCCTCGGCCGTGCGGATGGTGCCGTGGTCGCCTGTCTGGCCGCCGGAC
>CAZECZ010000224.1:0-5975 GCA_964510815.1 uncultured Aestuariivirga sp.
GCCATCGCCGAGCGCCGCGTGCGCCTTGGCCTGGTGCTGGGCACGCTGGGCGACAAGGAAGGCGTGCAGGTTGGCGAGCAGGAATTGCAGCAGGCGCTCTACGCCCGCATGCGCCAGTTCCCCGGCCAGGAAAAGCAGGTGGTCGATTACTACCGCAAGAACCCGCAGGCCATGATGGAACTGCGTGGGCCCATCTTCGAGCAGAAGGTGGTGGACGCCATCGTCGCCAAGGCCAACGTCACCGACAAGCCGGTGACCAAGGACGAACTCCAGGCCATGGTGCAGGACGAAGACGAGGTTTCTGGCGAAGCGGCCTAGGCGGCTGCGTGACTGGCGCGTCCCGGACGCCGGAACATTTCTGCCCCGGCTGCGGCAAACAGTTGAACTATGGCCCGCGAAACCCCTGGCGGTTTTGCGGGCCTTGCGTTTCGAAGGCGACCGATGCCGAGGGGCATGCGATCCGCTTCATCGGGATGGGGGCGGAGTGGTGCTATGCCGAAGGCCATGGGCCGGACGCCCATGATCCGCGCGCCGTCGGTGTCATCTGTTTGATCGCCGGCCGGCCGGTAATCGTCCACGAGGCGCGGCAGGGCGGGCAGGTGGCCGAGCCGATCTATCCGGACCACCTGAGCACCATGAAATACAGTGGTGGCAATCGACTCAAGAATATCGTCGACCTGACGGACAGGCGAACTCTGGCGGAGGTGATTGCGGAGCGGCTCACCGCGCCCGGCCGCATGGTGCGCTCCTGACATAAAAGCACATGGCCGGGGCGGGCCCGGCCATGGTCATCGCGATGTGAGGAGATCAGAGCAGGAAGTCGGCGGCCGTCAGTGCATGAACACCGTCGAGCTTGATCTGGAAATCCGTGGTGCCATCGCCGTTGATGTCGCCGCGCACGAAGGTCGCCGTCCCATTGTCGAACACGCGCACTTCGGCCACGCCGCTCGCAGAGAACGCATTTCCGCCGACGAAGGTGAAGGCCTGGTCACCCGCCATGATGCTGGTGTCGATCGGCGAGAGATCGATCAGGTCGCCGGCATTCCAGTCGTGGATGGTGTCGGACGCGGCGCCCATTCCCATGTCGGCTACACTGGTGAAGACGAAGAAGTCATTGCCGGCGCCGCCATACATGTCATCGCTGCCATGGCCGCCGACAAGCGTGTCGCGGCCATCATTGCCTTGCAGCAGATCATCGCCATCATTGCCCTTGAGGGTGTCGTTCTTGTCGCCACCGATGAGCTTGTCGTCCGCCGCACCGCTGATCAGCGTGAAGCGGCCATCGGTCTCTGCCGATCCGTTGAACTTCACCATTTCGGCGGCACCCAGGAAATGACCGTCGACCGTCAGGTTGCGTCCCGCTGCCACGTTAGCATCGTCGCTGATGATATTGTAGCTGCGGCCGGTGTAGAGGTTGATCTGCTCGATGTTCTGGATGGTGTTGGCAGCGAACTTGAACGGGCCCCCGAGGTCGGCGCTCAACTTGATGACGTCGAAACCCGTGCCGCCGTCGAGCGTATCGGCTGCGGTGAAGCCGGATGAAACGAAGAACTGATCGTCGCCGCCGCCGCCGAACATGGCATCGATGCCGCCGCGGTTGAGGAACAGCTTGTCGGACTGCGCACCGCCGGTCAGGCTGTCGTCACCGTCACCGCCGGTGAGGTTAAAGTGGCCGTCGGTTTCGGCCGAGCCGTCGAACACGAAATTTTCGCCGGCAGCCGAGTAGTAGGTGTCGAAGGCGAGCGTGGCGCCGGACGCCACCAGGTTGTTGCGCGTCGTGACGTTGTAGCTGAAGCCCGAGCCCAGCGTGATCGACTCGATGTTGCGGAACTGCGCGGCGCCGAGATCGAGGCCGCCAGCGAAGTCGCCATAGAGATAGACGCTGTCGCTACCGTCGCCGCCATCGGCGAAATCGGAGGTCGTATAGGCATCGAAGAACGATACGGCATCATCGCCGGCCCCGCCATAGAAGCGGTCATCGCCGCCGTTGTGGGCGTCGAAGTAGTCGTTGCCCGCACCGCCCGTGAAGTTGTCGCCGCCGGCGCCGCCGTAGAAGTTGAACGCGCCATCGGTCTCGGCCGAGCCATCGAAGGTGATGTGGTAGGGCGCCGACAGATAGCCGGCGCTGACCGTGAAGGTCTTGCCCGGTCCCACCGTCGCTTCATGGGTGGTGATGTTGTAATTGTGGCCATCGTAGGTGCTGAGTGCTTCGATGGAGTTCAGCGTGAACATGTCGAAGGTGATGCCGCCGGAGTAGTCGCCGTTCAGCACCACACTGTCTTCGCCGGCACCGCCGTAGATCTCGTCCAGCGCGTCGAGATTGCCGTACATGTAGAACGTGTCATCGCCGCCCACGCCCTGGAAAGTGTCATGGCCGCCGGAAACGCCGAGGAACACATCGTCGTTGGCGCCGCCGGTGAAGCTGTCGTTACCGATGCTGTCGCGGAAGCTGAAGGTGCCATCGGTTTCGGCTGCGCCGTTGAAGATGGCAAAGCCGGTTCCCGAGATTCCTTCGGCGGAGACGTAGAGATTTTCGCCCGCCTTCACCACGGTGTCATCCATCACGATGGCGAAGGTGGTGTTCTCGCCGGAGAGTCCGAGCGTCTCGATATTGGTCATCATGTTGCCGTTGATGGCAAAGCCGGCGCCATATTTCGCGCCCGAGAGGTAGAGCACGTCGCTCCCGTCGCCGCCGTCGAAATGGTCGGTGCTGTCGAAGGCGTTGTAGGCCGTGATCACATCGCCGCCGCCGCCGGCATGAATGGTGTCGGAACCGTCATAGGCCATGCCGAAATTGTCGGCCTGCGCGCCGCCGATGAAGGTGTCGTTGCTCTGGCCGTCATAGAACAGGAAGCTGCCATCGGTTTCCGCCGAGCCGTCGACGATGAAGCTCTGGCCGGCGCTCATGTTGTAGCCGTCGATCTTGAGCACCGCGCCGGCGGCGATGGTGCCGTCATGTGTCGTCAGATTGTAGCTGAAGCCGGAACCGACGTGGATTTCTTCCACATTGCGCAGCGTGGTGGCCTTGAACACGACACCGGCCGCATAATTGCCGAGGAGATCGAGCTTGTCATGGCCGGTGCCGCCGTTGATTGCGTCGAGCGCATTGAATGCGGCGCCAGCCATGATGAGGTCGTCGCCGGCGCCAGCAGTCACGGAATCATTTCCGCCGAGCGTCAGATCGAAAGTGTCGTCCTGGTTGGTGCCGACGAGCGGATCGTCGCCAGCTGTGCCGGGAAAGTTCGCCATGATAGAAGTGTCTCCAAGTGGTCGTGTTGGTGGGGCAACGCCGCCGTGGCGGGGGAACCACAGCGGCGTTCAGATCGTCCGGTTTCCATGGCGCGGATGTGTGGCATGCGCGCCAAGTTGTGTTTCTATTGAGTACAAAGTTACATCTGAACCGCACATGAACGCCGGGGACGTGGTGACGTTCATGTCAGGTAGAAGCTGCAACGAAGACCCGCAGTCGATGAACTTGCGCGCCATTTGCGCCGCCCGCCGCAATCCGTCTGTGACGGCCGTCACACTTGAGTCGGGGGCCTTGCGCCTTCCCCTCCAGGCGTTGTGGTTTCCACATGACATTCATGCGAAGAGGCACTCCCCATTGTGATGCGGCTTCCGCTAGCATGGACCTCAGCCATCAGATCATGGAGGGAGCGGGCATGACCACCAAGGACAACGAGGTAAAGACCGTTGGCGTCATAGGGCTCGGGTCCATGGGGCAGGGCATGGCGCAATCGATGATCCGCAAAGGGCTGCCGGTGGCGGGCTTCGACGTCGCCGCCAAGGCAGTGGCCGCCTTGGAGGCGGCCGGTGGCCGGGCCGCGGCAACCGGTGCGGATGCGGCGAAGAATGCAGATATTCTGGTCGTGGTGGTGGTCAATGCCGCTCAGGTCGATGCGGTGCTGTTCGGCGATGGCGATGCCGCCGCGGCAATGAAGGCGGGGGGTGTCATCATATCGTCGGTGACCATGTCGCCGGACGACGCCCGCCGTTTCGCTGGCAAGGCACAAGCGCTGGGGCTTCATTTTCTGGATGCGCCGATCAGCGGCGGCGCGGCAAAGGCCGCGACCGGACAGCTGACGGTGATGGCCTCCGGCAGTGCCGAGGCCTTTGCGGCTGCGCGGCCGGCGCTGGATGCCATGGCGGCCACCGTCTACGAACTGGGCTCAGAGCCTGGCCAGGGGGCCGCCTTCAAGATGGTGAACCAGCTGCTGGCCGGGGTGCACATCGCCGCGGCCTGCGAAGCGGTGGCCTTTGCGGCAAGGCTCGGGCTCGACCTGCCGACGGTCTACAAGGTCATCACGGCCTCGGCCGGCAATTCCTGGATGTTCGAGAACCGCGTGCCGCATATCGTTGACGGCGACTACACGCCGCGCAGTGCGGTCGACATCTTCACCAAGGACTTGGGCATTGTCTCCGACATGGGCCGCAGCGAGAAATTCCCGCTGGCCATGAGTGCGGCCGCACTCCAGATGTTCCTCGCGACTGCCGCCGCCGGCATGGGCCGCGACGACGACGCCTCGGTGGCCCGCATGCTGGCCCAGATCACCGGCGTGAAACTGCCGCAAGGGGGCGCTTAACCCTCCTGCCATTCCCCCTTCCATCCGCCTGCCGCGTCACCTATCTATGGGGTCGAATTCCCAACTGATTCATCCGAAAGAGATACGATGCGCGATCCGATCGAGACTTACAGTGCCTTCTGGCCCTCCGTTATCCAGCAGGAAAGCCGCGGCGAGCGCGTCTACGACCTTCCTTCACGCCTGTTGCGCGAGCGCATCATCTTCATGACCGGCCCGGTGGAGGACACCGTCGCGGCGTCGATCTGCATGCAGCTGCTGTTCCTCGAGGCCGAGAATCCCAAGAAGGAAATCGCCATGTATATCAACAGCCCCGGCGGTGTTGTGACCGCCGGCCTGTCGATCTACGACACCATGCAGTTCATCCGGTGTCCGGTGTCCACCACGGTGATGGGCCAGGCCGCTTCGATGGGCTCGCTGCTGCTGGCGGCGGGCGAAAAGGGCATGCGCTTCGCGCTGCCCCATTCCTCGGTGATGGTGCATCAGCCGTCGGGCGGCTTCCAGGGCCAGGTCAGCGACATTCTCATTCACGCACGCAACGTCGAAAACCTGCGCCGCCGCCTGAACGAGGTCTATGTGAAACACACCGGGCGCTCGATCAAGGAAATCGAGGACGCGCTGGAACGCGACAACTTCCTGACCGCCGAGCAGGCGCTGGAATTCGGCCTGATCGACAAGGTGCTGGAAAAGCGGCCTGTGCCGGACGAGGGCAAGTGATCCGGCGCGCGCATTGCTGCATCATGCAACCGTGAGTAGCCGGAATCAATCCTTGATTAACCATACCGGCCCATGCTGAATTGAAGGGACGACTCTTAACAAGAGCCGTTTATAAAGGACGGATCTGCTGCATGGGCGGTGAAGTCTCGTTAAAGTCTGCGTGCGTATCATGCAGCATTACGTCCGAGGAGAGCTTATGAGTAAGGCAACGGGGAGCGACAACAAGAATACCTTGTATTGCTCGTTCTGCGGCAAGAGCCAGCACGAGGTGAGGAAACTCATCGCCGGCCCGACCGTGTTCATCTGCGATGAATGCGTGGAACTCTGCATGGACATCATCCGTGAAGAGAACAAGACGTCCCTGGCGAAGTCCAAGGACGGCGTGCCGACCCCGCATGAGATTCGCAAGGTATTGGACGACTACGTCATCGGCCAGGAGCAAGCCAAGAAGGTGCTCTCGGTGGCCGTCTACAACCACTACAAGCGCCTGAACCACGCCCAGAAGAACAATGACGTGGAACTGGCCAAGTCGAACATCCTGCTGGTCGGCCCCACGGGCTCCGGCAAGACGCTGCTGGCCCAGACGCTGGCCCGAATCCTGGATGTGCCCTTCACCATGGCCGACGCCACGACCCTGACCGAAGCCGGTTACGTGGGCGAGGATGTCGAGAACATCAT
>CAZECZ010000225.1:0-3307 GCA_964510815.1 uncultured Aestuariivirga sp.
CTGCTGCACGATCTCCGGCATGCTTTCCCGCGGCGTGGTTGCGCCGGAAAGCATCTGTAGTGGCAGGAGGATGAGCATCAACAGCAGGCCGAATTGCGGCATCGACCGCGCCAGTGTGCCCAGGAAGATGCCCATCGACGTGGTGGCGGACAAGTGAAGCGCGGTTCCCGCCAGAAACAGTGCGAGCGATCCCTGGAGCGGAACCGCGAGCATCCCCTGCACGACGGCAGTCAAGGAAACGCTGCTGGCGAGAAGCACAACCAGCGCCATCGCCCAGACTTTGCTGGTCATGATCTCGAAGGGCGTCACCGGCATCACCAGCAGATGCTCGACCGTTCCATGTTCACGTTCGCGAATGAGGGCCGCCCCGGTCAGCACGATCGAGAGCATGGTAATGTTGTTGATGACCTGCATCACGGCCGCAAACCAGGATTTGTTCAGAGTGGGATTGAAGCGTACCCGCAAGGCGAGGTCCACGGGAGGAGCGGCAGCGTCGCGATACCGCTGGGCGAAAGTGCGGACCTCATCGGTGACGATCGTCTGGATATAACCGCTGCCGACAAACGCCTGGCTCATGCGCGTGGCGTCGACATTGAGCTGGATGGCGGGTCGGCGTCCAGCGAGCAGGTCGCTTTGGAACTCGGGCGGAATCACGAGCGCGAACGTGTCCAGGCCGGCGTCCATGCGGGCATCCATCTCGGACATCGTGATCAGTTCCGGCGGCAGAAAGTAGGGAGGATAAAAGGCGCTGTTGATGCGTGCCGAGAGGGGGGAGCGGTCCTCGTCAACGATGGCGATGGCAGCTTTGTTCAGCGTCTCGGGAATGGCGTTGGCTCTCGTATAAATCGAGAGCGTAAAGGCGTAGACGATCAGCACGAGCATGATCGGGTCGCGCCACAGGCTGCGCAGCTCCTTAATGCCCAGATGGAAGATGTTGCTGGCACGCATAGCTCAACGCTCCTGCTTGCGGAGCAGCGCCGCAGCCAACGCCAGTAGAATCGGCGCAGCCAACACCAGCGGAATGAATGACGCCGCCAGGTCGGAAAAGTCCAGCGCCTTGGAGAAGGTGCCGCGGGAAATCGTCACGTAATGCGTGGTGGGATACAGTTCTCCAATGATCCTGCCGGTTCCCTCCAACGAGGACACCGGGTCGATGATCCCCGAGTATTCCGTTGCGGGGAGGATGGTCAGCACCGCGGTGCCGAAGATAGCGGCGATCTGGCTGCGCATGAAGGTGGAAATCAGCAGCCCCACGGCAGTGGCGGCGGAGACGTACAACAACGTCCCGGTCGCCAGTGTCAGGAAGCTCCCCGTCAGCGGCACGCCGAAGACGGTCACTGCCAGCAGGACCATGAGCAGGAAGTTGAGCATTGCCAGCGCAATGTAGGGGAGCTGCTTGCCGATCAGAAACTCCAGCCGGGTCGCCGGCGTCACATAGAAGTTGATGATCGAACCCAGTTCCTTTTCACGCACCACGCTGAGTGCCGTGAGCATCGCGGGGATCAGCATCAGCAACAGGGGAATGACCGCCGGAACCATCGCCACCAGGCTCTTAATGTCCGGGTTGTAGCGAAAGCGAGTCTCGATATTGGCCAGACTGCCCGCCGCAGCGCGCCAGGGCGTTTGCGACCCTTGTTGGGAAAGCCAGTGGGCGTGCATCCCCTGAACGTAGCTGCGGACGGTCTCGGCACGCTGGGGCATGGCTCCGTCGACCCAGACGCCGATCTGCACCTGGCGGCCATGGGCCAAATCGCGGGCAAATCCAAAAGGAATCTCAATGGCCAAACTCAACTCGCCGGAGCGCATCCGCCGATCAAGGTCCCCATAGTCGCTGATCGGCGCGTGTTCGATGAAGTAGCTGGAACCGGCCAGGTTCAGCACGTAATCGCGGCTGGTCGTGGTCTGATCGCGATCAAGGACAGCGAAGGTGAGGTCTTCCACGTCGAGGCTGATTCCGTAGCCCATTACGAACATCAGAATCACGCTCCCGAGCATGGCCAGCGTGCCCCGGATCGGATCTCGGCGCAGTTCCAGCGCCTCGCGGCGGGCGAAACTGAACATCCGCCGAAAATCGAAGCGACTCAGACGCGGGCCTTGGGGTTCGTGGTGTACCTGGCTTGCGGAAGGACCTGTCGAAACGAATGTTTCGGCCGTGTGCCCCGTCTCTTCTTCGAGGGCGTCCTCCAGGTACCGGATGAACGCATCGTTGAGTGATTCAGCACCGCTACGCGCGATCAGTGCCGCCGGAGCATCACTGACGAGGACACGGCCGGCATGCATCAGCGAGATGCGGTCGCAGCGCTCGGCTTCATTCATGAAGTGAGTCGAAATGAAAATCGTGACGTGTTCCCGGCGGGAGAGTTCGATCAGAATCCGCCAAAACCCGTCCCGTGCCACCGGATCGACGCCGGAGGTCGGCTCGTCGAGGATCAACATCTCCGGTTGATGGATCAGCGCCACCGCAAGCGAGAGCCGCTGGCGCCGACCCAGCGGGAGATTGCCGGGAAGCACGTCGGCCACGGCGGTTAGGTCGAAGCGTTCCATCATCTCCTGGACGCGGCCGGGAATCGCATCCGCAGGCAACTGGAACAGTCTGGCGTGCAGTTCCAGATTCTGCCGAACCGTCAGCTCTGAATAGAGGGAGAAGGACTGGGACATGTAGCCCACGCGGCGGCGCGTTTCGAGGTCACGTGGGTCGACAGGCTGTCCGAACAGCCAGGCCTCCCCTTCGCTGGCCGGCAGCAGTCCCGTGAGCATTTTCATCGTCGTCGTCTTGCCGCAGCCGTTCGACCCGAGAAAACCGAAGATCTCGCCGCGGCGGATTTCGAAGTTGACTTGATCGACGGCGACGAAGTTCCCAAAGCGCTTGGTCAGGTTCTCAGCCTTGATGGCGACCTGGCCGTCGTCCGATTCATCGCGCGGAGGGATTTCGACGATCCGGTGACTGCGGCGCTTCTCTTCGGGGAGCAGGGCGATAAAGGCCGACTCCATTGATGCCGCGCCCGTTCGCCGCAGGAGTTCTCCAGGGGAGCCGGTGTCGAGCACCCGACCGGCGTCCATCGCCACGAGCTGGTCGAATTCTTCCGCCTCCTCCATGTACGCGGTCGCGACAACGATGCTCATCCCCGGCCTGCCGGAGCGGATTTGCCCGATGAGTTTCCAGAATTCACGTCGCGACAGCGGATCGACGCCGGTGGTGGGTTCGTCCAGGATCAAGACGTCGGGATCATGAATGAGCGCGCAACACAGGCCGAGCTTTTGCTTCATGCCTCCCGAGAGCTTTCCTGCCGGCCGATGGGCGAAGGGG
>CAZECZ010000225.1:3407-5962 GCA_964510815.1 uncultured Aestuariivirga sp.
AGATCGGGGGCGATCTTGGCTTTGACGCGAAACATCAACTTCTGGCGCTCTTCCGCCGTTTCCACCGTTTTGGGCGTGAACTGGGCGACACCGGCCACAAAAGAGACCTTGGCGGGAATGACATACTGGGGAGCGGCGTCAAGCACTAACCGGACTTCAGACCCCAGCGCGACGCGGCCGGCCTCGGCCGTAGGCAGGAAGAACATCATGCGGACATCGCCGACATCTAGCAGATTCAAGACGATCCCTCCGGGATTGAGCACCTCGCCAGGCTGAGCCACCCGATATTGCACGCGACCGTCTCTGGGAGCCTTGAGTTCGCTGTCGTTCATGTCGGCCTGAATCCGATCGATCATAGCCTGCTGCGCTTCCGCGGAAGCTTCCGCTCCGATGATCTGGGACTTCGCGGTGAGAATGGCCGATTCCGCCGCAGCCACCTGGGCTTTTGCCGCATTCAATGCCGCCACTGCCCCATGATAGCCCGCCCGGTCGTCGTCGAGTTGCTCGAGGGACGTGGCATTCTGCTTCGCCAGGGATTCCGTTCGCTCAAGACGTTTTTTCGCCACGTCGCGTTCAACCTCACGCTGGGCGACCACCGCATCCGCTGCTGCTTTTTCGCTTTCCCGCTGAGTCACCTGACTGTGTGCAACCGCTACCGAACTCTTCGCCTGCCGGAGTTGCGCCTGAGCCTCCCGCAGTTGAGCCGCGAGGACGGCGGTATCCATGCGCGCCAGTACGTCGCCGGCCTTGACAAACTCTCCCTCGTCGACCAGCAAGGCTGCCACGCGCCCGGCCGTCTCCGCCGCAACGTCGATTTCGACCCCCTCAATGCGACCGTTGGCGCTTGCGAATCCCTCCCCCAGGTCCATCCGATCCTCGGCAAACCAAGTCACATACCCACCGTATGCCCCGGCAACAATCGCCAGACCAAAGAGCCGCCACGACCATTTCTTGTTCCAATTGTTTTTCATTTCGTCATACCTGCTGAAACCTCTCGATCCGTCGAGCGCCAACACGAACCCGGCCGTGGCAGAAGCGGACTTCCATCAATTCGCATGTCCTCTATCACTCTTAATTAAACCGGCGAATTGCTGCGAGCGAAAGGTCGGTGATGTATTGTGCGACCTCGTCGTTTGACGGCGGGTCACCATGCTGTTGCGGAAGCATGGCGAAAGCAATCCTTGCGAACATGCATTGGCTCATGATGCTGTAGCCCAGCCAGAGTCGCTTTGACTGCAAGGAATCGCCGGGAAGCAAGTTCTCAAGGATCGGCAAAAGGACATCCATTAGCAGTTGTACGAAGCGTGCAATCTCGTCGCTGTGTATTCCTGTTGGCGCCAGGCACTCACTTAGGATCAGCCGCGTCTGCCATGCGACGTCGTTCAACTCAGCCATTCGTTCAACGAGCGTGCAAACACACTGTTTGAGCCGCACCTCCGCCGGTTCTTCCGGGGACCACGTCGGAAATTGCACTCGGCTGGCGGTTGATTCGAGGGCCAAGCCAAGGCTAGCGACATAGAGCGTCCGCTTTTTACGGAAATGGTAATTGACTGCAGCATTGTTCACGCCAGCCGCTTCGCATATCTCGCGGATCGTGGCACCATGGTAACCCTTCGCAGCGAAAATGGGCCCAGCCGCTTCGAGTATTCGTGCGCGGGCTTCGTCATTTGCCATGCGGGTGCGCCCCCAGTGCCGTTACAAAGCGCTCGTGAGACTGCCTACCCCGGCGTAGGGAGGAGGTAGTTGATGTACACTTCAACGTTGTCGTAATTCGGATCAAGGTCCTCCACCGAGGTCAATAGAGCTTTCAGTTCATCAGGAATAATTAATCGCCATCCTTGAAACCTTCCAATCGGACGAACATCGAACCGGAGCAGTGCCCCACCGAAGAAGACGTGCCCCTTCATCGACGATGCGACGCAGTCCGCCGCATCAGCTTGCTTTCGCGGTCTCACGGGTTTTTAATGCGGCAGCCACTTGCGGTTCATTCTTTTCACGCTGTTCGACATCCTGGTCTGCCAAATGAATCGGTCTGGCTTCGCTATCCCGCTGCACGGTAACTCCCAGGATGCGCAAGACACCGCTGCTTAGGTCATCCAGCAGGCTGTACACCACCGGGATAACCACGAGCGTTAGCAGCGTCGACGTGAGCATTCCTCCGATTACGCAGGCACCCAAGGGCTGGCGGGTCTCCGATCCAGCCCCCAAGCCGATAGCAATCGGGATCATGCCGGCGATAGTGGAAAAGGCAGTCATCAGAATCGGGCGAAGCCGCACTGGTCCCGCCATTAAGAGCGCTTCGTTCTTTTCCATTCCCTGCTCGCGACGGAGCAGGTTTGTGTAGTCCACCAACAGAATGGCATTTTTGGTGACCAACCCCATCAACATGACCATGCCGATCATACTGTAGATGTTCAGAGTCAGCCCCGTTATCGCCAAGGCGCCCAATGCGCCACCGATCGACAACGGCACCGAGACCATAATAGTGACTGGGTGAATGAAGCTCTCGAACTGCGACGCTAGAACCATGTAGATCAGGAGGATCGCGAGAAGGA
>CAZECZ010000226.1:0-5957 GCA_964510815.1 uncultured Aestuariivirga sp.
CGTCCGGCGCAGCGCCTTGAAGTCCTCGTAGCGTGGAAAGAGCCGCGCCAGGCGATCAGGCGTCATGAAGTGCAGCTTGCCCCAATGTGGCCGCCCGTCGAAGCTGTCGAACAGCGCGTCGGCCTTCCGGAGATAGGGCCAGTAGTCGGACCCCGGCGTGCCGGAAATCGACATCACGATGCTGGGCCGCTTGTAGAAGGGGCTGAGCCAGCCCCCGTCGGCCGCCACGAAGCGCACCTCCAGGGGAAAGCGGCTGTCGGGCAGGCTGTTCAGCATCAGGCCGCGCTGGGCCGCGAACGCCTCCCGGCTGCGGTCCAGCGCCATGAAATATTCCAGCTCGTGGAAATTCGGCTCGAAGACGTGCGGATAGATGCGATAGCTGCGGTCGACGCGGTCGCCCGGCTCGATGTCGTCGAAGCCTTCGGGAACCTCGCGGTAGAGCTTCACCATGCAATGGTCTTTCGGCGCGGGTTCGAAGCCGTAGAGAGCCGCCGATTCATCCGTGGGCATCCAGAAGAACGAGAAGTGCCGATACCCGTCCAGCAGCTCGTCCCACCTCTCGAGCACTTCATCGACGTGCATGACCCTGATCTGCTCGTGCAGGCAATAGGCCGGCGCCACCTTGATGGTGACCTGCGTCATTATCCCCAACAGGCCAATCGCCGTCTGGAAGGCGGGAAAGATGTCGCCATTGTTTGCCATCGAGAGGTCGCGCAATTCGCCGCGCCCATCGACCAGCCGGGCGGCTGTCAGCGCAGCCGAAAAACTTCCAAGCGTCCGGCCCGAACCATGCGTTCCCGTGGCGATGGCCCCGGCGATCGCCTGCCTGTCGATGTCGCCCTGGTTGGCCAACGCCAGCCCTTCCGCCCACAGGGCATCGCCCAACGCGTGGATCGGTGTCGGCGCCCAGACGGTGGCCGTGCACGCTGTGTGATCCGTGGCGATCACGCCCGACAGTGCCGACATGTCGAGCAGCGTCCCGGACGTTTCCACCACCGGCGTGAACGAATGGCCGGCGCCGAATGTCTTGATCTTCCGTCCTTCTCGCGCCGCGGATGCGACCGCCGCAACGACCTCGTCCTCCGTCTCCACACGCCTGATCCCGGCGGGCACGAAGCATTGGTTGCCGACCCAGTTGGTCCATTTCGTCGTCGCTTGCGGCATGTCGCGGCGGTTTCCCTCTCTTGACCGGCCCGCAGAAAAGCACAGGTGCAAAAACGTGGGCAATGAAAAAGGCCGGAGCTTTCGCTCCGGCCCTTGGTGTTTCATTACAACTGACTGGGCTCGGCGCCTCGCTGCCGACTCAGATCATATGATCAGGTCGGCACTGGAAAGATTGGCCAGGTCGACGCCATGGAATGTCACAACCGTGCCGCTGTCCATAAATCGAACGATGCCGTCGTTCGGATTGCCGAGATCGTCAAAGGCGGCCAGCGCGCTGGCCTTGTTCGCGAAGTTGAAATCCGAGAGGTTGATCCGGTCGTCGCCAGAAACAAAATCGAGCACCGTGTCGGTGCCATCATTCTGAACGAAAACGAAGATGTCACGCCCGCTACCGCCGCTTAGCGTATCGTTGCCCGTCCCGCCTCTCAGAACGTCTCTGCCGTCGCCGCCGTCCAGCGTGTCGTTGCCGGTGCCGCCGCGCAGCTGGTCGTTGCCATCGCCGCCATACAGCTTGTCAGCGCCCGAGGCTCCATACAGGCGGTCTTTCTCACTGTCGCCATACAGCACATCGTTGCCCACCTCACCGAAGAGCTTGTCCCTGCCGTTGCCGCCGTAAATCTTGTCGCCCCCACTGTCGCCATAGATCGTGTCGTTACCGCCGCGCCCGATCAGCGTGTCGTTACCACCACGCCCGTCCATCCAGTTGGCCCCGACCCTGTCGATCAGTACGTCGCGGCTCAAGGAACCGTAGAGCGCCGGGTCCAGAATGCGGCCGAACACATCGGTGTAGAAGTCGTTGGTGAAACGGGTCCAGGTGACGACGACGGCGCCGTCGTCGAGAATCTCGGCTTCAGGAAAACCGTTACCCCGCTCCAACACTTGGCTGACGATGAAAGCGTCGTCAACCGCCTCGCCAAGCCGGTCGTAGCGCATCAGTTCGATGGAGCTCGCACCGTTGTAGGTGACGACAAACCCGCCGTCCGGCGTCGCGGCAATGGCCGGATTTACGGCGGAGACACCCTGCGTGCTGACCTGCACCGTGGTACCAATCGGGGTCAGGTCCGCAGCGAACATCTGCATCTGGATTTTGTAACCCGTTTCATTGCCCCATACGACCACGATACGTCCGTCATCGAGCTGTACAGCGTCTGGGTCGGTCTCATGATCGTTGAAGACTGGCGTCTGGTTTACCAGCATGGAACTGCCGAGCTGATCGCCTGCGGCATCGTAATGGTAAAGCCGCGTCACACTGTTGGGGCTACCTTCAAAAACCATGTTGGCAATGTAAGTGCCATCGGCCAGCGCCAGCACATCGACGCCGGCGTACCAACCGATTGAGCCCGCGGTATAGTTCGTCAGATTGACGGTTCCCATATTGTCGGGATCGAAATAGGCGACCTGGTTTGTCGCGACGTTAGTTGTCGCGTTGTTGGTATGCGCATACCACCCGCCTACGATGTTGCCATTGACCAGTTGGCCGAACTCGATGCCGAAACCGCCCTTTCCGTCTAGCGCCGACAGCTGAATTTCATTGCCAAGCGCCGTACCCGACACATCGAAAAGCCTGGCGTAGGCCGTGTAGCCATTCGGCTGGCTGGGCGGCGCCGATTCCCAGCCGAACAGCAGCCTGCCGTCGCTCAGTTGGATGACCTCGGGTCCGTTCTGGGCGCCGGCGATGGTCTGGTTGACGACGAAGGTGTTACCAAATCCCGTCGCGGGGTCCCAGACTCGGGCGACCACGCGGGTGTATCCGTCGGTCCCGCCGTCGCCATTGGTCGATTGCCAGGTTGCGACGAAGCCTCCTCCCGCCAGAGCCGTTATCGAAACGTCACGCTGATAGAACTCCGTTACATCATTGAAAATGAACTCATCACCCGCACGGTAGATTGCCATGTGAAGTCTCCAATCATGTGAGCTATCCCCGGAAGAGGCCTCGCCGGGGCACGCGACCGCGGAATTGTCCTGTCTCATCCCAATCCCGCGGAATTCGACCAAAGGTCGCATGGTGAGAGGATCTAGTCAACCTCGGCGTTATAAGAATTAACGCCTATCTCTCCCGGTCGCGCCAATTAGAGGCAAGCCCGCTTCCGCCCGCGCAGGAGACAACACAAAAGGGCCGGAGCTTTCGCTCCGGCCCTTGGTGTTTCGTCAGATCAAGTGTTGGCTCAATGCCCGGCCAGCACCGCCAGCAGCAGGAGGGCCACGATGTTGGTGATCTTGATCATCGGGTTGACCGCCGGGCCGGCGGTGTCCTTGTAGGGGTCGCCGACGGTGTCGCCGGTGACGCTCGCCTTGTGCGCCTCGGAGCCCTTGAAGTGCTTCTGGCCCTTGCTGTCGGTGAAGCCGTCCTCGAAGGACTTCTTGGCGTTGTCCCAGGCGCCGCCGCCCGCCGTCATGGAGATGGCGACGAACAGGCCGGTGACGATGACGCCCATCAGCATGGCACCCACCGCCGAGAAGGCCTGGGCCTCGCCGGCGATCGCCTTGATGACGAAGTAGACGACGATCGGCGAGAGCACCGGGAGCAGCGAGGGAACGATCATTTCCTTGATCGCCGCACGGGTCAGCATGTCGACGGCGCGGCCATAGTCGGGCTTGTCCTTGCCTTCCATGATGCCGGGCTTTTCCTTGAACTGACGGCGCACCTCGACGACGACGGCCTGGGCCGCACGGCCCACGGCTGTCATCGACATGCCGCCGAACAGGTAGGGCAGCAGGCCGCCGAACAGGAGGCCCACCACCACATAGGGGCTCGACAGGTCGAATGAGACCGCAAGGTTCGGGAAGAACTCCTTGAGATCCTGGGTGTAGGCGGCAAACAGCACCAGCGCGCCCAGACCGGCGGAACCGATGGCATAGCCCTTGGTCACGGCCTTGGTGGTGTTGCCCACGGCGTCGAGCGCGTCGGTGTTGTGGCGCACTTCCTTGGGCAAGCCCGCCATTTCGGCGATGCCGCCGGCGTTGTCGGTCACCGGGCCGAAGGCGTCGAGCGCCACGATCATGCCGGCCAGCGCCAGCATGGTGGCCACCGCCACGGCGGTTCCGAACAGGCCGCCCAGCATGTAGGTGATGATGATGCCGGCGACGATGACCAGCGCCGGCAGTGCCGTTGCTTCCATCGAGACGGCGAGGCCCTGGATGACGTTGGTGCCGTGGCCGGTGATCGAGGCCTCGGCGATCGAGTTCACCGGGCGCTTGCCGGTGCCGGTGTAGTATTCGGTGATCCAGATGATGGCCGCGGTGATGATGAGACCCACCACGCCGCACCAGAACAGGCTCATGGGCGTGAAGCCGCCGAGGTCGACGGACATGCCGCCGAATACCATGGAGATCACCGGATAGAGTGCGATCAGCGACAGCACGCCGGTGGCCAGGACGCCCTTGTAGAGCGCGCCCATGATGTTCTGGCTGGCACCCAGCTTGACGAAGTAGGTGCCGATGATCGAGGTCACCACGCAGGCGCCGCCGATGGCGAGCGGCAGGATCATGCCGGCCAGCTTGAAATCGGCGGGGAGCGAGATCGCCGCCAGCACCATGGTGGCGACGATGGTCACCACATAGGTCTCGAACAGGTCGGCGGCCATGCCGGCGCAGTCGCCGACATTGTCGCCCACGTTGTCGGCGATGGTGGCGGGGTTACGCGGATCGTCTTCCGGGATACCGGCTTCGACCTTGCCGACCATGTCGCCGCCGACGTCCGCACCCTTGGTGAAGATGCCGCCGCCAAGACGGGCGAAGATGGAAATGAGCGAAGCGCCGAAGCCGAGCGCGACGAGCGCATCAATGACGGTGCGGTCCGACGTCTTGTAGCCCAGCGGCCCGATGAGGATGGAGTAATAGACGGCGACGCCGAGCAGGGCGAGACCGGCCACGAGCATGCCGGTCACCGCGCCGGCCTTGAAGGCGAGATCGAGACCGCCCGCAAGCGACTTGGTGGCGGCCTGTGCGGTCCGCACGTTGGCACGCACCGAGACGTTCATGCCGATGTATCCGGCAGCGCCCGAGAGCACCGCACCGATCAGATAGCCGATGGCGACGAGGGGCCCGAGCAGCAGCCAGGCAGCAATAAAGACAACGGCGCCAACCATGGCGATCGTCGTATATTGGCGATTGAGATAGGCTTGAGCGCCTTCGCGCACCGCGGAGGCAATCTCCTGCATGCGTGCGTTGCCGGCGTCCGATTTCATAACGGACTGAATAGTGTAAGCGGCATAGATGATGGACAACGCCCCGCAGGCGATGATCCCCCAAAGTAACTGGCTCATTTGGACGTCCCCTTTTCTGGGCCCAGTGCTGTCACGGATGTGGTCGCGGCGCCTGCCTAGATGTGCCGACGGACAAAACGATTTCCATTCCGCCGGTGCCCGCCCTTCCCCTTCTCGCGTGATGTGCGGGCGGAACATGCCAAATGTGCCTCACCGTTGCAACGACGGCACATCCCGCTTTTGGTCGCAATCCAGAGGATTGCTGTATGCGCATCCGACAGATCGTCCCGGTGTGGCCTCGCAGCCGAACGGTGGGCTTGCCAGGAAGCGAAAAATACCACCGCTCACTGTTTTACTCTTATTGAGCATAACTTTATAATGATGTGTAATGACATATAATTTCGTTCGCGGCGCCGATTCCGGGAGAGCCGACCCGCCGGCGGCGGAACGGACAAGCGGGCCGTGCGTTCCGTTCCCGGCAGCCTCCTGCTCCCGAAAGTTCTTGTTCATTGCACCGGCTTTCTTCGCTGACGAACAGGCGATAGGTTCGCAGCGCAGGCGAAGTGCCTTTCCAAAGAGACGCACGTG
>CAZECZ010000227.1:0-5921 GCA_964510815.1 uncultured Aestuariivirga sp.
GCAGTTTCCCTGGCTTCTTACCGGTGTCGTCGTCACTGAGAGCATGTTCAACTACAAGGGCTTCGGCTATCTGCTGGTGCAGGCGGCGGCCAACAACGACATCGACCTGGTGCTGGCCTGCGGCGTCATTTCGGTGGTCTTGGTCCTGCTGACGCAGCTGATCTCCGATATCGGCTACGCCTTCCTCAACCCGCGTATCCGTGTGAGCTAGGAGGATCGCATGGAAACGGTTGGTCTCATCGGCATTATCGGCGGCGTTCTCTACCGCTTCTGGCCTGTCTGGCTTGCGCTCGCACTCGTCTACGTGGGCGCGCGGACCTACAAGCGGCGGCTCGGCATCTTTGGCCGGCTGTTCGACAGCTGGACCGGAACCATCGGCGTCATGATCTGCCTGTTCTGGCTGTTCACCGCGGTGTTCTCCCATCTTGTCGCGCCACTCGATCCGCGGGTGCAGATCGCCATCATGAAAAACGCGATCCCGGGTGCCATCGAGCCCGAGTCGCATATCGTCTTCCTGCTCGGCGGCGACCACTTGGCACGCGATGTTTTTAGCCGTCTCGTGCACGGGGCCCGCATCGTGCTCACCATCGCGCCCGCCGCCACGCTCATCGCACTCATCGTCGGTGCGTCGCTGGGCCTGCCAGCCGGCTATTTCGGCGGCAAGACCGACAACGTCCTGTCGTTCCTCGCCAATCTCGTGCTCGCCTTCCCGGTCATCCTGCTGTTCTACTTGCTGGTGACACCGGGCATCATGGATACGATCATTCCCTACGCGATGGCGGGTGTGCTCTTCATCGTGCCGGTCCTGTTCTTCTGCGCGGTGTTCTGGACGCGCTACGACAAGCGGCCAGACAAGCTCTATATCTACATGGCGATCACCATCGTCATCGGCGCCTGGATATGGACCGGCCTCGTGCTGCGCTATGATCCGCTGGGCATCATTTCGATTGCACCCAACGAGCTTAATATCTTCATCGCCGTGGTCTTCGCCTCTTCGCCCGGCGTGTTCCGAATCGTGCGCGGCCTTGTTCTCGACATCAAGACCCGCGACTATGTCGCCGCCGCACAGACCCGCGGTGAAACCCCGTGGTACATCATGCTGTGGGAAATCCTGCCCAATGCCAGGGGACCATTGATCGTCGATGCCTGCCTGCGAATTGGCTATACGACCATCCTGCTCGGCACCTTGGGCTTCTTCGGCCTTGGCATGGGTCCGGAAAGCCCGGACTGGGGCACCGCCATCAAGGACGGCAGCCAGGTCGCCCAGCTTCGCTTGTTCTTCTGGCAGGGTGTTTCACCGGCCGTGGCGTTGATGAGCCTGGTCCTCGGCCTCAACCTGCTGGCCGACGCCTTGCGTGAAGAATCTCTCAGGGATTGAGGAGGAAGACAATGACCGAACCGATCCTCGAAATCGAAAACCTCCACATCTCCTTCTGGACCAGAGCGGGTGAAATCCCGGCGGTCATCGACTTCTCCTGCAAAGTGATGCCCGGAGAATCCATGGGCATCGTCGGCGAGTCCGGCTGCGGCAAGTCGACGGTGGCGCTCGGCATCATGCGGGATATGGGCAACCGCGGCAAGATCAAGAGCGGCACCATCAAGTTCAAGGGCCGCGACATGGGCACCATGTCGGACGAGGAACTGCGCGCCATCCGCGGCAATGAGATCGCCATGGTCTACCAGGAGCCCATGGCGAGTCTCAATCCGTCGATGAAGATCGATCAGCAGCTGATGGAAGTGCCGCTCATCCACGAGAAGATCTCCAAGGAGGAAGCTCGCGCCCGCGCCCTTGAGATGGTGCAGGCCGTGCGCCTGCCGGACCCCGAGCGCATCTTGGGCTCCTATCCGCACCAGCTCTCCGGCGGCCAGCAGCAGCGCATCGTCATCGCCATGGCATTGCTGTCGAAGCCGGCACTGCTGCTGCTTGACGAGCCAACGACGGCGCTCGACGTGACGGTGGAAGCCGGCATCGTGGAACTGGTGAAGGATCTTGGCCACAAGTTCGGCACCTCGATGATCTTCGTGTCCCACAATCTCGGTCTCATCCGCGAAACCTGTGACCGGATCACGGTCATGTACTCGGGCGAAGCGGTGGAGACCGGCAACATCGACGACGTTTTCGGCCGCATGCGGCACCCTTATACGCAGGGGTTGTTCCGGTCGATCGCGCTGCCCGGCACCGACAAGAACGAGCGCCCGTTGACTGCCATCCCCGGCCAGCTGCCGTTGCCCCACGAGCGGCCCCATGGCTGCAATTTCGCCCCGCGCTGCCCTTATTTTGCCGACGGTCTGTGCAACAAGGCCGACGTGCCGATGATCTCGGTACCGGACGATATACGCCATGAGAGCCGTTGCCTTCGCTTCCAGGAGATTGACTGGAGCGCACCGCCAGAAGGCCGCGGCGCCACCGAAGCGATCAAGCGCGGCGAACCCGTGCTCAAGATCGACAACCTGCAGAAGCACTACAAGGTGGCGGCCAACGAGATTTTTGGAGGAGCCGAGAAACGCACCGTCAAGGCCAACGAAGACATCAGTCTTGTGGCCCATGCAGCCGAGACCATCGCCATCGTGGGCGAGTCGGGCTGCGGGAAGTCAACCCTGGCGAAGGTGCTCCTCGGACTTGAAACCGCTTCGTCTGGCACGGTCACCATTGACGGCCAGGAAATTCAGAACACCGGTGTGGAGGAACGTGACACCGCCACAATTTCTTCGATCCAGATGGTGTTCCAGAACCCGTTCGACACGTTGAATCCGAGCCACACCATCGGCTCCCAGATCATGCGTACGCTTGAGAAGTTCAACATCGGCAAGACCCAGGAAGATCGACACAAGCGCATGCTCGAACTGCTGGACCTGGTGAAGTTGCCGCGGGCCTTCGAGAACCGCATGCCACGGCAGCTCTCCGGTGGACAGAAGCAGCGGATCGGCGTGGCCCGCGCTTTTGCCGGACATCCCCGCGTGGTGATCGCCGACGAGCCGATGTCGGCGCTCGACGTATCGGTGCAGGCGGCAGTCACCGAACTGCTGATGGACATCCAGCGCAGTTCAAAGACCACGATGGTCTTCATCAGCCACGACCTGTCGATCGTGCGCTATCTCTCAGACCGCGTCGTCGTGATGTATTTGGGTTTTGTGGTGGAAAAGGGCACCACCGACCAGATCTTCGCGCCGCCCTATCACCCCTACACGGAAGCGCTCCTGTCGGCCATCCCGATTGCTGATACCCACTACACAAAGCGCAAGGTCGTGCTCGAAGGAGACATCCCTTCGGCGACCAATCCGCCGCCCGGTTGCCCATTCCAGACCCGCTGCCCACACAAGTCAGAAGTTCCGGGCAACAGGTGTGAGAAGGAACTGCCACCCTTGGTGGAATTGGACAAAGGCCACTTGATCCGCTGTTTCCTCTCGAAAGACATTCTGCATGCCATGGGACCTGTCATCTTCGAGGCCGACAAGGAAGACGCGTAGGACGCAAGGCATATGGCCAACAACATGATCAGATTGAAGCCCAGGGATGCCAGGGCCCTCATCTTCGACGCCCTGACTGGTGCGGGAACGGCGCCAGCCAATGCCGGTTATTTCACCGAGGCCATCCTCGACACGGAACTGTCCGGCCTCGAAGGCCACGGTTTCTACTGGCTGCAGTACTATTGCGAGCATGTGCAAAGCGGCAAGGTGGACGGCAAGGCGAAGCCGAAGGTGACGAAGCTCTCGCCCGTCGCCTTTCGCGTCGACGCCAATCGGGGCTTCGCCCACCCGGCCATCGAGAAGGGCTTTGACAAGCTGATCCCGGCAGCGAAGAAGAACGGCATCGCCGGGCTCGCCGTTCACGCCTCCTATAATTCGGCGACGCTGGGATTCCACACCGGCTATCTCGCCAGGCATGGCCTCTTGGCCTTCGGCTTCACCAACTCCTCCGCGGCAATCGCGCCGGTTGGTGGAAAGAAGAAGATCCTCGGCACCAACCCGATGTCCTTCGCGGTGCCCGGCAAGAACGGCAAGATCAGCTTCCTCATCGACCAGTCATCGTCAGCGGTGGCGTGGACCGCGGTGAAGCGCGCAGCCGACGAGGGCCGTCCCATTCCGCTGGGCTGGGCGCTCGACAGTGACGGCAAACCAACCACGGATCCAGCCAAGGGACTGGAAGGCTCGATGGCCCCATCCGGTGGCTATAAGGGCTTTGGCTGGGGCCTCATCGTCGAGGTCATGTGCGCCGCCCTGACGGGTTCAAACAGAGGCCCCCAGATGGGCTCGTTCATGCTCAACGACGGCAAGCCCATCGGTTGCGGCCAGTTCTTCATCGCCATCGAGCCGGAAATGTTTTCCGCCGGCGCGTTCACAAAGCAGGTGACGGCCCTGGTGAAATCTATCACAGCACAAGAGGGCGCAAGGCTTCCCAATTCACGCCGGGCGGCGAATATCAAGCGCCTGTCGAAGGAGGGCATTCCCATCGACAAGGCGCTCTACGGCCGGCTCAAGAGCTTCGCCTGAGACACCCGCATGCGGCCCAGTGCCCCTCACCGCCGGCGACGCGCTTCCGACATCGTGCAGCAATCATGGCGGCAACTGCGCAATCCGCTGCCGAAACTCCGCATCATTTCCGATGACGAGGTCGAAGCGCTGCATGAGGCGGCGCTGACCATCCTCGAACGGATCGGTGTGCGCTGCGCAGTGAAGGAGGCACGCGGCATCTTTGCGAGCGCCGGCGCCCTGATCGACGAGGCAGACGGCCGGGTGCGGATCGGGCGCGACATCATCGACGCCGCGCTGAAGACCGTACCTTCCGAGATCGCGCTGACGCCCCGCAACCGCGGCCGCACTGTGACGCTGGGCGGCGACCGCCTGACGACCGCCGCCGTGCTGGGCCCGCCGCATGCGGCCGATCTCGTCCGCGGCCGCCGCACCGGCACGCTGGCCGATCTTTCCGAACTCCTCAAGCTGACACAATACTTCAACGTGGTGCAGATGAACGGCTGGCCGGTGGAACCACTCGACATCGAAGTGCGCTTCCGCCATCTCGATGCGGCCTTCGCCATGCTGACCTTGACCGACAAGGTGCCCTACGTCTTCTGCCAGAGCCGCAAGCGCATCGAGGACGTACTGACCATGTGCGCCATGGCGCGTGGCGAAACGCTCGATGAATTCGGCCGGAGCCCCGGCGTGTTCTCGATCATCAACACCAACACGCCGTTGCAATATGATGTGCCGATGACCATCGGCGTCATGGACATGGCCCGCCACGGCCAGCCGACCCTGATCACGCCGTTCGTTATGGCGGGCGCCTCCACCCCGGCGACGATCGCCAGCGCCATGGCCGTCACCTCAGCCGAAATCCTGTTCGGCCTGACCTTGGCCCAACTGGTGCGGCCCGGCGCACCTGTCCTCTATGGCTGTGCTTCAAAGAATGTCGACATGCGAACCGGTGCGCCCGCCTATGGCATGGCCGAGATGATGCGCTGCACGATCATTGGCGCGCAGATGGCGCGGCGCTACGGCATGCCGCTTCGCTCATCGAACTTCAGCGCCTCGAACATTCCCGACTTCGCCTCGGGCTATGAATCGTCCAACGCCGTGTCCAGCGCCGTCTATGCCGGGACCAACCTGCTGATGCATGCGGCGGGCTGGGTCGAAGGAGGCCTCTGCACCTCCTACGAAAAATTCGTGCTCGATTGCGAGATCGTGCAGAGCATCATGCATGTGTTGGAGCCGGTGCCGGTGAATGACGAAACACTGGCGCTGGGAGAGCTCGAGGAGGTCGGCCCCGGCGGTCATTTCTTCGGCTCGCAACGCACCATCGACACCGTCGAGACCGCCTTTTATCGGCCGCTTGTCTCATCTACACAAAACTACGGCGCATGGGTCGAGGCCGGCGGCAAGTCTGCTGCCGAGCGTGCAACGGGCATCTGGCAGGAAGCGCTTGC
>CAZECZ010000228.1:0-5834 GCA_964510815.1 uncultured Aestuariivirga sp.
AGGTGTGATCACCTCCACCACCAGCAGCCCCTCTGCTGGCTCCCATTCCGGAATGATATTGGTGACATGGCGCACATTGTTGCCCTTGCCGCGCGTCTCCTGATGCAGGGCGTCGGGGCCGATGACGCGGGCCGGATGCTTGCCGCCTTCACCCGGCGCGACACAGACGGCGAGTGTCACGTCATTTTCAGCGGTGACCGACCAGCTTTCGCCCGCCGGCACATAGACAGACCAAGGCTTCCCCTCGAAAGGTGAATGACGCTCGCCGATCACACCGAAATCTTGCTCGCCAGCTTTCACATGCCCTTTGCCACCAATGAACACGAGGCAGACTTCACGGTCCTTCTCGCCACCTTTGGCCACCTGGCCCGGCTTCAGCTTCCAAAGATCGAAACCCACATAGGTCCACTCCGCCGATTCCGGCGTGACATGGACAATGCGGCCTTCATCAGCCTGCGGATGAATCTTGAGCTTGGACATGCTTCAGTCTCTTTCCTCGATCAGTCCGTAACCGGCGGCGAAACCGCCGCGCTTCAACGGTGCATGGGAGTCTAGCAAAGCCTTGCAACCCCCATCAAGCACCGGCCACTTTCTCGATCAGGCCGCGATGGCCTTGTGCGTCCTGTTCCAGATACTGACGAGGTTGCCGAAACGCTCTGCCATATCGGCGGTCGCGGCCTGATCGCTCATCTTGCCGGCCAGCCACTGTTGCGCGGCGTGGGTGAAGATCGTGCGGCCGACGGCGAAGCCCTTGACCGCGGAGCAGCCGGCCGTGGCCTCGAAGCCCTTGGCCAGTTCATCCTCCGGCGCATCAAGACCGAGAAGAACGATACCGCGGCACCATGGATCGTGCTTGCGGATGGTGGCGGCGATGTTGTCCCACGCCTTGGGTGTCGCCTGCGGTTCGAGCTTCCACCAGTCGGGCTTGATGCCCAGCGCATAGTGGTCTTCGAGCGCCCGCGCGATGGTGGTCTCGTCCAGCGTACCGTGCTTGCCGGCGATGATTTCGAGCAGCAGCTCGCGGCCCACCTTGCGGGCGGCTTCGTAGAGCGTACGGAACTTCTGCGACTGCTCGGCCTTCAGCTCCGCCGGATCGTCCGGGTGATAGAAGGACAGGCACTTGATGGTGTGCGTCACCGGCCATTCGGCAAGGCGCGCGCCGACATCCTGGGTGAACTCGAAGCGCAAGGGGCGCGAGCCCGGCTGTTCGAGCGGCCGGCCGATCCACAAGCCGAGTTTCGCCGCGTCGAACATGGCTTCGCGGCCATAAACGTCATCCAGCAGCGTGCCGAAGCCAGGCTTGCCGCCCGAGACCTTGGCAATGGCGGCAACCGCCATCTGCTTGAAGGCGTTGAGCCGCTCGCGCGGTGCGCCCGCCTTGTCGGCCATCTCCTCGAGCTGCATGCGATGATCCACAGCCAGGGCCAGAAGCTGGGCCGGCTGGTCGCGGCGCGTCGTCGCCCAATGGACGTGATTGATCGCCTCGTCCTTGCGCAGCGCCTTGTAGGGGCTACCGTGCTTGAGAAAATACTGCAGTTCTTCCCAGGTCGGAATTTCCGGCGAGCAGAGCAGCCTGGACACGGCAAAGGCGCCGCAGGCATTGGCCCATGTGGCCGACGTCGCAAAGTCTTCGCCCTTGAGCCAGCCGCGCAGGAAGCCGGACATGAAGCTATCGCCGGCGCCCAGCACATTATAGACCTCGATCGGGAAGCCCGTGCCGACGATGCCCTTGTCGAGCGAAGCGGGAATGGCCGCCGGATAGACGACGCAGCCCATGGGGCCGCGCTTCAAGACGATCACCGCCTTTGACATGGCGCGGATGATGTTGAGGGCCTCGAGCGTATCCTCGGAACCAGCCGCGATGTGGACCTCCTCCTCGGTACCGACGATCAGGTCACAATCCGGGAGAATGCTTTTCAGATGCTCGGACACAGCGTCCGACTTGATGTAGCGCTCTTCGCCGGCACCGAGGCCAGCGAGACCCCACAAATTGGGGCGGTAATCGATGTCGAAGATCACCTTGCGGCCTTTGGCCTTGGCGATGCGCATGGCCTTGCGCTGGGCGGCGTCCGTGTTGGGCTTGGCGAAATGCGTGCCCGTCACCAGCACCGACGCCGACGACAGGACGAAGTCCTCGTCGATGTCATCTTCACACAGTGCCGAGTCCGCACAGTTGTCGCGATAGAAGATGAGGGGAAATGTCTTGTCGTTCTCGACCGAGAGCAGCACCAGCGATGTGAGCCGGGCGGGATCGGTGACGATGCCTTCGAGCGACACGCCCTCGCGCGCCATTTGTTCTTTCACGAAGCGGCCCATCTGCTCGTCGCCGACCCGGGTAATGACGGCCGATTTCAAGCCTAGCCTCGCAGTGCCGATGGCGATATTGGATGGGCAGCCGCCGATCGATTTGGCAAAGGAGGTGACGTCCTCCAACCGGGAGCCGATTTGCTGCCCATAGAGGTCGACGGAACAGCGTCCGATGGTGATGACGTCAAGACGCCCTTCTGTCTCGCGAGCCGAGGCCATAATCTCCTCCGATGATCGATTGGTCACTTGACAATACGAAACAACAATTCCAAAATAAAGTCAATTCGGAATGTTTATTCCACATGAGCCATCCAGCAACCTCCCTGCACATGAATTTGACGATGACGTGGTTTTGCAACTTTATTTGCGGCCGTGGTTATGGCATGGGTGAAAAAATTTTGGGCGCCCAAGAATCGGCATGTCATCAGATCCCGGTGCGGGCTTCAAATTGACGACGAAAAGCATGAAAAAGCGTGCTGAATGCAGTGAGATTCGCAGCCGAAACGGCGCTGCGACGAGGTCAGAGGAGGACCCGAGATGTTGAGATTTGGAGTACTGGGTGCAGGCCGCATCGGCAAGGTTCACGCCCGCACGATTGCGGCGTCCGGCAAGGCCAAGGTCGCCTATCTGGCCGACGCCATGCCCAAGGCCGCACAGGACCTGGCTGCCGAGGTCGGCGCCAAGGTGGCGAGCGTCGGTGACATCATCACGGCCAAGGACGTCGACGCCATCCTGATTGCCACCCCCACCCCATTCCATGCCGAGCAGATCGAGGCCGGCTCCAACGCCGGCAAGGCCGTGCTGTGCGAAAAGCCGGTGAGCCTCTCGGTCGAGCGCATCCAGGAATGCCTGAAGGTCATCGAAAAGAACAAGACGACCCTGATGATTGGCTTCAATCGCCGCTTCGACAGCAACTTCGCCTCGTTGGCGGGGCGCATCCGCAAGGGCGATGTCGGCAATGTCGAGATCGCCACCATCATCAGCCGTGACCCGGCGCCGCCGCCGGCCGAATACGTCAAGCTGTCAGGCGGCCTCTACCGCGACATGATGATCCACGACTTCGACCTCGCCCGCTTCCTGGTCGGCGAGGAATTCGTGGTGGTGAACGCGCTGGGTTCGGCGCTGGTCGACAAGGCCATCGGCGAGGAAGGCGACGTCGACACCGCCGCGGTGCAGATGCAGACGGCATCGGGCAAGATCGCCGTCATCACCAACTCGCGCCGCGCCACCTATGGTTATGACCAGCGGATCGAGGTGCACGGCTCCAAAGGCATGCTGCGCGCCGCCAACGTGCACAACACCACGGTCGAGATCGCCAACGCCGACGGCTTCCACGCCGATCCCGTGCTGCACTTCTTCACCGAGCGTTACGGCCAGGCCTATTCTTCCGAGGTGCTGACATTCATCGACGCCGTCACCAACGGGAAAGCCGTTGAGCCCAACGGTTACGATGGCTTGCAGGCGCAGAAGCTGGCCGATGCCGCTACCGTTTCGTGGCAGACCGGCAAGCCGGTCAAGGTGGCCTGAGCCATGAACATCGAGTCACTCCAGAACCTGTCGATGGATGGCAAGATCGCCGTCGTCACCGGTTCGACGCAAGGGCTGGGCGAAGCCATCGCCCACCTCTTTGCCGACCGCGGCGTGAAAGGTCTGGTGATCGCCGGCCGCAATGCCAAGAACGGCGCCCGCGTCAAGGCCGACCTCGAAGGCAAGGGTGTGAAGACCGTCTTCATCGAGGCCGATCTGAGCAAGCTCGATGACGCGAGGAAGCTCGTCGCCGCCTGCGACAAGGAGTTCGGCAAGGTCGACGCGGTGGTGAACGCCGCCGGCATGACCGACCGCGGCACCATCTGGGATACCAGCCCGGAGTTGTTCGACGGCATGTTCAATATCAACGTCAAGGCGCCGTTCTTCATCATGCAGGACGCCCTGCACCTGATGAAGAGGTCGCGGACGAGCGGCACCATCGTCAACATCCTGTCGATGGCGAGCCATGGCGGCCAGGACTTCATCACCGCCTATTGCGGCTCGAAGGCGGCGCTCTCGGTGCTCACCAAGAACGTGGCCTTCAGCGTGATGAACTACCGGATCCGGGTCAATGGCCTCAACATCGGCTGGATGGACACGCCCGGCGAGGACCGCATCATGAAGACCTACCACGATGCCGAGGCCGGCTGGCAGGAGAAGGCCGAGGCGGCACGGCCCTTCGGCCGTCTGCTCAAGCCCACGGAGGTGGCCCGCGCCGTCGCCTTCCTGTCGAGTGCCGAGTCCGGCATGATGACCGGCTCGATCATCGACTTCGAGCAGTGGGTGGTGGGCACCGGCAACGACAACCCGGTACCGCCCGAAGCCAAGTGGTGAGCATCACCTGACAGTATCGAAACGGCCGCGCAATGCGGCCGTTTTTTGTTGATTTGGACACGGTTTCTGGAGCCCTTCCGGAGCGCAATAGTGTTGCGTAAATCATAGCGGCTTGCTGCCAAAAAATTTTTCCGGGCCTGTCACGCGCCCCAGGGCGTCGCCGGCCCCGCCCCGGAAGTCCGGATTCCCCTCCCCAACATGGCTGGCCGGGCCTGATGGAACCAATCCGGCGGAGCCACTGGCCCGCGTCACCATTGAACCGAACATTTCATCCGCGCCGTGCTATGGAACGGCAGATCAAGACAGGGAATACATCATGGACGACGTGAAGGACGCGAACGGCAACATCCTGAAGGACGGGGACTCGGTTCACATCATCAAGGACCTGAAGGTCAAGGGCGCTGGCGAAACGCTGAAACGCGGCACGCTCATCAAGAACATCCGCCTGACCGGCAGCCCCGGCGAAATCGAGGGCCGCACCTCGTCCATCAAGGGACTGGTGCTGAAGACGGAGTTCGTCAAGAAGGCCTAACGCAGCGGAATGCGCCAAAGTGGACCCACTTTGGCGGGACATTTCCGCTCCGGCATATTGGCGACGATCAACTTTTCTGACTCTTGGCGATTCCGTCAAGAGTCAGGCTGATCGAGCAGCGGCGGACCGCTTGACGCGCCTCAGTCCTCGTTCCACACAGACACGCCGCTTCAAGAATGTCGAAGACGCCGGCCGTTGTTTTCTGGACTGTCTTCACGAGACTGGCAACTCGTCGCCTCCACCAATGCACAAAATTGGGACCGAGACCATTGTCCGCCCGATCCTTGCAAAGATCGTCGATGACCATGAAACGCGTATCCCACAGCAAGTAAGAGAACGGGCTCGTCAGGAGTCCGGGAATCCAGAGCAAGATCCTCCAAGCTCAGATGACTTCTCGACGCTGGCCGAGGTGATAAGTGACGCGCAGGAGGATATCAGGCGGGCGTTTGGGAGGCAAAAAAAGTCAGAGCCAGCCTCACATTGTCAGAAGATGCCTAGAAACAGAATTCTCCATATGACCTCCAGATGAGCGATTACAGTCGCTCATCCAATTGGCTGGCCAATTCGTATCACAAGTTCCCCTACTCCTTCGCCTCTTTCCGCTTCTTGAGGATGCTGATCAGGCTGGTGACGA
>CAZECZ010000229.1:0-5768 GCA_964510815.1 uncultured Aestuariivirga sp.
TCACGATCACCAGGGGATAACCCTTGCTGGCACACACCATGGCAAGACCGATGCCGGTGTTGCCGCTGGTTGCCTCCACAACGGTCTGGCCCGGCTTCAGCCGGCCGTCGCGTTCCGCCGCTTCGATCACGCCGAGTGCCAGGCGGTCCTTGACCGAACCCATCGGATTGAAGGACTCGAGCTTGGCGTAAATGCTGACGTGATCAGGCGCCAGATGATTGATGCGGATCACCGGCGTATGGCCGATGGTGTCGAGAATGCTATCGAATATTTGGGACATAGGATGAACTCCGAGGTTGGATTGGCTTAGGCAGGTGCAGCGGTTGCTTGCGGCAGGGGAAGTGCCGCGCGGCAAGCCGCCAGGTGGGTTGATCGTGGCGAGCGGTCACCGGCGAAGGTCCAAGCAGCAGAAGAAGGCGGCGAGGCAGAGCAGAAGCACATTGGCATTGATGGACCGCCGGCAGGGCGAACAGCAATGCGATCATGCACACCCCTCCGGTTGCCAGCAGCGCCCTCAGCTCCTGGCGATCGGAAAGCCGGCCCCAGACTGCGCCGCCGATGGCGATGCCCGCCGACATGGCGGCATAACCCAGGCTCGTGTCGGAGCGTGACCATCCAAGGCCGGCCTCGATCGACGGCATCAGGACAGTGATCAATCCAAGGCCACCGAAACCCATCGCCATGGTGATCGTCGCGGCGACAACCGTCACATAGCCGCGCCGCACGGCGGCGACGGATCCAGACCCGCTGCAATAGCCAGTTTCCAGCAGCAATAGGGCCTCTGGTGTCGCCATGAGACGAGCGCTGACCTGTGTCATGAGTCGTCCACCGCGTAGGCCAGCAGCGGCATCGTGTAGGTGACAGCCGTACCGGCAACGCAGATATCTCCATCGGCGTTGCGCACGGCCGTCTCCACGCGGCATATCGGTTTGTCTTCCCGGACGGATTAGGCCACCACGCAGGCAACAATTTCCTGACCCACGCGCACCGCCTTGCACGATGAGACCGCCGAACGGCGATCTCTGCGCCAACGGCTTGTCGTAGTGGATGGGGTTTCGATCTCCGGTCATGGCGGTGAAGAACTCGACGTCATGGGCCGACGTCGTGCGCCGCCGTTCGGCACGGGCAGCCGGCCGCGGCAGGCCAAGGCGCAGCGGGGGACATTGGCGATGGTGCAGGCACCGCTCGCAATCACCAGTGTGCGGCAGGTGCAGGGCCCTTGATTGGTCTGGACTTCGTAACCTCCGTCACGTTGCCGGACGCTCAGCACGCACGTTTCCGTCCGGATCGGCGCCTGCGAGACCTTCGCATAGGCTTTGAAGAACGCCAGGACCTCCGGCATGATCATGTAGCCGTCAGGGTCATCACCCGAATAGGCGTAGCCGGGAAGCCGGCTCTGCCAGTTCGGCGTGAGCAAACGGAGCGAGTCCCACCGCTCGGTTAGCCAGGAGTTTGCAACCTCACCGCGCTCAAGGACCACATGGTCAATAGAACGGTCAGTGAGATGCTTGCTCATGGCCAATCCCGACTGGCCGGCGCCAATGACAATGGTGGTCGCGTGGGCCACGACACTCGCTCCCTGTTGGTGCTGATGTCAGTTGACGGAAACGAAGACGTTGGTCGGATTGGTGACGATGTCGAAGACCGCCGACCGCTTCTGCGACTGGGCGACCAGTGCCTTGATGTCGTCGCCGCTGGCGTCGGCACGAATGTCGAAGTGGACGCGGATGGCGCCAAAGCCGTTGCGCACGCCGTCATCGATGCCGAGAATGCCCTGAAGATCCATGTCGGCCTCGAGGGAGGCCTTGACGCTGTGCAGCTGGATGCCGCGGCGCTGGGCCACGGCGGCAATGCCCGCGGTTAGACATCCGGCCAGCCCCGAGAGAACCAGTTCGACAGGCGTTGGCGCCTTGTCCCCGGACGCGAAGACATGGGGATGGTCGGCGTCGACGGAAAAGGTCTTGTCGCGGTTCTGTTCCGCGCCGAGGCCAAAGAAACCGCCGATCGTGGAGCGGCTGTGGGTGCCGTTCACCCATTCGCACGCGGCGCGCCACGTGAACCGGGCGGCTTCGGGCGCCTGTTCGAGGGCTGAGCGTGCGCCGAGAAGAGCGTCCACGTTGACGCCGTTGTCGACTGGGGCCACGGTCGTTGTTGTATTGATCATGGTCATCTTCTGGTTTCCGAGCTTCCCGGTGGCAGCTTGGCCGCGTTTGGGGGGTAATTGATCGAGTTATTGGACATCGCGTGCGCCCAGGCTGCGGCGCAAGGTGATAGCGTTGCGGCTACATGGTGATCCTCCATTCTCCTCATATTTCGCCAGAGCGAAGTTCGCTCGGACGCCGCAACCGCCCCCGTGGGCGGGAGGCCGATCCGGACTTGGCTTCCATATAAATTGCGAAAGACGTCGATGCCGGGTGAGCTAGCAGCGTCCGCCCGAACCGTCCTTATTCAGGACTGATCCTTCGCCCATCATTCTCTGAGTGCACGAAGTTTGCCCGGGTGATCAATGGATTGGGGTCAGCAAGTGTTCAGGCGCCGCCAATCGTCGGTTCTGGATTGCGCAACGAACCGGTCATCGCGGCAGAACTGTTTGACGCCGTTCAGGAGATCCGCAAATCGAACGCCAGCATCAAGAGATGTGGCTACGAGCGATCCGGGGCCACGCTCGCGGGTCTCATCCATCACGATGCCGGCAATCGAATGACACCCGTCCATGTGAAGAAGGGGAATGTCCGATACCACTACTATCAATCCTGGGTCCTAGCACATGGGCAGAAGGCCAAGGCGGGATCGGTGTTTCGGGTCCCTGCCGGTGCGATCGAGCAGGTCGTGATAGAGGCGATGGCCACGCACCTGGATATCATTCCAAACCCAGGAATCAGCAAAAGTGCCGTCGAAGTCATTCGTGACCACCTGGACAAGCTCGTCGTCCATCACGACCGGCTTGTCGTGACCTCACGTGCAGATGACAAATCATCAGAGCTGGAAAACTCCGATGGCGACCTTCAACCGCAATTTCTAGCCATTGCCTGGTCCAAGCCGTCGCCGGTCCGCAAACGCGAGGTTCTTGGACATGATGATCCAGCTACATCCATGAGGCCGATCCGGAGCGAAGCACGGACCAGACTGCTGAAGGCCATCGCGCAGTGACGGCACTGGCTGGATCAGATCAAGATCCAGCCCTGATCATTCAGCGAAGGCGTCCTCACATGGTACCCGTCTCCCGTCAGTGACGAACCTGTCTCGGCGCAATTGACAAACGGATTTGGGAAAATGTTTTCGCAGGCCTGAGACAACGACCAGAATGCCGGCGAAATGCCCCAGTCAAAGTCTCAAGTGAGACCACAATTGCGCCGCGCGAACTGCGCAAACCGCGGGAATGTCGGGGCTATTCGGGAGTGACCAGAGAACCGTACGTTCGTCAGAGACTGGATGGTGGAGCCAGGCGGAATCGAACCGCCGACCTCTTGAATGCCATTCAAGCGCTCTCCCAACTGAGCTATGACCCCTTAACCAACCCAGAACCGCCACATGGGGGTGGCGAAGCGGGGCGGAACCTAGTTCCGCGCCCGCAAACAATCAAGCAGAAAGTGATCAGCCTTCGTCGTCGTCTTCCTTGCCGCCCGGACCGCTGTCCAGAAGGCCAGACATGTTGTCGCCTTCCTCTTCTTCCTCGACCAGGAAGGTATCATCCTCATCATCGCCTTCGGCGTCTTCGCCGAGATCCACGTCCTCGATTCCGGCGGTTTCGTCATCGGCCTCATCCGGCGCCTCGGCGTCTTCGAGGCTGACGAGTTCGACGTCGGCGGTCTCCATATCTTCGGATTCCGTCTCGCGCTGCTTCGGTGCCGGCGCCATCGCCGGCATGTCGCCCTTGGACGGCAACACAGACGGCGCGATGAAGTTGGCGCCGCATTTGGGGCACACGATCGGTTCTTTCAGAAGATCATAGAAGCGGGCGGCACATGACGGGCATGTGCGCTTTGTTCCGAGTTCAGCCTTGACCACGGGTTGATCCTTTCGACGATGGCTGGAAGCGCAATATTTGGCCGCTCCATGCCATGTCTTCCAGGCCTTGTCAAAAGACAATGAAACCGGGTGGTGACAGAGGCAATGGCAATCGTGTATCGGAGCCCCCCATGAGTCAGCCGCAACCCATTCCGCCTCTCCCACTCACCTCCCGCAAGGCCTCGGGCCTCAAGGGCCGCATCCGGGTCCCGGGTGACAAGTCAATGTCACACCGGGCCCTGATGTTCGGCGCTGTCGCCATCGGGGAAACCACCATCACCGGCCTTCTCGAGGCCGAAGACGTGGTCAATACGGCCAGGGCGATGACGGCGCTGGGGGCCAAGGCGGAGCGCGGTGCCGACGGTGCCTGGCGGGTTCAGGGAGTGGGCGTCGGCGGCCTCGCCTCGCCGGACACGCCCCTCGATTTCGGCAATTCCGGCACGGGGGTCAGGCTTGCCATGGGGCTGATGGCGGCAACGCCACTTACGGCCCGGTGCACCGGTGATGCCTCGCTGTCGAAGCGGCCCATGGGACGCGTCATCACACCGCTCTCCCAGTTCGGCGCAAGGTTCGAGGCGTCCGAAGGCGGCCGCCTGCCGCTGACGCTGCATGGCGCCAAGGATCCGGTGCCCGTCACCTACACCCTGCCCGTGGCCTCGGCCCAGGTGAAGTCCGCCGTACTTCTGGCCGGCCTCAACACGCCGGGCAAGACCACGGTCATCGAGCCGGTGCCAACGCGCGACCACACCGAGCGCATGCTTGGCGGCTTCGGGGCGAAGATTGCCGTTGAGGTGAAGGACGGCGCCCGCCACATCACCATCGAAGGCCAGCACGAGCTGAAAGCGCAGACCCTGGCGATTCCGGGCGATCCCTCGTCCGCCGCCTTCCCGATGGTGGCCGCCCTCATCACCGAGGGCTCCGACATCGTGATCGAGAACATCATGCTCAATCCGACGCGGACGGGCCTGATCGATACGCTTCTCGACATGGGCGGCAACATCACCATCGAAAACCGGCGGCTGGCCGGCGGCGAAGAGGTGGGCGACCTGCATGTCAGGTATTCGCACCTCCACGGCATCCGGGTTCCGGCGGCGCGTGCCCCGTCGATGATCGACGAATATCCGATCCTGTCCGTTGCGGCCTCATTCGCCGACGGCTGCACCCGCATGGAAGGGCTGGAAGAACTCCGGGTGAAGGAAAGCGACCGGCTGGCTGCGGTGGAAGCGGGGCTCCAGGCCAATGGCGTTATGACTCAATCGGGCCGGGACTGGCTGGAGGTTCACGGCGGCGGCGCACCGGGCGGCGGCCGTGTCGTCACCCACATGGACCACCGCATCGCCATGTCGTTCCTGGTCATGGGGCTGGCCTCGCGCATCTATACCAGTGTCGACGACAGCCGGTTCATCGCCACCAGCTTCCCGGATTTCACCGGCCTGATGAATGGCATGGGTGCCAGGATGATGGCGCCCGGGGTCTCATGATCATTGCCGTTGACGGCCCGGCGGCGGCCGGCAAGGGCACCGTGGCCCGGGCGCTGGCGGCGCATTTCGGCTACCATTTCCTTGATACCGGCGCGCTATACCGCATGGTGGGGCTTGCCGTTCTGCAAGCTGGCAAGGACCCGCAGGATGCGGAAGCTGCAGTCACAGCAGCCCGCGGGCTCGATCCCCAGGCGTTCGAAGATGGCGCGCTGCGCAACGAAAAGGTCGGGGCTGCCGCCTCGGTGGTTGCCGTCATCCCCGAGGTCCGCGCCGCCCTCC
>CAZECZ010000230.1:0-4112 GCA_964510815.1 uncultured Aestuariivirga sp.
GGCGATGATCATCGCCGTCGGCGTGTAGAGCAGTTCCAGGGGACCGAGCACGCCGGCACGCGACAACACCAGATAGACGAACAGTCCGACCACTACCGGCGGCAGCCCCATCAGCGAACTGATCACCACGACGACGGCATAGCGGCCGGGAAACCGGGCGATGGCAAGAAGTGCGCCCAATGGCAATCCGACCACCGCCGCGATGCCGACAGAAATCAGGCTGACCCGCAGCGACAGGGCCACGATCTCCAGCAGATCGGGGTCAAGCGTCAAGAGCAAGTCGAACGCGTGCCAAAATGATGCTGCAAAATCTTGCATTTTACTGCGAAATTCACCAAAATCGATACATCAGAAAGTTAGCGGTGATTTTGCAGTGGAATCAAGTGATTTGCGCGCGTTGTGAAGCTGGCCCTCGCGGCAGATTCCCCCGGCAGCCGCGGTGCGATGGCTTGGAAGTTGTCCGGGATCAACCCGGGACGGCGTGGCTCCGCAGCCGCGCAGCCCTCAGGCACCACGCGGTGACGGCGGATTCGTCATTGGCCAATGTCTCGGCCAGTCCGCCGTGAAAATCCTGCCAGTCGCCCTCATAGGCATCGCGCACCGCCACCAGCAGCGGAATGCCGGAGGCGAGGCAATCCTCGATGATGCCGCGGGCGCCGCCGCCTTCCGCCTCGGCCCGGCCGAAGCGGTTGACGATGACGAATTCGGTCTCCGGCCCAAGGCTCGACCGCGCGGCGACACAGGCCTGCGCCAGCCCATCCGGATCAAGCCGGCAGCCGCTCGCGTCCGGCCCAAGGTCCTGCGAGATGCGGAACCGGCGTCCATCCGAAAGATTCTCCACGAACATGATGCAGCGGGGACTGCGTGGATCGGGCGCATAGCGCGGCAGTAGGCCGTGCACGCGGACACCTTCGGCAGTGAGCCGTTCGGCAGCACTGAACAGAAGGCTGTCGACGTCATCATCGCGCGGGAAGACGATGGCCGCCAGAAGGCCTTCGGCGTCTGCCGCATGGTCTTCCTGCTTGGTCATGGTCCACTTCCTCTCATGCTCGCCGGACTCTGACACAAGCACCTTGCCGGTGCAAACACTCCCCGCGTCCGCTTTCATGCCATTGCGCCGGCCGGCGTCTTGTCCACCAGCACCGTCTTGGATATGTGCTCGGCCGCGCGGACCGCCTGGGCGACGATGGTCAGCGACGGATTGAACCCGGCCGACGACGGCAGGAACGAGGCATCGACCACATAGAGATTGTCGATGTCCCAGACGCGGCTGTACGGGTCGAGCACCGAGGTCGCGGGATCATTTCCGAAGCGCGCCGTGCCGCATTGATGCATCGACACCTTGATGTCCATGCGCTGGGTGATGACGATCGGATAGCCGATCTTGCGCATGACCTGGCACCAATGTGCCACAAGCTCGTTGTGGGCCTTGAGGTTGGTGGGCGTGAAGGCCACCCGGATCTTGCCATCGGGGTCGACCGAGACGCGGTTTTCCGGATCGGGGAGATCCTCGGACATGATCCACCAGTCGACGCTGCGGTCGGCGAAGTAGCCCATGGCCCATTCCGGCGCCCATTTGACCCGCGCGGTCAGCATGCCGGCCTGAAGCTTGCCCAGCCCCTGGATGTTGCCGAGCGGATAAGGCCGCACCGCATTCTCGAAATAGAAATCGTTGATGCACAGCGTCTTCTGGAAGGTCACCGGATTCTTGCGGATGGGGTGGATCGCCATCATCGCGGTGTTGTTGTGGGCCATGTAGTTGCGCCCGAGCAGATCGCTCTGATTGTTACCCAGGCCGTTCTTGTGCTTGTCGTTGGCCGAGCGCAGCAGGAGGGCGGCGGAATTGATGGCGCCGGCGGCCGAGATGAAAAGACCGCCCTTGATGGTGCGCGGCCGGCCATCTTCCTCGACCTCGACGGCCGCGACGCGGGCGCCTGTGGGATCGGTCAGCAACCGCAGGACTTTCGTGTTCAGCACGAGGTCCACATTGCCGGTGGCAAGGGCCGGGTCGACCAGCCGGATCTCGGCATCGTTCTTCGCACCCAGGCGGCAGGCGAAACCGTCGCAGGTCTTGCAGCGGATGCAGGTTCCGCCCTCATGCATGTCGACGGCCTGCGGCAGATGGAACGGGTGAAGCCCCTCTCCCCGGAGCTTCCTTGCGACCGCCTCGATGACCGGCTCGTGTGCCACGGCCGGATGCGGATAAGGTGTGGCACGCGGCGGCTCGATCGGATCCTCGCCTGCCTGCCCATGGGTGCCCATGAGCCGTTCGGCGACATCGTAATAGGGCGCGAAGCCGGCATAGGACCAGGGCCAGGCGGGTGATACGCCTTCGTGGTGCTGGATCTCTTGAAAATCCCGCTCGCGGAAGCGCACGGTCGCAGCGCCGAAGAACTTGGAATTGCCGCCGACGTAGTAGAAGGTCGAAGGGCGGAAGTCCTTGCCGTCGCGGTCGCGCCAGGTCTCCTGTGCCGTGAAGGCCTGTTCGTGGAACACCTTCCTGACCGACCAGGTATCGGCCTCGCGCGGCAGCCGGCCGCCGCGTTCGATGATCAGGACCTTAGCACCCTGCCTGGCGAGCTGGTTCGCCATGGCGCCTCCACCGACACCAGCGCCGACGATGACGACATCATAGCTGTCGCTGATTTCGGTCATGTTCTCTCCTTGTTACCGCGCGGCACTGTTGGACCGTCCGGCAGGATGGCGCTGCTTCCGCCTGTTGACGTTCATCTATCACTCCATGGAGCAAATGTCCGGGCAACCGCGGACGGGACTGTGGTGCCGCATGATTAGCCGTTCTGAAGGTACCAGCGCAACTCATCCTCTTGCGTCCGCTGCCGGGGTGCGGATGCGGTGCTCTTCGCCGCCGCATGATTGACCCAGCCGGGTAATCATGAGGACGACATTCCTTGATGCGCCTGATCGCGATCCATTCCGGGAGCAGATGATCGCAATCATGGGTTGATTGCGCAGGCCGCGAAACGAAAGTAGCGTCGCGGAGAGATCATAGGAATCTGCACCTGTCGGACAGAGCAGTAACAAAAAGACGAGCAGTGGGGAGGACGTTACAACATGGGTGCTCTTGGAGACGCCAGCAACATCCTGACGGTCGCCTCGTCGGTCTATCAGGTCCTCGGCCTCGCCAACAATTTCATTCAAGCGATTGTGCATGACGAGATCAACAGCCCGGAGGATTTTTTCAATCTCCTGCTGGGCGGCGGCACCGATGCCGCAACCGAGGAACTCAATCAAAAGCTGGATGGCATACTGGCTTCGGTCAACGCTCTGAGCGATCAGCTTTCGACTCTGGGCACGGAGCTCCAACAGCAGATCGATGCACAGACTGGTCTCGTCATCAATCTCGATGTTGTACAACTCATCGCGTCGATCAATTCGGACCGGGCGCAACTCTCCAGTTACGATCCCTATGCCGGCCCCGGAGAACCCGGTTACGTCGCGCCGGAGGACCAAGCCGCCTATTTCCGGGGGTTCACCGAGCGATCGGATTTGTACCTGCAGCAGCTTGTCGAAATCGGCAATCTCATTATCACACCCACGGCGGGCTACACGCCCAACATCGACATCGTCCTCGCCATTGCCAATGCTGTGGCCAATGCGACGGAATTCCGGCTGCAGGTCGCCGGACGGTTCGAGCGTGAGGAAATGGCGGCCGACCGCCTCACGTCCGGGTTGGACCGCGCCGCCGGCTTCTTTGAGGCCGTCAGCGATTTCCTGCCAGCCAACCTAACTACACAGGCAACGTTCGAGCAGCGCCTTTACGAGCTCGAGGACGGAAACCCTCTCGTGTTTCCTGTCGAACATGATGGACGCATTGATGACGCCATCATTCTTTATACCTACTTCGATATCGACATAGCGGTGAATATGAATGGAGAGAGCATTCATTTAAGCACGTTTCAAGATCCCATCGCATCGCTCCAGAGCAGCACACCTCCGGATTTGCAGTTGGCAAACTTTAGCGGCAGATGGTTTGCGGCCTATGTAGATTCATCTCTTTTCATCAACGTTGATTCGGTGCCGCAGTTTGCCCTGCCGCCCATTCTGTACACCGGAATTTATGACCTGAATGATACGTTCTATCAATCGCTGGC
>CAZECZ010000230.1:4212-5722 GCA_964510815.1 uncultured Aestuariivirga sp.
ACCCTGCGCGGGCGCGGCGGCCATGACACACTGAATGGCGGCGACGGCGACGACATCATCTATGGCGATGGCGGCGATGATGTCCTTGACGGTGGCACCGGTTCCAACCTGATGGACGGAGGCGACGGCAATGACCACCTGACCGCCGATGGCAGCAGCCATATGAGCGGCGGGGCTGGCAACGATGTGATGGAAGGTGGGGCCGGACGCTACATCATGTTCGGCGGCGCTGACAACGACACATTGCGCGGCGGCTTTGAAGACGATGCTCTGTCAGGTGACGAGGGCGATGACCTGATCGAGGGCGGCGGTGGCCGCGACATGATGTCCGGCGGCGACGGCAACGACATTCTCTATGGCGGATCTGGAAGCGACACGATGTTCGGCGATGCCGGCAACGATGTGCTGTATGGCGGCAATGGCGGCAATGTGCTGCATGGCGGCGACGGTAACGACAGGCTGGTTGCAGGTGCTGGTGTCAACCGGATGTATGGCGGGGCTGGCAACGACAGGATCGAAGGCGCAGAAGGCAGAAGTTTCGGCGTCTTCGACATCGCGGTGTTTTCCGGGCAGCAGTCGCAGTATTCCTTCCGCGTAACATTGGCAAAGATCATCGTTGAAGGCCCTGATGGACGGGACACGCTGACGAACGTCGAAAGTCTCGAATTTGACGATGGCAGGGTCGAAGTCAAACACAGCAGCTATGTTCCGCTGTTCGACATATGGGGCGCGACCGGCGGCGGGGCCTTCGATATCCTGATCGGCGCCGATGCCGACGATCATTTGGACGGCGGCGGAGGTGACGATATCATTCTCGGCGGCAACGGCAATGACATGATCGAGGGCGATGGCGTGCTCTCCGTCCTCGACGGCGCGGACTGGCTCGACGGTGGCTTGGGCAATGACAGCATCGCGGGCGGTGGAGGCAATGATTCGATCTTCGGCCGCAAGGGCAACGATACCCTGCGCGGTGAGGGTGATGACGACCGGCTCAGTGGAGCGGCGGGTTCTGACAGGTTGGTTGGTGGCGCCGGCAATGATCGCCTGCTCGGTGGGGACGGGCGTGACATCCTCAATGGCGGCGGGGGCGACGATCTCCTGACTGGCGGATCGGGCAACGACGTCTTCACATTCAAGGACGGGTTCGGCAAGGATCGGATCTTCGATTTTGCCCTGAGTGGCAACAAGGAGGTGATCGATCTCTCCGATGTCACTGCGATCGTCGATTTCGCCGGCCTCATGGCAGATCACGCGTTTCAGAAGGGCCAGAGTGTGATTATCGACGACCTGGTGGGCAATATGATCAGGCTCGACAACGTCGCTCTGGTGGACCTGAGCCAGAATGACTTCATCTTCTGAGCGGTACCGGCACTGCACACCTTACATCGGCACATCAGTTGGATTAGCAAAACAATCCTTGACCTATTCTGAATAATATCCTATACATGCTGTGTTCACCCCGTGACGGGGTCCTGCTCATGACGGTGAGCTCGGATGGGGTGGATGGCAG
>CAZECZ010000231.1:0-5561 GCA_964510815.1 uncultured Aestuariivirga sp.
GGGAAGGCGTCCGAATCCAGGTGCAAGATGACACGGTGGGTCTGGATCGCCTGGTAGCCTTTGAAATAGAGGAAGGGGTCGATGTAGCGGTAGCAGGCGGGATCGCGGTCGAAGGTGGCGATGATGTCGGCGCGCGCCGCATTGCCGATCTCGGGGTCGGCTTCCACGGCGTCATTGAAGGCGTGGACGATCAGGTCGGAGCCAATATCGGCATTGCCAAGCCGCTGACCCAGGCGGTGGGTCAAGGCCTCCTCGAAGCTGTCGTGGTTCAGCACCATCGAAAAGATGAAGCCACCCAGCGCCGGCTCTTCCCGCGCGATCTCTGCGGCCTCTTCACGGATGCGGCCCCAAACGGGGTCGAGACGCTCGAGGGACTTGGTCTTGGTGGCCTGACGCATAACGGAATCTCCTTCTTGAGAGATAATATAGACCGATGTGACAGAAAATGGGAGCGCGGCACGTGATTGTGAAGCCCAGGCATTCAGGATAGAATTCAAAACCATGCTCGAGTTCGCTTCACCTACATCCCACATCCAAGCTTTCCGTGACGGTTCAATCGGTTGGCTCATCCTGAACAGGCCGGCACGGCGCAATGCGCTGAACGCCGAAATGTGGGAAGCGATCCCGCCTCTCATGAAATCTCTTGATGAGAGCCCTGATGTGAGAGTGATCGTCATCCGCGGCGCCGGCCCAGATGCCTTTGCCGCGGGGGCCGATATTTCGGAGTTCGGCGAGACGCGTTCGAATGCCGAAGCGGCCCGCGACTATGAGGCGCTGAATCGTGCGGCCCTGGCCGCCATCCGCGCTGCAGGCAAGCCGGTCATGGCCATGATCCAGGGGTTCTGCATTGGCGGCGGGCTGGCGATCGCATTGGCTTGTGACTTGAGGGTGGCCGATGCCAGCGCCCAACTGGCGCTCCCGCCGTCGCGGCTGGGATTGGCTTATCCCCTCGATGGGCTTCGCGATCTCGTTGCTACGGTGGGCCCGGCCCATGCCAAGGAATTGCTGTTCACGGCGAAGCGACTCAAGGCGCATGAGGCTTTGCGTATCGGTCTCATCAACCATGAATTCGCCGACATCGAACCTGAGACCCGTGAACTGTGCCGGTCGATCGCCGAAGGTGCGCCTCTGTCCATTGCCCATGCCAAGCGCGCGGTCGACCTCGTCGCCGGGCGCCCTGGCGCTGGTGATGAAGCTTTGGTTAACGAACTGGCCGACCGTTGTTTTGACAGTGCAGACTATGCCGAGGGCCGCACCGCCTTTGCCGAGAAGCGGAAGCCGGCGTTTCGCGGGCAGTAAGATTCGCGGCAAATTGGCCATTACAGGAATTTAATTCGGCGGGTCGAAGCGAAACAATCCGCACGATTTCCCAAACGGTATTCCGGTGCTTGACTCCAACTTACAAAACTTTAATCCAGACGCGATCTGCCTATCAGCCGGCTGTCAGCTTTCCGCTGATACCTCTCGTGTGCCTTCGATCACCGAAGGTTGATTGACACACTGAGAAACCAAGGACCTCTCAACTATGAATCGTTTCCTTCTCGCCCTGCCCGTGCTCGCCATCGCTGCTTCGTCCGCCTTTGCGGCAACGACGTCCGTGACGAACAACTCCGGCCTGCCGATCGACGAGCTGTTTGCCTCCGCACCCGGTGCAGCAAACTGGGGCGCCAACCTGATGGAAGGCATTGGCGAAGGCGCGCTCGACACCGGCAAGACCCACGATGTCGCTTTCCTCCAGGACGGCACCTATGATTTCCAGATTTCGGCGCCTGACGAGGGCGTGCTGTGCGTGATGAGCAATGTCCAGGTGAAAGGCGGCCAGATCAACCTGACCGAGGACATGGGCAAGGCCTGCGACTGATCGCAGACAAGACATCGCGGCACATGGCCGACGTTTGACTGTGTGCCGCTTACACCACCAAGAGAGACGACCCGCCGACTAGGACTATCATGACATTCAAGTTAACGATGATTGCGGCAGCACTGCTGGCCGCCGTGGCAGGCGTTGGCCTGGCGCAAGCCGCCGGCTCCGCCGATGACGCCATTCAGGCGCGGCAAGCTGAAATGAAAGCGAACAACAAGGCCATGGGTGACCTGGTGGCGATCCTCAAGGGCCAGACACCCTATGATCCGGCCACGGTCAAGGCTGCCGCCGACTCGATCACTGCCGCCACGGCCACAGCCGAAGCGGCCAAGGCCTGGGATGCCAGTTTCCAGACCGGCAGCGTAAAGTCGCGCGCCAAGCCCGAGGTGTGGAGCGATGCTGCCGGTTTCGCCGCCGCCAAGGACAAGCTCTCATCCGCCGTGGTGACGCTTGCGGCGACAACGGATCAGGGATCGTTCAAGCAGGCCTTCATGCAGCTGGGCGGCGCCTGCAAGGGATGCCACGAGACCTATCGGCTTCCCGAAGACTGATCACACCAAACCGGCGGGCGGTTTCACGACCCTCCTGCCGGCTCCTCCCCGAGGAACGCCAGCACCGCCTGCTTGTAGCCCCGGTCTCCGACGGCGTTCATGTGATTGCGGCCCGGCAGGGAAATGCCTTTTGACCCCGGAATGGCGGCCACCAGCGTTTCGACGTCGCCCGCCACGTCGTCCTTCTCCCCTGCCACCACGAGCACCGGCACCTGAATGGTCCGGAGATCGGCGGCGCTGATCTTTTCGCGCGATGAGCGGATGCAGGCGGCAAGCGCCCGAAGGTCGCTCCGGGTCTGTTCGGCAAAGATGCGGAAACTGCGCGAGGCCGGGTTGGAGACGTCGTCGCGGCTTGGCGCTTCCAGCGCCTGGGCAATGGCTTCCGCTCCTCCCACGCCGGTAATCATGCGTGACGCCAGCCCGGCGAACACGGCGCGGTGTACCCGGCCCGGATGATGTATCGTCAGGAAGGCGGAAATCCGGGCACCCATGGAATAGCCCATCACGTCGGCCGTCTCGATGCCGAGGTGATCGAGCAGGCGCCGGCCATCCTCTGCCATTTCCGTGGCGGGATAATAGACCGAATCATAGAGCTTCTCGCTCTCGCCATGGCCACGGTTGTCGATGGTGATGACGCGGCGTCCGGCCTCCGCCAAGGTCTTCACCCAGCCGGTATCCCACCAGTTGACACGGGCGTTCGATGCAAAGCCGTGAATGAGCAGGATCGGATCGCCTTCGCCCATGGTGTCATAGGCGATCTCCACGCCGTCGGAATTGAATGTGTGCATGGCCGGAAAGATATGCTAATCGGCCCCGGACACAAGACTTTCGAGGACAGCATGGCAACGGGCGCAACACCGCACTTCCAGAATGACATGGGGCTCGCATCCATCGAGATCGGCGCGAAGGAATTCATGTGCATCGGCGCCAAGCCGCCCTTCGACCACCCGCATGTGTTCCTCGACATGGGCGCGGCCAACGACATCGTCTGTCCCTATTGCTCGACGCACTTCAAGTTCAACGGGGCCCTGAAGCAGGACGAAGCCAAGCCGGCAGACGCCGCCTGGCATGCCGCGGCCTGAGACGGCGATCATCCGGGACTTCACCGACGCCGACGCGCGGGCGGTGATCGATCTGGCCCGCGAACTGCAGGCTCACGAGATCGAGGTCTTCGACCGCATGAAGCCGGCAGATACCATCGGTGGCTGGTATGTGGACAAGCTGCAGGCCGATGTAGCCGAACATGGCGGGGCCATCCTGGTGGCAGACTGTGCCGGCGAGCTTGCCGGCTATGCGACGTTTCTCGCCAGTGCCAGTTCCGTCGACGAGGCCGACGAAACTCTTTACACCTACGCCCTGATCGGTGACCTTGCCGTGGCGGAGCGGTTCCGCCGCTCGGGTATCGGCAGCCTGCTGATGGCCGAGTGCGAGCGCCGCGCCGTTGCCGCCGGTCAAAAGTGGCTGCGTCTCAATGTGCTGGCAGGCAACGCGAGCGCGCGCCGTTTCTATGCCCGCCATGGCATGGGTGAACTGTTGCTGACCCTCGAGAAGCCGCTGGCATGACGGACAGCCTGTCGATTGCCCAGGCGAGGCGCGTGGCGCTGGCCGCACAGGGCTTCACCCATCCCGACCGTTCGAAGCGGGTCACGTGGTCAGCCATGAACCGCATGATCCGCCAGCTGAACCTGCTGCAGATTGACAGCGTCAATGTGCTGGTGCGTTCGCACTACCTGCCGCTCTATTCCCGCCTCGGCGCCTATTCCCACGGTACGCTGGACGAGCGCGCTTTCGGCCGAAAGAAGCGGGCGCTGTTCGAATGCTGGGCGCACGAGGCGAGCCTGCTGCCCATGGAGCTTCACCCGCTGATGCGCTGGCGGATGGCGAGGGCACGCGATGGCAACGGCACCTACTCGTCGATGGACCGCTTCGGGCAGGAAGAACGGACCTATGTGAACGAGGTTCTGGACTTCGTGCGCCGCAACGGACCGACGGTCGCCAGCGAGGTGCCGGGCAGCGGCAAGGCCGAAGGCGGCTGGTGGGGCTGGTCGCGCGGCAAGATGGCACTGGAAACCCTGTTCGACCAGGGGCTTGTGACGACGGCGAGCCGCGATGGGTTCGAGCGCCGCTATGACCTGCCCGAGCGCGTGATCCCGGCGGAGGTGCTGAACCAGCCGACACCATCCGATGCGGACGCCATCCGGACCCTGCTGGACCTGTCGGCCAGGGCGCACGGGGTGGGCACCGAGTTCGATCTTCGCGACTATTTCCGCCTGCCGGTGGCCGATACCAAGCAGGCGCTGGCGGAACTGGTGGAGGACGGTGTCCTCATCCCGGTGAGGGTCGAGGGCTGGAAGCAACAGGGATATTTGCACCGCGGCCAGAAGATCCCGCGCAAGGCCGGCGGAACCGCCCTGGTCTCGCCGTTCGATCCCATCGTCTGGCAGCGGGCGCGGGCCGAACGGCTGTTCGACTTTCACTACAGGATCGAGATCTATACCCCTGCGCCCAAACGAAAATTTGGATACTACGTGCTACCGTTCCTGATGGGGGACCGGATTGCCGGCCGGGTCTGCCTGAAGGCCGACCGGCAGGCGGGCGTGTTGCGCGCCAATGCCAGCCATCATGAATCCCACGCCGATCCCGCGGCCACGGCCAATGCGCTCGCTAGCGAATTACGGCTGATGGCGGCGTGGCTGGGGCTGCCACGTGTGGAGGCCGGCAAGAGCGGCAATCTCGCGAAGGCATTGCGGGCTGCGTTATGATCGACATCCTGTCGGAGCGCCTGATCTTGCGGCTCGTGCCCCTGGCCGGGCTGGCGGCCATGGCGGCCCGCGACGTGGACGCCTGCCGCCGGTTGATCGGCAACGTGCCGGATGCCTGGTTCGATGAATCCTGGGTGGCCGAGCTTCGACTGGGCCAGTGGAAGGCGGACCCGGACTATGCGCCCTGGTCGATCCGCACCATCGCGCGGAAGCTCGACGGCGAAATCGCCGGCTATATGAACTGCCACGACAAGCCCATGGTGTTCGAGCATCGCGGCGAAGTGGGCCTGATGATCGAGATGGGCTACACGATCTTCGAGCCGCACCGGCGGCAAGGCATCGCCACCGAGGCCATCGAGGCCTTCACAGATTTCGCGGCACGCG
>CAZECZ010000232.1:0-5508 GCA_964510815.1 uncultured Aestuariivirga sp.
TCTGCGCCGCCGTGGTGATTGAGCCCAGCATGCGTTCGATCGCGTGATCCGTGTTGTGTCCCATGACTTCACTCCTTTTGTTGGCCGCTGGTCCAAGGCCGCTTCAGCCTGCGACGTAGACGCCTGACGCACTGATTGGTTCAATCCGATGGTATCAATGCAGCCATGCAGCGGTGCCGTCAGCTTGCCGTCCTAGGCCTTCAGGCGGTAGCCGGTCCGGAATATCCAACCTATGATTGCGAGGCACAGCATCAGAAACAGCACGGTCATGCCCAGGCTCGCGGCCACGTTCACATCGGCCACTTCGTTGAAACTCCAGCGGAAACCGCTCACGAGGTAGACCACTGGATTGAACAGGGAAATGGTATGCCAGAATGGTGGCAGGACATTGATGGAGTAAAAACTGCCGCCGAGGAACGTCAATGGCGTGATGACCAGAAGCGGAATGATCTGCAATTTCTCGAAATCATCCGCCCACAGTCCGATAATGAAGCCGAACAGGCTGAAGGTGATTGCCGTCATGATCAGAAAGGCGATCATCCACACCGGATGGGCAATCGACAGCGGCACGAAGAACGCCGAGGTGCCGAGGATGATGAGACCAATGAGCAGCGCCTTGGAGGCAGCCGCCCCGACGAAACCCATGACCATTTCGGCCGCAGAGAGGGGGGCGGCAAGGAATTCGTTGATGGTTCCGACAAAGCGCGGGAAATAGATGCCGAACGAGGCGTTGGTCACCGATTGCGTGAGCAGCGACAGCATGATGAGGCCCGGCACGATGAAGGCGCCATAGCTGACCCCGTCGATCTGCTGGATGCGCGAGCCGATGGCCGCCCCGAACACCACGAAATAGAGCACGGTGGATACCACGGGCGACACTAGGCTCTGGCCCAGCGTGCGGAAGAACCGCTTCATTTCGTAGACGTAGATCGCCCAGACGGCACGCCAGTTCATCGCTTGACCAGCCCCATGAAAATGTCCTCGAGCGACGACTGCTCGGTGTGAAGGTCGGTGAAGGCGATCTGTTCGGCGGCGAGATCGGCCAGAAGCTGCGGAATGTTCCCTTGCTCACCGTGGGCGTCATAGCTGTAGGTGAGACAATGACCGCCGCCGGTGAGTTCAAGCTGATACTTGCGCAGACGCTCCGGCATGGCGTCGAGGGGCGCACCAAGCTGGAGCGTCAGCTCCTTCTGTCCCATCTTCCGCATCAGCGCCTGTTTTTCCTCGACGAGGACCAGCTCACCCTTGTTGATGACACCGACCCGGTCGGCCATCTCCTCAGCCTCCTCGATGTAATGGGTGGTGAGGATGACCGTGACACCAGTGTCGCGAAGCTCGCGCACCACGTTCCACATGTTGTTGCGCAGTTCGACGTCGACGCCGGCCGTGGGTTCGTCGAGGAACAGCACCTTGGGCTGATGCGCCAGTGCCTTGGCGATGAGAACGCGCCGCTTCATGCCGCCTGACAGCGTCATGATGTTGGAGTCCTTCTTCTCCCACAGGCTGAGGAGCTTCAGCAGCCGCTCGATATGCGCCGGATTGGCGGGCTTGCCATAGAGTGCGCGGCTGAAGCTCACCGTGTCCCACACCGTTTCGAACACCGAAAGCTGCAGTTCCTGCGGCACCAGCCCGATCTGAGCGCGCGCCGCTCGAAAATCCGTGACGTTGTCGTGGCCATCGACGGTGATGGTGCCGGAACTCTTGGTGACGATACCGCAGATGATGCCGATCAGCGTCGTCTTGCCGGCCCCGTTCGGTCCAAGCAGCGCAAGGATTTCACCGCGCTCGATCTCGAGGCTGACATCCTTGAGGGCCGTGAACCCGCCCTTGTAGGTCTTGGAGACATTCCGGATGGAGATGATGGAAGACATCGTGCTTACATAGGACGGATGACTGCAACTTTCAGTCACACTGCCGTGACCGGATGAATTTCGGAAGATCAGGCAGCCTATACCACGCCGATGTCTGGACGTGTCAGGATCACTCGAACAGGCTGGAAACGCTTTCCTCGCGGCTGGTGCGGCCGATGGCCTCGCCGATCAGCGAAGCGATCGGCATGGTGCGGATATTGCGGGCGATCTTGACGGCCTCGGTCGGCAGGATCGAATCGGTGATCACCAGTTCCTTGAGCTTGGAATTGGTGATACGCGCCACGGCACCGCCGGACAGCACGCCATGCGTGATGTAGGCGGTGACATCCTTGGCACCCTGGGAAAGTAACGCCTCGGCGGCGTTCACCAGCGTGCCGCCCGAATCGACGATGTCGTCGATCAGGATGCAGGACATGCCCTTCACGTCGCCGATGATGTTCATGACTTCCGATTCGCCGGCGCGCTCACGGCGCTTGTCGACGATGGCGAGCGGCGAATTGAGCCGCTTGGCCAGCGCCCGGGCACGCACCACGCCGCCGACGTCCGGCGACACGACGACGGTATTTGTCACATCCATGTGCTGCTTGATGTCGCGCACCATGACAGGCCCGGCGAACAGATTGTCGGTGGGAATGTCGAAGAAGCCCTGGATCTGGCCAGCGTGGAGATCCATGGTCAAAACCCGGTCGGCACCGGCGCGGGTGATGAGATTGGCCACCAGCTTGGCCGAGATCGGCGTCCGGGCACCGGGCTTGCGGTCCTGCCGGGCATAACCGAAATAAGGAATGACTGCGGTGATGCGCTTGGCCGAGGCCCGCTTCAGCGCGTCAATGATGATGAGCAGCTCCATCATGTGGTCGTTGGCGGGAAAGGACGTGGATTGCACCACGAACATGTCCTGACCGCGCACGTTTTCCTGGATCTCGACGAAGATCTCCATGTCGTTGAAGCGCTTCACGACCGCTTTGGTCATCGGCATGTTCAGGTAGGAACAGATGGCTTCCGCCAGCGGCCGGTTGCTGTTGCCTGCCACAATTTTCATCATACCTGTGAATCCCTGAGACGCCCGATGCACGGTCCTATAACAACCGGGTGACGCCTTTCAAAGATTCATTTCGGATTCATTTGACGCAGATGTGCAAAATGCGCGGGAGGCAAGAATGAACCTCACGTCACTGCACCCGCTTGACGATGTCGAAGATGCCCATGGCCGCCGCCTCCGCGACTGCAAAAGCCGCCTCGCCCCAGCCCCGGTCCAGCGCGCCGGCCGGCACCCGGTTGGCCTGCTTGACGTCGCCCAGCTTCTTGCCATCAGGCGACTTGACCTCCCAGCGCACCGAAACCGCCTGTTCCGGGCCGCTGTCCGCCACATTCACGTGGCCGACGATGGTGATGGCGTCGGGGCGCGGTTTTGAGACGACCGGCCAGCCGGCCGCCGTCAGCGTGCGGCGCATGGCGGCCGTCAGTTCGGCGTCTCCCTGGCCGGGCGATCCTTCCACCTGCATGACGGCCACGGCCCTGATCTCGGTCTTGCCCTCGGCGGTCTTGACGGGTGCGGACGGTTCCGGCGGCGCCGCAACAGCAATTTCGCTGGGCTCCGGTTCCGGGGCGGACGGCTGCCGTGATGCGACTTCGCTTTCGCCGGGAATGGGATCGGCGGGCGCCATGGCGAAGGCCGGGTCCTGCGGCGCGATCATGTCGAGACCGGCGGCTGCCATTCCCGGCCCGTTCAAGGTTTCGAAGTCGATGTCACGCTGTGCATCGGGACCCGCCATGGCGAAATAGTCCGCCGGCGGCACATAGAGCTTCGACAGCCGGGTGGCATAGCCCATCTGCGCCAGCCGGTTGGCGACCGATTGGGCTGTGGCCCGCGCGATGCGATCGAGCACGGAAGAGGTAACCGCCGCCCAGGGATCGGCACCGGTGACCAGTCCGGCGTTCTCCTCGCCGTTCAGGGTGTGGACCACGGTCCCGGCGCCATCGCGCACTTCCCAATCGTAGAACACGCGAACCCCGACGTTATCCACCATGGCTTGAAGGCGGCCAGACATGGACAGGCCGCTGGATTGCAGCGCACCATCCACGAAGCCTATGTCGCGCTGACCGCCAGCCAGTGCCAGCGCCGTCTTGAGGTCGGCCAGCTTGGGCGCCGGCACGCCTTCGATTGCTCCGAAAACGACGGGCGGCACGGTTTTTCCGCGCGGTTCACTGGTGTCGCTGATGATGCCCGGCCCGGTCGAACACGAGGCAAGCGTGACAAGCAGCGTCGCCAGCAGGGCACCAATGCCGAACTGCAGGAACGCTCCCGTCCATGGCCTCAGGACCGACTCGCGCATGACCTAACGGACTATCATCTCCAGGGAGGCCTTCGATACAGGCTCCGGTTTCTTATCCCCAATGATATAGGTGCGGCCGAGGCAATATGCAGCGCCGGCGTCCGAATTCATCAGGATCATGTGGGCGAAGAACACCATGCCGGGCGCAATCACCACCGGATTGTCCTTGTAGAACATCGGCCGGTCCATCCACGACGGCGTGAACTTGGCGCCCAGCGAATAGCCGCAGGCATTGAGCCGGTGGGCCTGCATGCCGTGCGCGTCCATCACGCCGGCATGGGCGTCGAACACATCGCCGGCGGTGCGGCCGGGCCTGAGCTTGGCTTCGACGGCGATCAGCGCCTCCTGCGCCGCCGCGTCCATGGCGCGGTGATGCTTCGTCGGCTTGCCAATGATGACCGTGCGCATGAAGGCGGCGTGGTAGTGACGGTAGACGCCGGCCCATTCCAGTGTGAGCTGGTCGCGCTTGGAAAGCTTGCGGCGGCCGGCCTTGTAGCGGCAGAGCAACGCATCCTCGCCGGAACCAATGATGAACTCGTTGGCGGGATAGTCGCCGCCACCCTTGAAGATGGCGCCCTGCTGGGCCGCGAGGATGGCGCCCTCGTCGGCGCCGGCCTTGGTCTTCCTGACCGCCGCCTTGAGCGCCTTGTCGCCGAGCTTGCCGGCGATCCGGACGTAATCGAGCTCGGCTTCGCTCTTCACCACGCGGATCATGTTGACGAGGTCGTTGGCATCCGTGAGCTTGCAGAAACCTTTGAGCGCCTCGTCGACCATGCGGCCGTTGTAATGGGTAAGGCCGTAGGACTGGCTCTCGATGCCGAGCCGCTTGCCCTTGGCGCCGAGGCTCGCCAGCATATCCTTGAGATCATCGGCGGGTCGCGCATCGGCGGCATCGCGCCAGATGCGAAGGTCTTCGATGATCGAGGTATGCTGGGCCTGGCGCAGATCCGCCGAACGGGTAAGCAGTGCCAGCCGGCCGTCGGCCCCCAGATAGAGGCACTGGAAGAAGCAGAAGCCGAAGGTGTCGTAGCCGGTGAGATAATACATGCTCTCCTGCTGGAACATCAGCAGGCCGTCGAGCTTCTCCGCCGCCATCGCGGCGCAGGTGCGGGCGATGCGGGCATCATATTCGGCGCGGTCAAAATGCAATGCCATGGGTCCAAACCTCAGCGCAGCGCAATGGCCGAAATCAGGCGGCCATAGTCCCTTTCGTTGCGGTGCGTCGTCCGGCGATAGCTGAAGAAACGCGCTTCGTCACCGAACGTGCAGAGCGACAGATTGACCACCTGCCCCACCCCTTC
>CAZECZ010000233.1:0-5467 GCA_964510815.1 uncultured Aestuariivirga sp.
CGACAAGCGCTGGCACGCCGGAGGCCGTGTCCAATGCGGGGTCCAGGTACCGCATCGACGTATGCTCAAACCGCTCCGCTCGTTCATACCTTTGGGCGCTGTAATCGACGGTGCCCAACGCGTCCAGAAAAGGCGCGAGCCGGTCGTCGGCCGCTCTGCGAGCAGTCAGATCGGTTACAAGGGATTGCAGGAATGCCGCAGCAGGCGAAGCGCTCATTATCTCCTCCAGGGGTGTCATGTCACAGAGCGGACCAGCCGCCTGCGAAGAGCTTGTTTAGGTTAAGTACGGCCGCCAGAAACTTCGAACTGATCGCGTCTTCTGGCGGCCGCGCGCGGCTTGGCAGGTGTAGGGAGCGGGCACCGCCAGCCTCGCGTCAGCGTCGCCGACCCTGAATGATACGGTCCAGGATCATCGCGCAGAACAGAATGGCGAGCCCGGCGAGAATACCTTCTCCTTCGGACGCATATTGAAGCGCTTCGAGCACGTTCTCCCCAAGCCCTTGCGCGCCGATCAGAGAGGCAATCACGACCATCGACAGGCTGAGCATGATCGTCTGGTTGATGCCCGCCATAATCGAGGGGGCTGCGAGCGGCAAGTCGACCTTGAAGAGTAGGTACAGCGGGCTTGCCCCGAAGGCGATTGCCGCCTCGCGCACGGTATCCGGCACCCCGCGCAGACCGAGCACGGTAAGCCGCACCACGGGCGGGCTGCCGAAGACTATCGTGGCAATGATCCCCGCCGGCTTGCCTGTGCCGAAAAACGCGATAACGGGGATCAAGTAGACAAAAGAGGGCATTGTCTGCATGAAGTCGAGTACCGGGCGCACAAAGGCGAAGACACGAGGCTTGCGAGCGCAGAGCACGCCGAGCGGGATGCCGAAAAGGATGCTGATACTCGCCGCCGCGCCAAGGAGCGAAACGGTGGACATGGCCTTCTCCCAAAATCCGAGGAAGCCGAGGTAGGCAAGCCCCGCACCGGTGAAGATCGCCACGCGCGAGCCCGCGCTGCGCCAGGCGAGCACGATCACGAACGTCATGATCACCATCCAAGGCGTGGTGACAAAGAAGGTTTCGAGCGTGTCGAGAAGCGACCGTATGGCGTAGGTGATCTGGTCGAACGCATCGCCCCAGGCGACGGCCAGGCTTCCGATTGCACCCTTTATGGCCTCGGATACACTGGTACGCAGGGCCTGGTTGGCCGGGAAGCTCACTAGTGTTTCAATTGGGTTCGACGCGGTGAAGCGGACCAGCGTCGCCAAGTATGACAACCCGACAAGTGCCACGCCACAGAGAAGCGAAAGCAAGCTAGTACCGCTTGGCAGGGAGCGGTTCGATAGCCAGCGGGTGAATTGGCGCTCGAGCATCCAGTTGGCGAGTACACCCTGCAATACCTTCACGAGCAAAATCGCCACTATGCCGCTGATGATCAGCACACGAGCATCGCCCGAAATCGCGTCGATGGTGGCTTGGGACTGTTCAAGACCCTGTTCGAGCGACGTGACTGCGCGTTTCAGCGTATCCACGTTGCCCGAACCGCCAGCAAGCGCCTCGTCGAGTTGACCACGGCGTTGCGCAAGAATGCCAGCGATGCTCTCGTAGCGCGCCTTTTCCTCAAGCGCGAGGTCACGGAACAGCCCCTGAAACATGGGAACGAGCGCGATGATTTCCAGCACAACGAAGGGCAAAACCCAGTTCCAGAGCCCGCGCATGGCGAACCAAATAGGACCAAGCAGGAAGGCCATCACATTGAAGGTGGCGCGGAAACCGGGCGCTTCGCCGATATAGGCAAAAACCCTTTGATAATAGGCGACGTTTCGCCCGATGAACTGAGCTAGCAAGTCGGGTTGGCTGGCTCCAGCAACTGGCGCATCTTGGTGTGTGTCTGCTAAGGTCGTCATCATTTTTGTCCCTGAATTCCGTGCAGCAGATCGGGGCCGGTCACGATACCGATCGGACGGCCTTCGGCGTCTTCAATCAGCACCGGTCCACCCTTGGCGGCGATGTTGAGGTCGATCAGGTGGTCGAGGTCGGTTTCCGCGCCGGTGCGGGGCGCGTCGGTGGGGATTACCCCGCCTGCGGCCTGGAAATCAGCAATGGGCTGCATGATCGAATGGGCGAAGACGAGCTTTAGACGAGAGATGCCAGCGACGAACTCTGCCACGTAGTCGTCGGCCGGATTGGTCACGATTTCCTCCGGCGTTCCGATCTGGACGATCTGACCCTCCTTCATAATTGCGATGCGGTGACCGATACGGATGGCTTCGTCGAGGTCATGGGTGATGAAGACCGTTGTCTTCCTCATCTTGGCCGATAGTTCCATGAACTGGTTTTGAAGCTGGCGGCGGATGAGCGGGTCGAGTGCCGAGAATGGTTCGTCCATCAACAGGATGTCGGGATCCGCGGCGAGCGCTCGGGCGAGGCCCACGCGCTGCTGCATACCGCCTGATAGCTCATGAGCATACTTGTCGGCCCAGCCGTCGAGTTCGACTAGGCTGATTGCGCGCTCAGCGCGACGCCAGCGCTCGGTTTTTCCAACAGCGCGGACTTCGAGCGGAAGCGCCACATTGTCGCGCACGGTGCGGTGGGGCATCAACCCGAAATTCTGGAAGACCATGCCGATCTTCTGGCTGCGCAGCGCCCGGAGCGCCTTGGCGTCGAGTGACATCACGTCGACGCCACTAACGTCGATCCGCCCGGCCGTCGGCTCCAGCAAGCGGTTGATGTGCCGCACAAGTGTGGATTTGCCACTACCCGACAGCCCCATGATACAGAAGATCTCACCCTCTCGGATTGCAATCGAGGCGTCGGCAACCCCGACCACGCAATTGTAGCGAGACAGCACTTCCGCCTTGCTGAGGTTGTCAGCCTTGATCGCAGATAGGGCTTCCGCTGCGCGCGCACCAAAAACTTTCCAGACGTTTTCAAGCCGGATGACGTCTTTGCCGCTGTTCGCAATCATGGGCATTCTCCGTTGAGCAATACGTCGGGACATTTTCTGCTCGGCCGACACGGAGCGCTTTTTCCGTGTCGGCCAGCGCAATGATGACAGCCTGTCACTTCAGGCCAAGCCACCCATCAACGCGATCGTGGTTGTTTGCCACCCACTCTTTTGCCACTTCGGTGGCATCGCGGTTGTTGGCCACCATTTCTTGCAACAGCGCACTTACGGTCTCTGCATCAAGCGCGATGTTAGCGAAGAAATCCGCCACCAGAGGTGCCCTCTGTTCCAGCGACTTCGAGTAACCGACACGAATGGTTTTGGGCGCGTCCGAAGTTTCCACATGCGACTTGGCGAACCATTCGGGATCGGCGTCGGGTTGCACCATCTGGTACTTCGCCTCGTCGTAGGCGGGCTCCTCCAAAATCTCGATGTCGTACAGTTTGAAGACGTAATGCGGACTGTAGCATGCGAAAGCCGCTCCCCTTCCCTCGCGAATTGCAGCTCCGACGTTGGCCAACGCCAACGCTTCGTCCTCGTTAGAGCCGACGAGGAAGTTGCTGATCCCGTAGTCCCGCAGCTTGACCTCGCGCGTATTGGTGGCAGCCCAGCCAGAGGGGCCGATCCAGACTTCGCCCTTGCCGTCGCCATCGCTGTCGAGCAGTTCGGACGCCTGCGGTGTGGCAAGGTCATAAATCGAATGGATATTATGCTCCTCCGCAAATTTCTTCGGCACGCAGAAGCCACTCTTTCCTTCGTATCCGCTCTTGCTCAGCGCCACGGTTCCCTTGCTGGTGACGAATTCGTCCACGAAACTCTGGTGGTTCGGCAGCCAAACGTCGGGATGGACATCGATGTCGCCCTTGCCGCGGTCCATGCCGGCGAAGATCACCGCATTGTCACCCGGCACAATGTCGGCGGTCCCGCCCAATTCATCCTCAATCACCGTCTTAAGTATGTTGGCGATGATCTTCGCCCCAGGCCATGAAGGCTCGCCGATCATCACTTTTTCCTGCGCCATCGATGTGGTCGCGACGCTCATTGCGAAGCTCGCGATGAGTGCAAATTTTGACAATTTCATCTTCATTCTTGATCTCCCTTGGTTGATCAGTTGCCGTGCTGGTCGAGAACTGGGCGGTTACAGGTGCACCGCCAGCCTGTACGCTTCGAGAATAGAGGCGTGGATCGAGCGAGAACTCACAGCATCGCCGAGCCTGTGGAGCGTGTAGCCCGGAACGCCTGGGGCGGGCTGGGGATCCCAGCTTGCCATCGCGTCCACATCAGACCGACCCTTGTTGGCGGCGGCATCGCGCAGGTCCATGAAAACGTGGTCCAAGGGCGCGGTGCCAACCTCCAGAACAACCTGCGCGCACCTAAATTCCTGTGTCTGGCCGGTCAGTTCGTTGGCGAGCGTGGCAATGAGCGCGCCATCCTCCCGCCGAATCGCGGTCAGGCGCAGGTAATCCATCGTCGCTACACCTAGCTCCGCCAGGCGCTTGTGGAACACCGCACGGTCGGCATAGCCCATCTCTGTCGCGGGGCTGGCGTCGATCGTAGCGAGCGTGACCTTGTGGCCCTGGCTTGCCAGCATGTCTGCGACGGCCACGGCCTCGTGACGGCCGGTATGATCGCAGATCAACACATCCTTCGCCGGGCGCACATCGCCCGACAGAACGTCCCACGTACCGACGACGAGGTTGCCGCCCTCCATGTCTGGGTCCGCTGGAAGCCCGCCGGTCGCGATGAAGACATGATCCGGTGCCTCGGCCAGCACATCCAGAGCCTCGGCATAAACATTGCAGCGCACGTCCACGCCTAGCCGCTCGAGTTCGGCCTCGCGCCAGTCGACGATCTGAATGAGGTCCTTTCGCCAGGTCGTTGTGGCGGCGAGGCGAACCTGTCCCCCCACACGGGGCGCGGCCTCGAAAAGCACCACTCTGTGACCGCGTTCGGCGGCTACACGGGCGGCTTCGAGTCCGGCAGGCCCGCCCCCCACCACCACGACCTTACGGCCGGGCGCGGGACTCTTCTCCACGCGAACAGGCAGTAATGCTTCTCGGCCGGACGTGGCACTGTGGATGCAGTGGGGCTTCTTGTACATACAGTGGGAGGCGCCGATACAGGGTCGGATCCGGTCTTCCTCGCCGCGCGCGATCTTGTTGACAATATCCGGATCGGCAATGTGCGCGCGCGTCATGCCGATCATGTCCACGATCCCTTCGCGTATCGCGTGGCGCGCGTTCGCCACGTCCGTCACACGCGCCGCGTGGAAGACGGGCAGGCCGATCTCCCGCCGAAACTTGCCGACAATGTCTAGAAAGGGTGCCAGCGGGCGGCTCATGCCGGGCATGTTGTCTTCGGCGAGCGCGAGTGCGGTGTCCATCCGACCGACGTTGCAGTTGAAAAAATCCACTGATCCTTCGCGCCTCAGGATCTCCGCGATTTGCAGGACCTCATCGAGGCGCTGTCCGCCCGGGCCTTCGTCCAGCGAAAGACGTATGCCGACCACCAGATCATCGCCGGCCTGCC
>CAZECZ010000234.1:0-5391 GCA_964510815.1 uncultured Aestuariivirga sp.
CTTGAATCATCCTACAGCTGATTTGTATAGCAAATTTATAGGTCCAGAGCCTAGGGCAATGGCGCCGCGGTCAACTGAATAGCCCCGAGTTTTCTAGACACCCTCGGTGCTGATTTTCTGCTGCCGTTCGAATGCGACGGGTGACAGCATCCCGTTCCTGACGTGCTTGCGGGTGGGATTATAGAACATCTCGATATAGTCGAACACATCCTGCCTGGCTTCTGTACGGGTTTTGTAGACCCTGCGCCTGATACGCTCGCGCTTGAGCAGGTTGAAGAAGCTCTCCGCGACGGCATTGTCGTGACAGTTGCCACGACGGCTCATCGAATGTTGCAGATTGTGAGCCCTCATGAAGGTTGCCCACTCCAAGCTTGTGAACTGGGTGCCTTGGTCTGAGTGTACCAGCACCTTGCTCTTCGGCTTCCTTCGCCAGACGGCCATGTGCAGGGCTTGCAGGACGATGTCCGTTGTCTGCCGGCTGTGCAGTGACCAACCGACCACGCGGCGGGAGTAGAGATCAATCACGACGACCAGGTAAGCAAAGCCTTCAAGGGTTCTGACATAGGTGATGTCGGTAACCCAGACTCGATCTGGTGCATCCACATCGAACTGCCGGTCCAGCGTGTTGTCGACAACGATGGATGGCTTGCCGCCATACATGCCAGGTTTGCGCTTGTATCCAATCTGAGCCCGGATACCCGCCGTTCTGGCAAGCCTGGCAACTCTGTTCGGGCAACAGGTCTCACCTTGAACCCGCAGGTCGTCATGGAGCTTGCGGTAGCCATAGACCTTGCCGCTCTCCGTCCAGGCACTCCTGATCAGTTCGGTCTGACGGGCATCCTCCTGCGCCCTCTTGCTGAGCGGGGCCTTGAGCCAGGCGTAGAAGCCACTGGGCTGGATGCGCAGACACCGGCACATCGCCCGAACCGGAAACAACCGACGATGTGCAGCCACGAACACGTACTTCACTTTGCATCCTTGGCGAAATACGCGGTCGCTTTCTTTTGGGATGTCGCGCTCCTTGGTCACGCGCATCAGCTCCCGCTTCAGGCGTCGGATCTCGGCATCCTTGTCATTGCCGCCGGACACTGGCGTCTTGGCCAACCTCTTCTTCCAGGCGTAGAGAGAATACTGGCTGACACCCAGGCGCTCCGACACCTCAGCTACCGGATATCCCCGCTCGGTAATCTGGGCCACTGCGTCCCGCTTGAAGTCTTCGCTGAAATTGCCTTTGCCCATCTCGGCCTCCTTGCCTCAAGAAAATGAGGGAAGAAGGCGTCTACAAATCTGGGGGCTATTCACTTCCCGGTGAAAAAACCGGCTCAGTTCCGGGTGGAAATCAACAATGCCTGCCGCACTGGTGGAAGAGTGGGAGCGCCAGTCCTGGCTAGTCCTGGTGCTCGGGGTTCGCTGGCAGGAATTGCCGGACCGCGACGATGCAGAGCAGGATGGTGAGGCCGAGGATGACCGCCACCAGCGCATTGATGTCGGGCGCGAAGCCGAGCCGCATCATCGCCCAGAGCCGGATGGGAAGGGTGTTGGCGGTGCCGGTGACCAGGAGTGTGATCAGGGTTTCGTCGAAGGACAGCGCGAAGCTCAAGATGCCGGCGCCGATGAGGGTGCTCTGCAGGTTGGGTAGGATGATGTGGATCAGCGTCTGCCAGGCCGACGCGCCGAGGTCGGTCGAGGCCTCGACCATGCTGGGGCCCAGCGTCTGCAGTCTCACCACGATGGTGCGGTAGGCGAGCGCCTGGATGAACACCGTGTGGCCGATGATCACTGTCGCCAGCGAGCGCGGGATGCCGGTTTCGCGGAAGAAGATCAGGAGCGACAGGCCGGTGATGATCGGCGGCATCAGGAACGGCAGGAACACGGCGAACTGCATGGCCTCGCGTGCTGCCGACTTGCCGCCGCAATAGTGGATGGCAAGTGCGGTGCCCGTGACAAGCGACAGCAAGGTGGCGCTGAAACCGACGATCAGCGTGTTGGTCACGGCATCGAGGATGCTGCGGTTGGCGGCAAGGCCGCGATAGGCCTCCAGCGACGGAGCGTCCCACTGCACATCGCCATGGGAAGCGGCGAAGAACGACGATGCGATGGGAATGAACAGCGGTCCGTAGAGCAGCACGAAGACCAGGCCCGTGATGGCGACGAGGATGACGGTTGCGGCCCATGACAGCCGCATCATGGCCGCTGCCTGTTGAAGCGGCCGCCAGCGGCGATGACGGCGATCACCACAACGGCCAGGATTGCGGAAAGTGCAGCCCCGAACGGCCAGTTGAAGGCCGTGCCGAACTGGCTGTAGACGATGCGCCCGAAGGTGAAACCGCTCTGGCCGCCGACCATCTGCGGTGTCAGGAAGTCACCGATCGCCAGCACGAAGACGAAGGTGGCGGCGGTGATGACGCCGGGAAGGCTGAGCGGCAGGACGATCCGCACGAAGGTCTGCAGGCCCGACGCACCGAGGTCGCTCGACGCGTCGATGAGCGTGCGGGGAATGCGCTCCAGCGACAGGAAGATCGGCAGGATGGCGAAGGGGATGAGCAGCACCGTCAGCGTCAGCAGCACGGCGTTGAGGTTGAACACGAACAGGGTGAGCGGCTTTTCGATGAGGCCGGTCCACAGCAGGAAGCGGTTCAAGAAGCCGTTGCCGCCGAGGATGCTGCGGATCGAATAGATCTTGATGATGTAGCTCATCAGCAGCGGCACCAGCACCATCAGCAGCAGATAGTAGCGCATGCGGCCCTTGAGTGTGGAAAGCAGGAAGGCGACCGGAAAGCCGATCAGCGTGGCCAGTGCCGCAACCGAGAAACACAGGACGCAGGTTCGCCACAGGACCGGAATGAAGATCGCGTCGGTGAAGAAACGCTGGTAGTTGGCGAGGCTGAAGCCGCGGACGATCTGGCCATTCTCCATGTGGAAGAAGCTGTAGGTGAGAAAGCTGGCCAGCGGTGCAATGATGAAGATGAGGGGCAGGCCGTAGCTGAGACAGGCCAGAACGAACGGCCCGGGGCCCTTGCGGCCACTACCGACGAAGAGCATGGGAAAACCTTCCGTCCCCAATCAAAGGGCCCGGCCGTCGCGGCGGCCGGGCTATGCTGAGCACGTTCAAGATCAGGGCTGGGCCTTGATCTCGTTCCACAGGTCGGAGCGCTTGGTCGGGTCCTCGACGAAGTCCAGCCAGACGAGCTTGTCGTTGGCGCCGGCGCTGCCGGTCTCGACCACGGTGTTGCCGAATCCTGTGCGCTCCGACAGCTGCCCGCTGATCTTCTTCTGCAGCAGGAAATTCACCCAGGCTTCGGCGAGATCGACGTCCTGGACGCCGTTGGTCATGGCCCAGGTGTCGAGCCAGGCGAGCGCACCTTCCTTGGGATTGACGTATTCGATGTTGGCACCGGCGTCCTTCATCGCCTTCACCTGCTGCTGGCCGTAGTTGGCCCAGATCAGCGCCACGTCGTTGTTCTTGTAGAGCTGCAGGGCTTCGTCGGGAGTGGTGTAGAAGCTCAGCACGTTCTGTTTGAGGGCGATGAGCTTGTCCTTGATCTTGGCCATCTGCTCGTCGCTCAGGTGGAAGGGGTCCTCGATACCCATGGTCAGCGCGGTGAACGAGAAATTGTGTTCGCCATTGTCATAGGCGAGGATCTTGCCCTTGTATTTCGGGTCCCAGAAGATCTCGAAGCTGTCAGGCGGCGGGTTCACCTTGTCCTTGTCGTAGATGAGGCCGATCGAATCGAAGCAGAACGGGATGGCGTGCACCTTGCCGTCGCGCATGACGCCCTTGACCTGCGAGAGGTCGCGGAAGCGCGGCAGCACCATCTGCTGGTTGGGAATTTTCGCCAGATCGTGCGGCGTAGTCAGGCCGCCATCGATATAGCGCTGCAGCTGCGCGGTGTTGACGGCGAAGACGTCGAAATCCTTGCCTTCGCTGCCCTTGATCTTGGCCCAGATCTCGTCGTCGGTACCGATGAACACGACATTGACCTTGGCGCCGCTCTCGCTCTCGAATTCCTTCACCCAGTCGTCGTCGGCATAGCCTTCCCACGCCATGACCCGCAATTCGCCGGCGGCGAAGGCGCTGGTCGACCTCAGGATGGCAGGGGCGGCAAGTGCCATGCCAAGTGCGGTGCGCCGGTTCAGTTTGAATGTCATCGATACGTCCTCCGCTGCTGTTGTCGTGAATGAGTCAAACCCAACCGCCGTCGACGATGTAGTTCTGCGAGGTGCACATGCGGCTGTCGTCGGCGGCGAGAAACAGCACCATGCGGGCGATGTCGGCGGGATAGAGCTTGTCGGCGAGGCATTGCCGGTCGGCAATCTGGCGCTCGCCTGCTTCATCCAGCCACAGTTCCCTTTGCCGCCTGGTCATCACCCAGCCGGGCAGCACGCAATTGACCCTGATCCGCTCTGGTCCGAATTCGCGGGCGAGTGCGCGGGTGAGACCGCCGATGGCAGCCTTGGCCGTCACATAGGCGGGGCAGTCGGGATCGCCCACCAGCCAGGTGATCGAGCCGAAATTGATGATCGATCCGCCGCCAGCATCGCGCATCTGCGGGCGCACGGCTTGGGCGGCGAAGAACTGATGCCGCAGGTTCACCTGCATGCGGTTGTCCCAGTAGTCGACGGTGACGCTCTCAGTGGTGTGGCGGTCATCGTTGCCGGCATTGTTGACCAGCACGCGCACCGGGCCGTGGCGGTCCTTCGCCTCGGCCACTGCCTGTCTCAAGACGTCGATGTCGCGGAGATCGCAGCGGATGAAGTGAGGTGTTGCGGCGCCCTCTGCCTTGAGGCGCTGGACAAGGGCCTGCGAGGCTTCCTCGGCAATATCGACGAAGCAGACACGCGCACCCTGGCGGGCAAAATGCTCGACCAGACTCTCACCGATCCCGCTGCCGCCGCCAGTGATGAAGACACTGCGGTCAACGAGGCTTGGGTAGTGCGCAGGCTGTTCGATCGTGCCGTTCATGGAAGGTCAGTCTCCGAGCGCCGCGCCGATCATCGGTCTAGCCGGACGCGGGAGTCAAGGGACGGAACTCTGCGGCAACAGTGATCTGCAGCCCTGGTCTGCGCCCTGTTCAGCCCAGGCGCGGCTTCGGGATGCCCGCCGCCTGGCACAGCGCGTCGACCATGGCCGAAAAGTCGTTGCCGCCGAAGCCTGCGGCGCGGGCCTGCTGAATGGCTCACGCCCGGCGTCGGCTATGAAAGCGTCGCGCGGATGCACGAGGCAGACGCGCAGATCATCAGCGGCGTGAAGGCCGATGTTCACTGACTGGCCTGCTGCTCCACCCGCCCGCAAGGGCATACAAACTGCAGAGACTCCAATCGCCACCGGATGCAACTTCAGTGGCATGTGTGGACGGCCTCCTGTTGGCAAGTGCTTTTTGATGTTCTGGC
>CAZECZ010000235.1:0-5380 GCA_964510815.1 uncultured Aestuariivirga sp.
GTGCAATCGCGTCGACCGCCTGCGCGATTGCGTCCGCGGCGAGCGCTCCGAGTCGTGTCGTCAGCTCCGCCGCGTCCTCCTGCGGACCGATCGGCGTGCGCAGGACGAGCCGCGTCGACGGCGGCAGGCCGTCGGGCTGTGTGGCTATCGCAGCGCTGCGGGCGCTGGACTAGCACGCGGCCCAGGACCAGGCCGCCCTTCTGGCTCACAACCGTAGACTCTCAGCCAAGCTGATCGCGGCTGCCGATGACCTCGGGCTTGCGCTGGTCACGCCACGTCCCGAGCACCAGCGCGGCGGTAGCATCATGGTCCGTTTGCCGGACAGCAATCCAGCTGCGGACGTTCTGCCGGCACTGAAGGCCCAAGACATTCATGCCGATGCGCGCGGCCAGACACTCAGACTTTCTCCCGGCGTCCTGACGACCGACGACGGCGTGGCGCGGGCTGTCGCGGCGTTGGCAAAGATGCTTCGCGACTGAAGCCCTTATCCGTCCGGAACCACCGCCGTCGCCTCGATCTCGACCTTGGCGCGGTCTTCGACGAGGGCCTTCACTTCGACCAACGCCATGGCGGGATAGTGGCTGCCGATGATGTCGCGGTAAGCGCGGCCGAGGGCCTTGAGGTTGCCGAGGTAGTCGCGCTTGTCGGTGACATACCATGTGAGGCGTACGAGGTGTTCGGGCTTCGCACCCGCCTCACCTAGAACCTCGACGATATTGCGGAGCGTCTGCGCGGCCTGGGCGACGAAGTCATCGGACTCGAACTGCTGATCGGCGTTCCAGCCGATGAGACCGCCGCAGAATACCATGCGGCCCGAGGCGGCAATGCCATTGGCATAGCCTTGCGCCTTCTTCCAGTGCTTCGGATGCAGGGTCTCGTGCGGCGTGTTCATCCCGTCACTCACCCCATCACCGCGCGGGCGATGATAATGCGTTGAACGTCGGAGGCGCCCTCGTAGATCCTCAGTGCACGGATTTCCCGGTAGAGCTGTTCCACCGCCCACCCACGCCTGACGCCATCGCCGCCATGGAGTTGCAGCGCCATGTCGATGACGCGCTGGGCGGCTTCGGTGGCATGGAGCTTGGCCATGGATGCTTCGCGGCTGACGCGCGGAGCACCCATGTCCTTGGTCCAGGCGGCGCGGTAGACCAGAAGGGACGAGGCGTCGATGGCGAGCGCCATGTCGGCGATATGACCCTGGACCATCTGCAAGTCGGCCAGCGGCGCGCCGCCGAGCTGGCGGGACTTGACGCGTTCCACGGCCTCATCTAGCGCCCGCCTGGCAAAGCCCAGCGCCGCAGCACCGACGGTGGCGCGGAATACGTCGAGCACCGACATGGCGATCTTGAAGCCGTCGCCCGCCTTGCCGATCAAAGCGGTATCCGGCACCTCGACGTTGTCGAACGACAGTTTCGCCAGCGGATGGGGGGCGATCACCTCGATCCGCTCGGCGACGTCGAGGCCGCTCACGTCGGCGGGCACCAGGAAGGCCGAGAGACCGCGCGCACCCGGCGCCTCGCCGGTGCGGGCGAAGACGGTGTAGACGTCGGCGATGCCGCCATTGGAAATGTAAGTCTTCTCGCCGGTCAGTACATAGCCGCCGTCGGTCTTCGTGGCCGTCATCGCCAATGCGGCGGCGTCGGAACCCGCCTCCGGCTCGGTCATGGCGAAGCCGGCGATGGCTTCACCGGCCCGCGTCTTCTCCAGCCATCGGCGCTGCTCTTCGCTGCCGAACAGCGACACCGCACCCATGCCGAGGCCCTGCATGGCAAAGGCGAATTCCGCCAGGCCATCGAAGCGCGCCATGGTCTCGCGGATGAGGCAGAGGCTGCGGACGTCGAGGCGTTCGTCCACGGTGGCGCCGGTGTATTTCAGCCAGCCGTCGCGGCCCAGTTTCTTCACCAGCAGAATACAGGCTTCATCGAGATCGCGGTGATCGACAGGAAGATGCTCCTTGCACCAATCTTCGATGGCCTGCGCCAGTTCGCGGTGGGCGTCGTCGAAAAAGGGCCAGGAGAGATAGGTTGCGTCAGCCATGTCAGTTGCCTTCGAACACGGGTTTTTCCTTGGCGGCGAAGGCGCGATAGGCGCGTTCGAAGTCCTTCGTCTGCATGCAGATGGCCTGGGCCTGGGCCTCGGCCTCGATCGCCTGTTCGAGCCCCATGTTCCATTCCTGGTTCAGCTGGGTCTTGGTGATGCCGTGGGCGAAGGTGGGGCCCGAGGCGATCCGTTGCGCCAGCTTCATGGCCTCGGCTTCCAGAGAGTCCGCATCATGCAGGCTGTTCCAGAATCCCCAGCGCTCGCCTTCCTCCGCCGTCATGACGCGTCCCGTATAGAGGAGCTCCGCCGCGCGGCCCTGGCCGATGATGCGGGGCAGGATGGCACAGGCCCCCATGTCGCAGCCGGCCAGCCCGACGCGGGTGAACAGGAACGCCGCCTTGGCATCGCGCGCTGCAAGCCGCAGATCGGAAGCCATGGCGATGATGGCGCCGGCCCCGACGCAGACGCCTTCGACGCCAGCGATAATAGGCTTGCCGCAGCCGATCATGGCCTTCACCAGATCGCCGGTCATGCGGGCGAAGGCCAGAAGCTCCTTCATTTCCATGCCGACCAGCGGGCCGATGATGTCATGCACATCGCCGCCCGAACAGAAATTGCCGCCATTGGAAGCAAAGACGACGGCGTCGATGTCGGTCGCGTAAGCCAGCGCACGAAAGGTGTCGCGCAGCTCGGCATAGCTCTCGAAGGTGAGCGGGTTCTTGCGCTCCGGCCGGTTGAGCCGGATCACTGCGATGCGTCCTCTCGCCTCCCACAGGAAATGCTTCGGCACGAGGCCGCTCAGTTCCGTCATGGTTGTTCTCCCTTGCCCATCCGCTTGAGGATGTCGGTGATGGTATCAACTTGGGCTTCTGAAAGCCCGGCGAAAATCTCGCTGACCTGTCGCTCGTGATCGGCGGCGAGGCCTTCGAACTGCTTCAGCCCGGCATCGGTGAGCGCCACGAACACGGTGCGGCGGTCGGTGTCGGAGACCGTGCGGCGCACCAGCTTCTCCTTCTCCAGGCGATCGACCACGGCCGTGGTGTTGCCATTCGACACCAGCAGCATGCGGCTCAGTTCCGACATGGTGACGCCGTCGCGGCGGCGATGGAGGGCGGCCATGACATCGAAGCGCGGCAGCGTGGTGGCGTGATGAACCCGGAGGAATTCGCGCAGCTGGTTTTCCGCCGCGCGGGCCACGCCCAAGAGCCTGATCCACATCTTGAGGCGGCGCTTCGACAACGTCATATCTTTGACCGCCGTACTCATGCGCGGATCGCCTCCTGGGCGCGCTGCTGGAGCCTGCGCATCTGGTCGCGGCCGCGCAGATAGGGCAAGGGCCACCGGGTCTCCATGTCGCCCAGCTGAATGGCGGCGTGGAGCGTCCAATAGGGGTCCGACAAATGCGGCCTCGCCAGGCAGACCAGATCGGCGCGGCCCGCCATCAGGATCGAATTCACATGGTCCGGCTCGTAGATGTTGCCGACCGCCATGGTGGCGAGCCCCGCCTCATTGCGAATGCGATCCGAGAACGGCGTCTGGAACATGCGGCCATAGACAGGCTGGGCGTCGGTGGAGGTCTGGCCCGCCGAGACGTCGATGACGTCGGCGCCTGCGGCGGCGAACATCCTGGCAATCGCGACGGCGGCCTCCGGTGTCACACCGTCCGCTCCAACCCAGTCGTTGGCGGAAATGCGGACCGACATGGGCTTTTCTTCCGGCCAGGCGGCGCGCATGGCGGAAAATATTTCCAGCGGGTAGCTCATGCGGTTGTCGAGGCTGCCGCCATAGTCATCGGTTCTCGCGTTGGAGGCGGGCGAGATGAAGGACGAAATCAGGTAGCCGTGGGCGGCGTGGAGCTCGATCATGTCGAAGCCGGCGCGCCCGGCCATGCGGACGGAGGCGACGAATTCCTCGCGCACACGGTCCATGTCGGCGCGATCCATTTGCTTCGGCACCTGGTTGGCGGGCGACCAGGGAATGGCGGACGGCGACATGACCGGCCAGTTGCCGCTGGCAAGTGGGGCGCTGTCTTCCTCCCAGCCCAATTGCGTCGAACCTTTTCGGCCCGAATGGCCGATCTGGCAGCAGATCTTCGCCTCCGTCTCCGTATGGACGAAATCGACGAGTCGCTTCCAGGCGGCCTCGTGTTCGGGTGCATAGAGGCCAGGACACCCCAGCGAAATGCGGCCCTCGGGCGAGACGCAGGTCATCTCGGTGTAGACGAGGCCGGCACCCCCCTTGGCGCGCTCGGCATAGTGGACGAAATGCCAGTCTGTCGGGCAGCCGTCCACCGCCTTGTATTGCGCCATGGGCGAGACGACCACGCGGTTCATGAGATCCATGCCGCGCAATCTATATGGCGCGAACATGGGGGCGCGGCCGGGCTTGCCGCCTGCCCTTTGCTGGAACCAGTCTTCGGCATGCCCGAGCCATTCGGGGTCGCGGAGCCGCAGATTCTCGTGGCTGATGCGCTGGCTGCGGGTCAGCAGGGAATAGACGAACTGCTCATCCGGCATGTCGAGATAGCGCTCGACCTCCTCGAACCACTCCAGCGAATTGCGCGCCGCCGATTGCAGGCGCAGAACTTCGAGACGGCGTTCCTCCTGATAGCGCTCGAAGGCCCGTTCCATCGTCGGCTCACTATGCAGATAGTCGGCGAGCGCGATGGCGCTGTCGAAGGCCAGCCGTGAGCCGGAGCCGATGGAAAAATGGCCGGTAGCGGCAGCATCGCCCATCAGCACCACGTTCTCGTGATACCACTTCTCGCAGATGACGCGCGGGAACTGCATCCAGACGGCCGATCCTCTGAGATGGGCGGCATTCGACATGAGGGCGTGGCCACCCAGATGCTTCTCGAAGATCTTCTCGCAAGTCGCGATGGTCTCCTCCTTCGACATCTCCGCAAAGCCCCAGCGGTTCCACGTTTCCGGCAGGCATTCGACGATGAAGGTCGCGGTGTCGTTGTCGAACTGGTAGATGTGCGCCCACACCCATCCGTGTACTGTCTTTTCGAAGATGAAGGTGAAGGCGTCATTGAATTTCTGGTGGGTGCCGAGCCAGATGAACTTGCACAAGCGAACCTCGATGTCCGGCTTGAAGACACCTTCATATTCTTTACGGACCAGCGAGTTGATGCCATCTGAGCCGACCACCAGATCATGGTCCTTGCGATAGTCTTCCGCCGACTTGAACTCGGTCTGGAACTGCATGTCGACGCCCAGTTCGCGGGCACGCTCCTGTAGCAGGATAAGCATCTGCTTGCGGCCAATGCCGGCAAAGCCGTGACCGCCGGAGACGGTGCGCCGTCCCTTATGGACCACGGCGATGTCGTCCCAATAGG
>CAZECZ010000236.1:0-5350 GCA_964510815.1 uncultured Aestuariivirga sp.
CGGCGTGCTCGGTCCCCTGGAACTGCTCTACACGCCGACGGCGATGATCATCGCCCAGTCGATCCTCATCACCCCAATCATCGCAGCGCTGGCGCGCCAGACGGTCGCGGATCTGTTCGAGGAATACCGCGAGCAACTCACCCTGTTCGGGCTGGGCCGCTGGGCCACCTTGGCAACCCTGATCTGGGACGGCCGCTACAGCCTGATGACGGCGTTGCTGGCGGGTTTCGGGCGGGCCATTGCCGAGGTCGGTGCCGTCATCATCGTCGGCGGCAACATCAATCACGTGACCCGCGTCATGACCACCGCCATTGCGCTCGAAACCTCGAAGGGCAATCTGGCGCTGGCGCTGGGGCTCGGCATCATTCTCATTTCCATCGCCGTCGCAGTGAACGCCATCGTGTTCACCCTGCGCGCGGCCGCGGAGCGCTCGGCCTATGCTTGACCGGGTGGACAGAGCCGTTCCTGAACTGGCGAGCAGCGCGCCAGGAGCCACACCATTGGTCATGCCGGCGCGAGGCGAGGGCGTGCGGATCGTCCGCGGTGGCCGCACGCTTCTCGATGTCGATCGCTTTATGCTGGAGGGCACTGGCCTGTCCGCCATCGTCGGTCCCAACGGTGCAGGCAAATCGCTGCTCCTGCGCGTCATGGCCGGCCTCGTGAAGCCGGACTCGGGCATCGTGACATGGGCAGGTGTTCCACCCAACCGCCAGGGCTACCGCCGCCTGGGCGTGATGCTGCAGGGCGCCGTATTGATGCGGCGCTCGGCACGCGCCAATCTCGAATTCCCCCTGCGTGCCCTGGGCCTGCCCCGGGACGAAATCGCGGCCCGGGCTGACCGCCTGCTGCGGCTGGCGGGCCTGGAGCATCTGCAACAGGCCTCGGCACGGGTCCTCTCGGGCGGCGAGAAGCAGCGGCTTTCGCTGGTGCGCACCCTGGCGACCGATCCGGAACTGCTGTTTCTGGACGAGCCGTCTGCCAGCCTCGATCCGGCTTCGACCTTGTCGATCGAACGGATCGTGGCGGCGTCGCGCGATGCAGGCGTCCGCATCATCCTCGTCACCCATGACGTGGCGCAGGCCAGGCGATTGGCTGACGACGTCATCTTCATGCACCACGGCCGCATCGTCGAACGCGGCACCGCGAGCCGGTTTTTCGAAATGCCATCCACCCCTGAAGCCCGCAAGTACCTTGCTGGCGAAATCCTGATTTGAGAGTGAGGAGAAGACCCATGAAGAAGACACTGACCGGCCTCGCCGCGGCCCTGGCGCTGATGCTGGGCGGCGCAAGCACATCGGCGCTGGCCGAAGATCCGTTCATCACCGTGCAGTCGACGACGTCGACGCAGAACTCCGGTCTCTATGAATATCTTCTGCCGCTCTACAAGGCCAAGTCCGGCGTCGACGTGCATGTGGTAGCCGTGGGAACGGGGCAGGCACTGAAGAACGCCCAGAACTGTGACGGCGACGTCGTGCTGGTACACGCCAAATCTGCCGAGGAGAAGTTCGTGGCAGATGGCTATGGCGTGAAGCGCACCGATCTCATGTACAATGACTTCATTGTCGTCGGTGCGCCGGCCGATCCCGCCGGCGTGAACGGATCGAAGGACACCATCGACTCCTTCAAGAAGATTGCCGCCGCCAAGGCGCCATTCGCATCGCGCGGCGATGACTCCGGCACCAACAAGAAGGAGCTCCAGCTCTGGAAGGAGGCCGGCATCGACCCCAAGACGGACAGCGGCGGATGGTACCGCGAGACCGGCTCCGGCATGGGTGCCACCCTCAACACCGGCATCGGCATGGGCGCCTACGTCCTGACCGACCGCGCCACCTGGATTTCCTACGGCAACAAGGGCGATTACGTCATTTCGGTCGAAGGCGACAAGAAGCTGTTCAACCAGTATGGCGTCATCCTGGTCAATCCGGAGAAGTGCCCGTCCGTGAAAGTCGATCTTGGCCAGCAATTCATTGACTGGCTGCTGAGTGCCGAAGGTCAGACGGCGATTGCCGGCTACAAGATCGAAGGACAGCAACTGTTCTTCCCCAACGCACCTGCGCAGTGAGCTTTCGCGTGTAAGATTTGCGCACCGGGGGCAGGGTGGCAGGTTCGCCAGTCGAACCTGTCACCCGCCGTTGTAGTGGACCGTGCCGTTGCCGCTGATGTCATAGCCGCCAAGTTCTGCGGCATGGCGGCGGAACGCCTCGGTCCGCGAGAAGTTGAGCACCCGCTGCATCTGCTCCTCGAAATAGTCGCGGCGCCAGATGACGAGGTCGAACCGCTCGACCGCCAGCGGCACGAAGGCCAGCCGGTACTGGCGGGCCGCCGCTTCAATTGAAAATCCCACATCGGCGTGGCCGTTGGCGATCGCTTGTGCCGCGTCGCTTTCGGTCCGCGCAATTTCCGCCACCGTCTCGACATCCGTGCGGCTGAGGCCGGCCTGGCGCAGTGCGGAGTCGAACAGCACCTGGCTGCCGGAGCCTTTCTGCCGCATGATGACCTTGCGCCCGGCAATGTCGGCGACCGTCTCGCATTTCCCGGCCAACTCCGGCCGCATCACCAGACCCTGGTTGCGCTTCGCCCACTCGATCAGGACAATGGATTCGTACGGCAGTTCGGACTTGGTCAGGACCACATTGGCATTGGTGTTGTCCGAGGCATGGAAATGGATGCCGGCACACAGGGCCTGTGCGGCCTTCATCTGCCGCAATCCGTCCTCGGAGCCGTTGAAGTAGGTGGCAAGCGTGCTGCCTGACGCCCGCACCGCCCACGCCAGCAGCGGATCGTGGCTGCCCGCCACGATAGGAGGATGGTCTTTCAAAGACGGCAGATTGCGTCCATAGTCGGTGTTCTGACGCAACCATGACATGAGAGTCGCCCGGGGAAAAATGAGCTTTCCTGTCACGCGCGTGACTGGCAGGACGCCTTCTGCACATAGTTCGTACAGGGTTCGTTCTTTAATTCGCAGTAAATCCGCAACTTCTTTTGTGGTCAAATACTCATGCATAATCATGCAATTCGCACTGTTCTTTGTGATTTGCAAGGCAGAACGCCCTCATCTCGCCAGAATGCAGAAGACCGCCGACATGTAGGTGGTGCAGATAGTGCGGTGCAGCATATTCACCCTCTTGAATATGCAACTGATGGTTCTAAGGTCTTGTTCGAGAGGAGAATTTCGAGTGACTGCAGCCGTCAGGCACCAACTGCCCACGCTGTCTGAAGAAGACCGGACGCGCGCAAATCTCTATGGCCTGCTGGGGGCCTTGCTGGCGCGCTCACCCGATCCGTATGTTCTCGATATCCTCCGTAAACTGAACGGCGACAGCAGTGATCTGGGGCGCGCCTTTGCACGCCTCAAGGCCAAGGCCGAGGAGGCCACGCCACCCGCCATCGCCGACGAATATCAGCTTCTCTTCATCGGTGTTGGCCGCGGCGAGCTGTTGCCCTACGGCTCTTATTATCTCACTGGCTTTCTGAACGAGAAGCCGTTGGCGCGGCTGCGGCGGGCCATGGCGGAGCTTGGCATTGCGAGGGATCCCGCGGTGAAGGAACCCGAGGATCACGCCGGCGCGCTGATGGACATGATGGCCGGGCTGATCGACGGGCGCTTCGGCGCGCCGGAAGACATCGATTCGCAGCGCCGCTTCTTTGCTGACCATGTTGGCAACTGGATGCCGCACTTCTTCAGGGATCTTGAAACGGCGGCCGCCGCCGACTTCTACCGGCCGGTTGGTGAGGTGGGCCGGATCTTCATGGCGATCGAGGCGCAGGCCTTCGAGATGGAATGACGGTTTCGCCGGGCGCACCGTTCCGCCCGGCAGAAGCAGACGAAACGGGACGGCTAGTCGAGGAAGGCAAATGACTGAGAAGAACCCCAAGACCGAAGCTGATCGGCGCAGTTTTCTCAAGTTCGCCGGATTGGGAGGCATTGCGAGCGGCGTGACGCTGCTGACCGCCGAACAGGCCGGAGCCAGCGAAGCATCTGACGGCGCAGCCAAGTCCGGCTACGCGGAAACCGCGCACGTCAAGGCATTTTACAAGTCCGCCCGGTTCTGACCGGCGCGAATGTTCTGAAATCACGATTCTCGGCCGGCAAGCCAGATGCCGGCATTCTTGGAGGTAGTCATGCTCAGGAAAAAAACCAACGGATCCGCCAATGCCCTGCGCATGGCGCCAGCGCTCGCCGGCTTGACCGCGGCCACCGTGGACCGCCGTTCGTTTCTGAAGCGCTCAGGCCTTGCAGCGGGCGGTCTTGCGGCGGCATCGGCGTTGTCGAGCGGCATGGTGCGCAAGGCCGAAGCGGCTGAGACAGGCACCGGCAACCTGGTGATGAAGAAGACCATCTGCACTCACTGTTCTGTGGGCTGCACGGTGATGGCGAAGATGCAGGATGGCGTGTGGATCGGCCAGGAACCCGGCTTCGATTCGCCCTTCAACCTGGGCGGCCATTGCGCCAAGGGTGCTGCTGTGCGCGAGAATGCCCACGGCGAACGCCGCCTGAAATATCCGATGAAGCTGGTCGGCGGAAAATGGCAGAAGGTTTCGTGGGACGACGCGATCAACGAGATCGGCGACAAGATGATGTCGGTGCGCGACACCTCCGGTCCCGACTCCGTCTATTGGCTGGGCTCCGCCAAACATGGCAATGAGCAAGCCTATCTGGTCCGCAAGTTCGCCGCCTATTGGGGGACGAACAACGTCGATCATCAGGCGCGTATCTGCCACTCGACCACGGTCGCGGGTGTTGCCAACACCTGGGGCTACGGCGCCATGACCAATTCCTACAACGACATCCACAATTCGCGGGCCATCTTCCTGATCGGCGGCAACCCGGCCGAGGCGCATCCGGTGTCGCTGCTGCACCTGCTGAAGGCCAAGGAAGACAACAACGCGCCACTGATCGTGTGCGATCCGCGCTTTACCCGTACAGCAGCTCATGCCGACGAATTCGTGCGCTTCCGCCCCGGCACCGACGTGGCCCTGGTCTGGGGCCTTCTCTACCACATCTTTGAAAACGGCTGGGAGAACAAGGAATTCATTCAGCAGCGCGTCTGGGGCATGGATCAGGTGAAGACCGAGATCATGAAGTGGACGCCGGAGGAGACCGAGCGCGTGACCGGCGTTCCGGGCTCGCAGCTGAAGCGCGTCGCCCGCATGCTGGCCGAAAACAGCCCCGCCACCGTGATCTGGTGCATGGGCGGCACCCAGCACACCAATGGCAACAACAACACCCGCGCCTACTGCATCCTGCAGTTGGCCCTGGGCAACATGGGCCGCACCGGCGGCGGCACCAACATCTTCCGCGGCCACGACAATGTGCAGGGCGCCACCGACCTCGGCGTGCTCGCCGATA
>CAZECZ010000237.1:0-5342 GCA_964510815.1 uncultured Aestuariivirga sp.
TGAAGAAATTCGGCTCTTTCTCTGCGCACATGAATATTCCGGACTGTCTTGAGAGCTGCCGGTGCAAGGTTGTGGTTGCCGATTTCATAGCTCCGATGATGATGAAGTCAGGTAGCACAGTCATTCTCGCATACTACACCGTAGTTGAGCGAACGGGCAATTGGCCAAGTGGCGCTACGACTGGCATCGCATGCGAGTGCATCGTTTGATAAGGGCGGCGCTGGCCAGACGAGAGGTGCGTTCGAACGCGCTGAGATGCCCGCTTGCTGTCCTATGGAACGATCTCGAATTTGCGCGAGAAACTCAGGAAGGCCGCGTTCTGTATCGCAGTACCCGTACCGGTGTCCGCAATCACGAAGCTATAGCTCGCCTGCATGCGCCAGAGCCGCGTCAGGGTGCGGGAATAGGTCGGCGTGAGTGTCAGGCTGGTCTCGTCGAAACTGCCGCTGCCATTGGTGTCGGCCATGTAGAGCCGCGCCGTCAGGCCGATGTTAGACACGTCATTGATCTTGTGATCGGCCGACAACGTCGTCAAAAGGCTTTGCTGCAGGACCCCGTCGACAGTCGGACTGTAGCCATAGCGGGTGCTTCCCGAAATGGACCCGGTTTTCAGCGCATAGTCAAAACCGGCATTGCCGGTCCACCCCAGCGTGCCGGTATGGTCGCGGGGAAATCCCGGAAGCAGCAGATTGTCCTGATAGGCGTCGAGATACTGCACGCCGGCTCCTGCCGTCAGTTTCAGCCGCCGGATGGGCCGCGAAACCACTTCCGCGCGGGTGAAATACAGCAGGTTCTCGCTGTTGGCCGCGTTATCGTAGAGTGTCCAATCGACGCCAGCCGAGGTGGTGAAATCGATTCGACGGGTGGCGCGGTGAAGCCAGGAAACGGTGCCGCCAGTCGACGTGCTGGGGGTCACCGTAGGTCCGCCGTCGGAATAGCTGATGGTGGTGTTGCGGGCGATGAAATTGAGCTCGTTGCGCTGATCCAGCTTCTTGTTGATCGCCGCGTTGGCCTTGAAGGTTTCGCGGTTGGTCTTGCTGCTCGTGATGTCGGTCTCAGCCAGGTCGGTCTTGGAGGCGGGCGAGACCGAGTAGGACGCATCGGCCTTGAAGCTGGTGGTTTTCCAATATTTTTCGAGGGCGGCGGACAATCTGGGCAGTGACGCATCACGTGCTTTGTAGCCGTTCAGGCCCCAATACTTCTGGTAGGTGAAATCGCCCTGGAAATCGACCTTCGCCGTCCGGGTCTTGCCCGTGATGTCGAGAGACAAGGTGCTCAGCGCGCCCAGCAATTGGCCATTCGGGTCCGATGCCAGTCCCGGATTGTCATTGTAGGTCGCCTTCTCGCTCGCCGTGAGTATGGCCGACCAATCGGCCGCACGCGCAAAGGAAGGCATGACGGCGACATGGAACGCTGCGACTGCAAGCGTTCCAGCTAATTTCGCGGTCCCCTTGTCCAGCAGACCGGTCACGGCATTATTCGAACAGGCCACGCTCCGGCACAACCACGACATCGCCCGGCCTGAGCCTGAAGTTTCCGGACTCGTCTCGGCCTTCCGTATAGGCGCGATAGTTGAATTCATAGAGATCTTCGTGCCCGTTGGACGCCTTGCGGCGCACCACGATCCGGCGTTCGGCGGCAAAGGGCGTCAAGCCGCCGGCCATGGCAATGGCTTGAAGGATGTCGGTCGGTTCCTTCATTTCATAGCGGCCGGGTTTCGCCACCTCGCCGGTCACGAAGACCGGGGGAAAGATCTTCTCCTCGGGAGGCAGCGGCGGTTCCGGCGGATACTCCTTCACCTCCGCGAGTGACACGTTCACGTCGATATCGCTGGTATATTGCTTGGCCAGCCGGGACTTGATCTGAGTTTCGACCTGTTCGACCGTCGCACCGCCCGCCTTCACCCGTCCGACGAGCGGCATCGAGATGCGCCCATCCGGGCCAACGGTCAGAACGCGGTTCAGCTTTGGCTCTTGCCAGACAACCACTTCGATCTTGTCGCCAGACTTGAGGCGATAGCCTTGGGCATGGGCCAGCAGCGAAGTCGACACCAAAGCCACGACGGCCACCAGAAGCCGGGTTATCACCGCTTTCAACACCTTAGACTCCCCTATCCAATCCGTTCTCAGCCCGCTTCGTTTATCCGGATTCCAACAGAGTGTCACGCCGGAAAACCCGGCGGGAATACTTGCAAACCGGCTATTGCCGGTCGGTTCTGACCCATCCGCTGCCCCGGTTGCGCCAGGCGCCCGCATAGAAGGCGACCTTGCGGAAGATCAGCACCGGCAGCAGCAAGATGTCCGTCAAACGAAGCGTATGCCGCGCGTACCCCAACCAGCAGGCCAGCAACACCGCCGCCAATACTATGAGCGAAGTGCAAACAATGCTTGCAGGCAGCGGGGGCCCGCCGAGCAGCCACGTCGATCCGAATGCCAGAAGACCGAGACTCTCCAGGAGAATCAATAACATCAAAGGCGGCACCAGGAGATCCACGGCCATGGCGAGAAGCCGAATATTGCCGGTCGATACGGACCTGAGCAGCATTCTTGGTGCCGTTTGCGCAAGGACCTGCAGCGATCCGGTCTCCCAGCGCTGACGCTGGACATGCGCACCCCGGGCACTTGGTGGTTGTTCGCTCACGACGCGGACTGTGGGGTGATAGAGGGGTGCGGCCCCCAGCGCTGCAAGATCAAGCCCCAGCTTCACATCCTCCACGAGATGGGCACTGGCGAGTTCGACGCGTTCCAATGCGCCCCATGGCACGGCCATTCCCGTCCCCATCAACTGGCAGGGGAGCCCAAGTCCTTTCAGTCCAAGAGGACGGATGTGGGTCTTCACGATCCAGGCAAAGGCCGCAACTCTCTCCGCAGTCGACGGATTGTCAGGAATCGAAAGGTCATATTTGGCCTGCACAGGACGTCCGAAGGCGTTGGCCAGACCTGCCAGAACGGCCGGTAGACCGTGGGTAACCTGGCAATCCGCATCGACGAAAACCACGACCTGGGGCGGATCGCTGGCCAAGTAGCTGCGTCCGAAGTCCAGCGCATAGCCCTTGCCCCGGCGCGAAAGATCATGCCGCTCGATGACTTCGGCTCCCGCGGCACGGGCGGCCGCGGCGGTGCCATCGCTGCAATTATCGGCGACCACCAGCAGGCGGCTGCCGGGGGTGAGTTCACCGCGAAGGTTGTCAAGCGTCGCCCGGATGCCGGCCTCTTCATTGTGGGCAGGGACGAGAATGGCAAACCGCACGCCATCGGGCTTGGCAGCGTCTGTCGCCCGGCCCTTGGACCGTGAAAGAAAGGCCGCAGCGGCCTCCACCGCAAGGATGAGCACCGGCAAGGCCAGCAGTGCCGCCACGACGCTCATGAGCCAGGCCACGATGGTCATCGGGCCTCTCCCTGGAACAGCGCGGCAAGCTTTCCCGCTTCGGTCGTGACATCATGACGCGACAGGACGCGGTCGCGCGCCCGCGATGCCAGCGCCTCAAGGCCGTTCTGCGGCATGGCCAGGACCTTCTCGATCATGTCCGATAGGGCCTCTGCGTCACCGGCCGGCACCAGGAAGCCGGTCTCTCCCGGCCGCACGAGTTCCGGTATGCCGGCAATCGAGGTCGAAATGACCGGGCGCCCCAGCGCCATCGCCTCCATGATCACAACCGGAAGACCCTCGGCGAAGCTCGCAAGAACCATGACCCGGCAGGCTTCCAGTTGCTGGCGGATCTCCGCGCCCGAAAGCCAGCCTGTGATGGTGACGTCATCTTGCAATCCGCCCTCGCGCACCGCCGCCTCGATCTCCGGCCGCATCGGCCCGTCACCGGCGAATACCAACTCAAACGGCACCGCCTTGGCTTTCAGCCGCCGCACGGCCTCAACGAGGAGCAATTGGCCCTTCTGCTCGCACAGCCTGCCGATGCAGAGCAGCCGTGGCCGCGTCGTCAGGGGAACGCTGGTTCCGGCCGCAAAGCTCCTGTCGATGCCACAATGGACAACTTTCACCTTGGACCACGACCGGCCATCCAGCCAGCGCCACAATTGGCTCCGCCCGAATGACGAGATCGCCACCGCGAAACTGCACGCGCGCAATTTCTCTGCGAGTCCGATCGACATGGCCCGATCGAATTCCTCCGGTCCATGGACGGTGAAGCTCCAGGGAATGCCGGTCAGCCGGTGTACGAGCATGACCACGGTTGCGGAATTTGTTCCGAAATGGGCGTGAACATGCTGCACGCCGTCGCGGCGCACCTTGTCGGAAAGGATCAGGGCTTCGGCGAAATAGGCGAGGTGATAGATCACGCCGCGATCCGCATGCCAGCCCATCCTGAGCGCCTGGCCCAAGGCCGGAATGCCGGCTGCGGGGTTCCTGATCAACGCCGTCAGGGCAATCCACGCCTTGCGGGCATAAGGTCCCGCGACGATCGCCGCCGTTCGCTCCAGTTCGGCGCGATCAGCCGGATCGACCAGCGGTTCCCTGGTTGGCCGCAGCGTGTAACGCTTCACCTCGACGCCCAATTCCTCCAGCGCCTCGATTTCTCGCCGCACGAAGCTGTGGCTGGTCTTCGGGTATTGGTTGACGAGATATCCGACGCGCATTCCTGATCCAGACTAGCCCCGGGGCTTCAATATCACCCAAAGGGTTTTCAATTTCTCATCCAGATCAAGATTGTACCGGCCATCCGCGTAGACAGAGGGGATTTCCCGGGCAAGGCCATCGTCGAACAGCGCGAAGGCGTGAAGCCCCGGCCGCGCCTCGATGGCGAGGTGGCCGGTCACGGGCTCGCTCAAGGTCTTCTTGGGCTTGCCGCCGGAGAGGTCCGTCTGCGCGGCGAGCGACACCAGGATCTTGGCCGATTCTGCAATGGGTTGCTGGTCCAGACTCTGGACCGAGACACTGGCGAAGGCTGTCTTCATCGCCATCGACACATTCGCAAGCGAAATTGTCTCACCGCCGATCCAGCCCGATGCGGACTGGGTCTCGCCGGTGTCGACGGTGAATATTCCTTTCCGCCAGTCACGGCAGAAGTCGCCAGTTTCGGCACAGACGCGTGGTCCGTCGCCTGCAAAGTTGGCCTGCATGTCGGTCACCTCGACGCCCTTCTTAGCGGGACCGGTCGGCTTGAACCAGGGCAGGGCCGGAATATCCGGCAGATCAAGCCGCCACCGCGACGTCTCGGTCAACGTGCGAATGGCCCGAGACGTACTCGCAGACAGCGGATGATCGATGAACTCGTCTTCCTTCGGCCTCAAATAGCGGATCGTCTCGCCTGGCTTCACGTGGCGTTCGCGGAACAAAAGGGCAGCGGCAGCCAGAGACGACAGCATGGCAGGATCCCGTCCCACTTCCCA
>CAZECZ010000238.1:0-5313 GCA_964510815.1 uncultured Aestuariivirga sp.
TGATCTACGAGGGCGGCATCGCCAACATGAACTACTCGATCTCCAACACCGCCGAGTGGGGCGAATATGTCACCGGCCCGCGCATCATCACCGAGCAGACCAAGGCCGAGATGAAGAAGGTCCTGAAGGACATCCAGACCGGCAAGTTCACCTCCGAGTGGATGCAGGAGTACCGCGCCGGTGCCGCCCGCTTCAAGGCCATCCGCCGCAATAACGATGCCCACAACATCGAGGAAGTGGGCGAGAAGCTCCGCGGCATGATGCCGTGGATCGGCAAGAACAAGCTGGTGGACAAGGCCCGCAACTAGGCCTTGTCGGCGGCTGACGACAAACTGAGCGGACTCAAGAGGCTCGGCGCACAGCGCCGGGCCTTTTCTGTTCCCGAGGGCTGTCTGCCGGTGGGAGCATTCCACGGCGGGCGTTACGAGAGTGACTTCGTTTCGCCGTGGACGATTTCGGCTTGCAACGTCGATGCGGACCTCTTCGTCGTCTTACAGGACTGGTGTGGGAGTGACTATCTGTCGGGGCCATTCAATCCGCTTCTGGCGAAGCTGGGCCACGATCCACAGTTGCCGACAAACAGGAACCTCCAGGCGCTGCTCTATGGCATCGGACTGGACTTCAGCGATGTCTTCGGCACGAACGCGTTTCCGTTCGTGAAATCGGGAGCCATGGATGCCGACATCGAAAACAAGGCGTTGCGCGAATGCGTCGAGCGATTTGTTCTGCCACAAGTCGACATTGTCCAGCCGAAGGTCACGGTGTTGATGGGAAAGACAGTCTACAACGCCGTTTGCGAAGTGTTGGGCCGCAAGGCGGCTCCATCCCTCGACGCTGCGATCGCCACGCCGATCGCCTTCGGCTCCACGCTGTTGGTCGCGTCGGTGCACACCGGCAACAAGATCCACATTCATCGTGGATGGGATCGCGCAGTCGATGACTGGAAGTGGATCGGTGCGCGGCTCGCTTGAATTCGGGCCGGCACCGAATCGCGATCGGGATACCTAAGCCTGCACCATGTGCATTGCAGTCTTGCGGCAACGCAGATGTTGGCGCGACGGAACTGCTGGCGCCGCGCGTCTTGAGGTTGAATGGGAAGATGTTTCCATCCCCGCCTGTCAATTTTGAAAGAGTTCCCCGAATGCCTGACTTTCTCAAACGTTATGCCACGCCGCTGGTAACCGGATTGTTCCTCGTATCGCTCGTCTCGGGCGCCGCGCTGTTCTTTCATTTCGGCTCCGCCGCCTTCCGTGGCATGCACGAATGGCTGAGCATGGTGCTGATCGTTCCATTCGTGTTGCACCTGTGGCGCAACTGGCGGTCGATGCTGATGTATGTTGGGCGAGCGCCGTTCACGGTGGCCATGGTGAGCTCGCTGGTGGCGGCGCTGGCCTTTGCCTATCCGGCGATGACCGGCACATCCTCGGGACGGGCCGGAGGCCCGCCGCCGTTCCAGCTGGCGCAGACCGTCATCCAGCATAGCCCGCAGGACGTGGCGCCAATCCTCGGATTGACGACGGAAGAGCTGGTTGCGACCCTCAAATCCCAGGGCTATGCCGGTGCGGCATCAGATTTGCCGATGACCGAAATTGCAACCAAGGCCGGCAAGTCGCCAACCGGACTCATGGAAGTGCTGTTGCACGCGAAGAAGTAATGCAGTTGGACTGCAATCCGGTCTTCCCCGCATTTTACGCCGGCACCCGTCTCAGCGCTGGCGTGCGTCGCGGGCCAGTTCGCCGGCCAGCAGGCGGGCGACCACAAGGGGCTCGCCGCCGCCGAGGTCCGCGTCTTTCGGCCCCCAGGGGGTCGACACGTGAATTGTGCCGGCATCGCTATCCTTCAACGCATAGAAGCACTGGAACGTCTTGCCCATGTATTCGAAGCTGAATTCAATGGAATTGGCGGTCATGTCCGATCCTTCCCTGTCCATTGCATTGATGCCAAACGGTGGAGCGGGCGGGGCCCGCTTCGGCGGCAATATCCGCTCTGCGTTTCGTATAGCCGCGATTTTGCCGCACGATTTGACGTGGGTCAATCGCAGGCAACCGAACCCGATGCTGCTGTCTTTCGACTTCAACCCGCCTGTGTTAGAATGTTCCCACAGCGGACGTGAGTTCCATCGGCAAACCGGTCCGCGCACCCAGAATTCCGCATGATGTTCGGGCCTTGCTGCTGTCCGAATGCCATCTGTTGAAAACAGGGAGGATGAGCGATGGATTTCAATGCAACGCAAGAAGAACTCGAGGCCGGCCGGGGCTATGAAGCACTGTTCGTGACGGCCGTTTTCGATACCTGGACGAAGCATCTCATTGGAGGAATAGGAGAAGGTTCACACGTTCTGGACGTTGCCTGCGGGTCTGGGGCGCTGTCGCGGCGCGCCCTGAAGGCGGCTGGAACGTCCGGCCGTGTGGCCGGCGTCGATCCGGCCCCCGGGATGCTGGCGGCTGCGAAGGAGATCGAACCTCGCATCGAATGGACCATGGGAAGTGCGGATGCGATTCCATTTGCCGATGCCGCGTTCGACCATGTGCTTTGCCAGTTTGGCATGATGTTCTTTCCGGACCGGGCGAAGGCGGCCGGCGAAATGTTCCGTGTGCTGAAGCCTGGCGGACATCTTGCCGTAGCGGTGTGGAACACGACGGCCGAAAACGGCGCCTATGGCGATATCATCGCAGTACTGGACGAACATGTGGGGACGGCGGCAGGGGATGCGTTGCGGCTGCCCTACAGCATGGACAAGCCCGATGACGTGACCGGTCCCTTGAAGGAGTGCGGCTTCACGGGCATCGGCGTCGAAACCCGGAAGGAGCAGGCAAGATTTCCCAGTTCGCGCACAATGGTCGAAGCGGAGCTGCGCGGATGGTTGCCGTTGTTCGGCATCAATCTCAGCGAAGAGAAGATCGCCGACGTGCTGGTGAGATCGGATGCCAGATTGTCCAGATACGCAGCTCCGTCGGGCGAGGCCGTCTTCCCCACCTCAGCCCACATCGTGACGGCGCGAAAGCCGCAATGACCGGTTGGTTGTGGAAGCTTCGATTGCCGCTTCCCTTTGGCTGACTGTCCGCGAGGGTGACTCTCGCTGAGATCAGCTGCCGCGATCATTCAGGGCAGCGAACTTTTCCGCATCCACCTCGACGCCATTGACTGCCGCGTCGCGCCAGTGGTCCCAACGGACTTCGCCGGGGAGAAGCACGTTCTCGCCGGATGCCTTCAGCATGGCGACCAGACCTTCGAAGCGGGTGAAGTAGTCCTCCATCGGCATCCAGCGTGAGATGTCGAGGGCCATGAGGAAGTGCCCGTTGTCACCGTTTCGGGAGAAGTCGTTATACATGGAGGCGACGCCATCGCCGATTCCTGCGCCCGTGATAACGCCCGCGAGGAGCTCCACCAGCAGCGACAGGCCGAAGCCCTTGGCGCCGCCGAAGGGGAGCAGGGCGCCTGCGCTCACCTTGGCCGGATCCGTGATGGGATTGCCCTCTGCATCGACGGCCAGGCCTTCGGGCAGCGGTTTGCCCTTGTCCATGTGCTCGCGCACCGTCGATCCGGCCAGTGCCGATGTCGCCATGTCGAAGAGGAGGTGATCGCCGTTGCGACGGGGCGCGCCGAAGGCGAAGGGATTGGTGCCGAGCACCGGCTTCAAGCCGCCATGGGCCACGACCTTGGGAAAGGAGTTGCTCATGGCAAGCCCGATCATCCCGGCGCTTGCCGCCATGTTCACATAATAGGCGCCGGCGCCGAAGAAGTTGGAATGCCACACGCCGGCGATGCCGATACCCGTTCCGCGCGCCAGTGTGAGGGCGCTATCCATGGCTCTTTCGGCGGCTGCATAGCCGAAGCCGCCGCCGCCATCGATGCGGACAAGGGAGGTTGACAGCGTTTCGATCCCGATGGCGGCCGTGCCATCCAGTACGCCGCTCTTGAGGCGCTTCAGATGGATCGGAATGCGCTCGATGCCGAAGTTGTGGCGGCCGACGCTCTCGCACCACACCATGTGGCGCGCCGTGGCTTCGGCTTGATCGCGGCTTGCACCCGAATCTGTCAGCTTACGGACGATCAAGTCGAGGAGTTCGGCCGCCGGGACCCGCATGGGCTCAGGCCAGCAGCTTGGCGGCGATGCCTATTGCCGCGCCGAACACCGGCAGGGGGTCGGAGAGCGAAGCCAGCGGGAAGACCATGGGCGATTTCGCAATGCTCCTGATCCAACCTCCGAAACTCAATTCACCGCGCCGGCGCAGCTGAAGGAAGCCGAGGAAGTCGCGCACCGGGTACCACATGTAGAGCGGGGAGCGGGAGGGTTTGACTTGCGGCACCGGCTGTCCCGTGAGGTGGCAGTAGATCATCAGGTCGATAGGGTAACCCGCACGGCGCACCAGTTCCTGTGCGGCGGTGAAGCGGGCATTCACTTCGATGACCTTGAGCTTGCCGTCGCGCGTGTCGCGCTTGAACTCGATGTTGCCTAGACCCTTCAGACCCACGGCATCGAAGAAGCGGCGGCCGGCATCGGCGGTGTCGGCGTCCCAGCCGGTCTTGTGCATGCAGGCATTGCCGCTGTTCACCGGCCAGCGGCGGATGACGCTCTTGGTGAAGTCGAACAGGCGGCGACCTGCGGTGGTACGATAGGTGTAGTAGCTCGACAGCTGGCTGTCGGGCCCCGGCACCATCTCGACGACGAAGACGTCGACGCCCTTGTCCCACGCGCTGCGTACGCGGGCTTCGAGCTCATCATAGCTCTCCTCGATGATGAACAGCTTGCAGCCGAAGGCCTGCGTGAAGAGGTGGGACTGGACGGGCTTCACCATGACTGGAAAACGCACCATGCCGCGAATCCGGGCAAGGCTGGCCTCGTCCTTGACGGACCAGAACTGCGGGGCATCGACACCTGCGTCCCTCGCGAGCTGCAGCGTCTTCATCTTGTCAAGGAAGTCGGCCTGCTGGCCGCCGTCGCCCTCGCCGAGAATATAGCGGCCTTCCAGATGGCGGCGGTTGGCCTGCACGAAAACGATCGCCTCATCGCTCAGCGGCCAGATGATGTGACCATTGAGTTGACCGTCATTGCCGAGAAGCAGGCGGCTCCAGAAGTCGTATGCGGACTCGCCTGGCGGCACCCTGTAGGTGCCGGTGGCATGGCGCGAATAAAGCGCCCAGCAATTGCGGCCGCCGCTCACACGCACCGGGATTCCAAGCTTTCCCAGATGCCGGGCGATCGACAGGCCGTTCTCCTTGCCGCCAAGCAACAAGACTGGTGTGCACGTATTCAACGTCATTCAGCGGCGACTTTCAATGCAGATGGCGAACTCGCTTCTACCGGGTGCC
>CAZECZ010000239.1:0-5308 GCA_964510815.1 uncultured Aestuariivirga sp.
TGTTACAATCGAACGCTATCGTACCTTGGCGAAACAGGCAGAAGAACGCTTCAAGACACTGAAGCTCAGCAATGTGACCCAGATCGTTGGCGACGGCAGCAAGGGTTGGCCGCAGCTTGCCCCGTTCGAACGCATCATTGTCACTGCTGCCGCCAAGGAGCTGCCGCAGGCGCTGGTTGATCAATTGGCGGTGGGTGGCGTGATGGTGCTCCCAATCGAGGAGCGACCCGGCAAGCAAGATCTCTACCGGATCCGCAAGACGGAAGATGGCGTTGTTCAGGAGCACTTGCTTCCCGTCCGCTTCGTACCGCTCGTCGAAGGCTTGGCCCGCGACGGCTGAGACCATCAGAGTATGAAGTCGGTGTCGCTCAGCGCCACCGGCGCATTGAGCACAATCATGAATTCCGCATCGGCATCTGCGTCCGTCGAGCCACGGATGATGGTCTTTGTCGCATTCTGAGAAATCGTGATCTGGCCTGCGCCCGTCAATGATGTGGCGATCACGAATTCCTGGTTGCCGCCCAAGCCCTCATTGGCATCGATGCCAGAAATGTCGATTTTGTCGCCGGTGTTGAATCCCCGGATGACGTCCGTGGAATTGGCCGTGGTCCCCAGTTCCTTGATACTGTTGAAGTCGTAGATGTCATCCCCGGTGCCGCCAACGAGGATGTCGATGCCTGTCCCGCCCCGCAACGTGTCGTTGCCGAAACGGCCAACCAGGAAATCATCACCCGCAAGCCCGACCAGGACGTTGTCAAAGCTGTTGCCCCTGATTGTATCGGCTTGGCTCGATCCAGTAACATTTTCGATATTGGCTAGCGTGTCATATCCTTGACCGATCGCATGAAAGAGTTTGCCCCCAAAGCTGAGGCCTAGCAAGTCGACGAAAACAGCTGCTGCAGCCGAATTGTACTGGGCGGTATCGACGCCCGAACCGCCATCGATGATGTCATTGCCCGCCCCGCCGGTAATCTTGTCGTTGCCTACCTGACCATTGATCTGGTCATCGCCACCGCGCCCGTCGATCACATCGTTGCCACCAGCATTGACAATCGTACCGGCGGTTGTTGGAAATCCGGACGTTGAACTTTCTCCGAAGATGATGTCGTCGCCATCGCCACCGAGGATGGTATCCCGGCCCGGCGTGAGAGTGCCGCCCAGGAAGTTGAGGACATCGCCTGCGATGGTAAGGCCCTGGGACGAGTCGATGATGATCTTGTCGTTACCACCGATGGTGGTTCCATCAGTCTGGAACGACACATCACCGGCAACCGAACCTGACAATACGTTGGTGATGGTGATACGATCGTTGCCGCCGGTTACCACGGATGATGCGGAGGTCATGTTCAGGACGTCGCCGCTCAGGCCGATCGCGACGATGGCTATTTCTGCGTCGATGGAATCAATTGATATGACGTCATTGCCGCCGGTCACTTCGCGAAGCGCGTCGATGGCATCACCTGCCACGGAGTAGTCGGGTGTGGCGATGGACGGAACGAGGTTCAGGGTGATCCTGTCTGCCCCGCCGACCAGCACACCATCGCTCGTCAACACGTCACCTGAAATCTTGGAATCCGCTGAAATCCCGGCCGTGACGATGATGGCGTCATTACCGCCATTGACGGTGCCCGAATGGCTGACCACGTCACCTGCGAGCTGCAGGTTGAGAAAGCCTTCGTTGGTAATTCTGATGGTGTCCGCACCGCCGGTCAAGGTCGCTGCGGCGTTTACGGCAAGGGCGTCTCCAGCGATCTTCTTTTGCTGGAGGCCCGTGAAGACAAAACTGTCGGCCGCGCCCGTGACGGACTCGGTTGCTGCGACAGTCAGAAAATCGCCAGCCAGATTGAAGACACCGCTCGCGTCATCGGCAAAGGAGGTTGAGCCTGTCAGGATAGTCTCCCAGTACCGCTCGTTCGAGGCGGTTGGAGATGATGTGTCGACAAGGTCAGTCAGGTTCACCAGCAGGTCCACGACAGAGTAGGCAATGGCGTCATTGCCGTTCTCCGAAATGATCGCGCTGATGGTGCCGCCAGTGGGAACGCCAGAGAGCGTGGCTGTGATGTCGTCCACCGGACTCAGCGCCGTAACCGTCGACGGGAAATTGCCGAAGCCGGCGAACGAGAAGTGCGAACTGCTGAAGCTGCCGCCGCCGGCGAAACCAGCCTCGTTGACGGCCGACATGTCGGTTGAATTGCTCAGGTTGATCGACGCCATGCCGAAAACTCCAATTGATCACAGTATGTTACACGCCGCTGCATGCCGCGCAAGCTCACATATTCGAGGTCATCCCCCACAGAATCGCCGCAAAGTCCTGTGTTCCTATCGCAGTCGATGAAGTCGCGATGTTACCTTGGGAACAGTCCACTGTTGAAATTTGGGCGTGGTTTTGGGGGGAGCTCGCCAGCATGCAAAGGAGAATCTTTATGGCACGAAACTGGACGGCGGCCACAACGGCCTTCTTTTTTGGAGTTGCGGCGTTTTCGATGGTGCCGGTACAGGCCAAGGAGCAGTCGCTCGGCACTGCCGTCTACGAGGCCAAGCCGCAGCGTGACGTGGTCGACGTCGGCGCGAAGGAAGGGGCGTTCAAGGCCATCCGCTTCGAGGTCAAGGGAAGCGATGTCGAGGTACTGGATCTCAAGGTGGTCTACGGGAGTGGCGCCGCAGATGACATTCCGGTCCGCCAGAGCTTCAAGGCCGGGTCCACATCGAAGACACTCGATCTGGCCGGCCGCCAACGCGCCATCAAGCAGATTGTCGTCACCTACAAGGCCAAGGGGCCTGCGCGCATCCAGTTCTTCGGGATCGAAGGCGCCGCTGCCACGGCAAGCTGGGATCGTTTGGGGTGTCAGACAGTGAGCTTTGGAGTCGATCGCGATGTGGTCAAGGTCGGCCGCAAGGAAGGGGCCTTCAGCGCCATCCGTCTCAAGGTCCGTCAGGCACCGATCGAGATTTTTGATCTCAAAGTCGTGTTCGGTAATGGCCGCAGTCAGGACATCCGCGTGCGGACCAAGATTGCGGCAGGCGGAGAGACCCGCAAAATCGACTTGAAGGGTGATGAGCGTGGCATCGACCGCGTGCAGTTGATTTATCGCTCAATTCCGACATTCAAGGGCAAGGCCGAGGTCTGCGTCGACGGTTTGCAGCGCTGACCTTCAGGGCTGCTCGAATTCGCGGACGGGTTCGATGTTTCGGACCCGCTCGCGAAACGAGATGTAGATGGCGCAAGCGATGAGGATGCCGACACCGACGAAGGTCCAGCCGTCGGGAAAGTCGCCGAAGAAATACCATCCTGCGAATGTGGCCATGATGATCTCGGTATATGCCAATGGCGCCAGCAATGATGCTTCCGCATGGTCGTAGGACCTGACGATCAGGTAGTGGCCGAGGTTTGCGATGGTCGCGAGGAGCAGGAACAGGCCCCATTGCGGGGCGGTCACAGGCTGCCACACGAAGACGACTGCCACACTCATGATGATCGCCCCCATGAGGCTGGTATAGAACGTGGTGACCATGGCCGGTGCGCTGCCGGAGATTTTGCGCGTCAACAGCATGTAGATGGCGAGTGAAAGGCCGGCCAGAAGGGCGAAGATCACTCCCGGATTGAGGTCCTGGAAACCAGGCCTGATGATGATCAGCGTCCCCATGAATCCGATGACGACGGCTGCCCAGCGGCGGATGCCAACCTTTTCGCCCAACACGAACGGCGACAAGACGGTCACGATCAGCGGCTGGACGAAGAAGATCGATAGCGTGTCCGCAATGGACAGGAACTTGAGGCCCAGGAAGAAGAAGCCCGTGGCGGACATCAGGAAGACCGCGCGCGCGGCATGCATCACCGGCATATTGGGTGCGAGTCCTCGAAAGCCAGTCAGCCGCCAGGCAAAGGGCAGGGTAAGGAGCGTGCCGAAGAACAGGCGCGCCCAGACGATCTGCAAGATGGGCACGCCCTGCTGTCCAAGGAACTTCGCACAGACATCCAGGTACGGCAGGATGGCCATGGCCCCCAGCATGAGACCAATGCCATAAAGTGGCCGTGTTGGGTGATCCTTCATGGTCTTGCCACTAGTGGCACACGTATGTCACAGCTAACCCCGTGGCCTCGCATTTTCTGCATCCCAGATCGACTCGGGGATGATGCGGGCCCTGCGCCGGTCTCCGAACACCAGGACATCGAACTCCGTGCCAGCACCCGTAAGCTTCGGGTCGACATATGCAAAGGCCAGCGACTTGTTCACGGCGTGGCCAAAGCCTCCTGACGTGGTCACGCCCACCACCTTGTCACCATCGTAGACTGGCTCATTGCCCATGCAGTCGCTATCCGTGTTGTCGACCTCCAGATAAACGAGCTTGATGCGAGGCCCACGCTGCTGGTTGGACAACGTTGGCCCCTTGCCGATGAAATCATCCTTGTCGAGGCGAAGGAAGCGCTCCATCGAGCCCTCGATCATGTCGATTTCGGTGGTGAGTTCCGAGCCCCAGCCGCGATAGGCCTTTTCCATACGCAAGCTGTTCATGGCATAGGTGCCGAACAGGCGCATGCCATGGGCCCTGCCGGCCGCCATCAACGCGTCGAAAACCGTTGGCATGTCGGCCATGGGCACGTGAAGTTCCCAGCCCAGTTCACCGACGTAGTTCATGCGCAGCAGACGCACGCCTTCAATCCCGGCAACGGTGCCGGTCTTCGCCGTCAGCCAGCGGAAGGCGGCATTGGAAAGGTCGACGTCAGTGCATTGGGACAGAACATCGCGAGATCGTGGACCAGCCAGCACCAGTACACCGTAGTCGTCGGTGATATCGGTGATCGAGACCTCCTCATCGTCTCGCTTGCGCCAGTTGAGTTGATCGAGATCGTGAAGCTGCGCCACCGCCGCGGAGAGCACGTAGAAGTGTTCAGGCCCCAGCCGCGTGACGGTAATCTCGGATTCAATGAAGCCATTGGAATTGAGCAGGTGGCCGAGGATGATGCCGCCGTCCTTGGCCGGAATCTTGTTGGCACAGATGCGGTCAAGAAAGGCGTGGGCGTCCTTGCCCTTCACGTCGTATTTGGCAAAGGTAGAGAGGTCCATGGGGCCGACACGCTCACGCACGGCGAGCGCTTCTTCCCGCACGGCGGTCCACCAGTTTGAGCGCTTGAAGGAATACTGTTCGCCTTCACCACTCTTGTCATACCAGCGTGGCCGCTCCCAGCCAAAGATTTGCGCGAATTGCGCACCCTCGGCCTGCAGGCGGCCGTAGAGCGAGGACTTGCGGAGCCCGCGGCCCACCGCATGCTGCTCGCCCGGCTTGTAGCAATAGTACATGTGGTGGT
>CAZECZ010000240.1:0-5130 GCA_964510815.1 uncultured Aestuariivirga sp.
GGTCGCTGGCGGCAGCATGGACGGGGCTTGGCGCGACGTCTGATAATCGCGAAGTGCCGGGGGAAAACCACTTCTCGGTGTGCCGGGGCTGGGCGGAACCGGCCAGTGACATGACCAGGCGCCTGGTGCAGTTGGCGGGGTGCTGAACCTCCCATAGGCCGTCATGTGGTACGTGGAATCAGGGTGTCGTCCGGGCACTGAAGCGGTCCCGCATTCTGGAACGTTTGGTCAAAAATTGGTGCGGTGCGGCATAACTATTGCATTGCACAATGAAGGCGGTTATGGAGAGTCACCCAACGGAGGATGATTCACATGGTCAGCAAATCCGCAGTTTCGCCTGTCATCACCGAAGATCGTGTTCGCGCGGTCGCCTATTCCCTGTGGCTGGAAGAAGGCCAGCCGCATGGCCGTGCGGAGGCGCACTGGCACCGGGCATGGCAACTTGTGAACGCTGAGGTTGATACCGCGCCGGCACCTGTCAAGAAGACGAAGACCAAGGCAGCAGCACCTGTGGCGGCCCGCAAGGCGGCCCCGGCCAAGCGCGCACCGGCGAAGAAGAAGAGCGTCTAGTGCGTAATGCGCCAAGACGGAATCGTCTTGGCGAAGCAATTACGCACCAACCTATTGATGAGCGAGCAACTGATCTGACTTTTGATGGTTCCATCAAAAGTCAGGTTGCTCTAAGAGACGTTTCGGGCTCTATCGCACCGTTAGACGACATCAGACATGTAACGCGGCCGGCGCAAGTCGGGCGCGTCGATGTCGTTTGCTGCATTGCGTCTGGCAATCGAGGACTGTGCAATTGCATTGAGAAGGCGAAACACCATGCTTTTCGCATTGCGATTGTCCCAGTTGGCGGCAGTTGCAACAGAGGCATATTGAATGGCTGACATGGTGTGCTCCGGCATTGAAATCCGGAAGATTGTTACGGATTTCCAGAACAACAGCGCTTGAACGGCGCGTTCACGTGGTGTTCACCCAAGAGCATGCCTGGAATTTCACCGCGAATTGCCTCTCCCATTTCGGTGCGAAGCAATTATATAATCGGTTCCATGTCGAAGCAGCCTGTGCACAAGGAAGACAATCAGACCGGGGTCATTACCCGCACCGAGACGAAGACCAAGAAGCCTTCGCTCTACAAGGTCTTGTTGCTCAACGACGACTACACGCCGATGGAGTTCGTCGTTCACGTGCTCGAACGCTTTTTTGGCAAGGGACGCGAAGAGGCGACCCGCATCATGCTACACGTTCACCAGAAGGGTGTCGGGATTTGCGGTGTCTATACGTATGAAGTGGCGGAGACCAAGGTGACCCAGGTCATGGACTTCGCGCGCAATCACCAGCACCCATTGCAGTGTACGATGGAGAAGGAATAGGGCCATGCCGACATTTTCCCGCAGCCTGGAGAAGGCATTGCACCGTGCGCTGGCTCTGGCCAACGAGCGCAATCACGAATATGCGACCCTCGAACATCTGCTTCTGTCGCTGACGGACGACAAGGATGCAGCGGCCGTGATGAAGGCCTGCAATGTCGACCTTGACGTTCTGCGCCGCAGCCTGACGAACTACATCGACACGGAACTCAGCCAGATGATCGGCGCGGACCGCGAGGATTCGAAGCCGACGGCCGGATTCCAGCGCGTGATTCAGCGTGCCGTGATTCACGTGCAGTCGTCCGGCCGCGAAGAAGTGACCGGCGCCAACGTGCTGGTGGCGATCTTCGCCGAGCGTGAGAGCCACGCCGCCTATTTCCTGCAGGAGCAGGATATGACCCGCTACGATGCGGTGAATTACATTTCCCACGGCATCGCCAAGCGGGCGGGCCTGTCCGAAGCCCGTCCGGTGCGCGGCATCGACCAGGATCAGGCCGGCGGCGGTGGCGAGAACAACGAAGACCAGGCCGGTGGTGCCAAGAAGAAGGGCGAAGCGGACGCTCTGGAAGCCTATTGCATCAACCTCAACAAGAAGGCCGCCGAAGGAAAGATCGACCCGCTGATCGGGCGTGAGGCGGAAGTCAACCGCACCATCCAGATCCTTTGCCGCCGCCAGAAGAACAACCCGCTGTTCGTTGGCGATCCGGGCGTGGGCAAGACCGCCATCGCCGAGGGCCTGGCGCGCAAGATCATCAATGACGAGGTGCCGGACGTTCTGAAGGACAGCGTCGTTTACCAACTCGACATGGGCGCGCTGCTCGCCGGTACCCGCTATCGCGGCGATTTCGAGGAGCGCCTCAAGGCCGTCGTGAAGGAGATCGAGGCACGGCCGGGGTCCATCATGTTCATCGATGAGATCCACACCGTGATCGGGGCAGGGGCCACCTCCGGCGGCTCCATGGATGCGTCGAATTTGTTAAAGCCGGCGCTCGCCAATGGCGCGCTGCGCTGCATCGGGTCCACCACCTACAAGGAATACCGGCAGCATTTCGAGAAGGACCGGGCCCTTGTCCGCCGCTTCCAGAAGATCGACGTCAACGAACCGTCGATTCCCGATGCCATTGCCATTCTCAAGGGCCTCAAGCCCTATTACGAGGAGTTCCACAAGGTCCGCTACACCGATGATGCCATCGAAACGGCGGTGCAGCTATCATCGCGCTACATGGCCGATCGCAAGCTGCCGGACAAGGCCATTGACGTGATCGATGAAACCGGCGCATCGCAGATGCTCGTGGCCGAGAACAAGCGGCGCAAAGTGATCGGCGTGCCGGAGATCGAGGCCACCATCGCCACCATGGCCCGTATCCCAGCAAAGACGGTGTCGAAGGACGATGCGACCGTGCTGAAGTCCCTCGAGACCGAACTCAAGCGCCTCGTCTTTGGTCAGGATCAGGCCATCGATGCGCTGGCATCCTCGATCAAGCTGGCACGTGCGGGCTTGCGCGAACCGGAAAAGCCCATCGGCTGCTACCTGTTCTCTGGCCCCACAGGTGTCGGCAAGACCGAGGTCGCCAAGCGGCTCGCCGAGGTGATGGGTGTCAACATGCTCCGCTTCGACATGTCGGAGTACATGGAGCGCCATTCCGTGTCGCGCCTCATCGGCGCGCCTCCCGGCTATGTCGGTTTCGACCAGGGCGGCCTGCTGACCGACGGCATCGACCAACACCCCTACAGCGTGCTCCTGCTCGACGAGATCGAGAAGGCCCATCCGGACCTGTTCAACATCCTGTTGCAGGTCATGGATCACGGCAAGCTCACGGATCACAATGGAAAATCCGTTGATTTCCGCAATGTGATCCTGATCATGACGACCAACGCCGGGGCCCAGGACATGGCGCGTGAGGCCATCGGCTTCACCACCAGCCGCCGGGAAGGCGACGATCAGGAGGCGATCAAGAAGCTGTTCACGCCGGAATTCCGCAACCGTCTGGACGCCGTCATTCCCTTTGGGCATCTGCCGTCCGACGTCGTGCGCAAGGTTGTCGAGAAGTTCGTGATGCAGCTCGAAGCCCAGCTTTCGGAGCGGCAGATCAACATCGAGCTGTCCACCGAAGCGGCCGATTGGCTGGCGGCCAAGGGCTACGACCAGCACATGGGTGCAAGGCCGCTGGCGCGCGTCATCCAGGAGCAGGTGAAGAAGCCATTGGCCGAGGAGGTTCTGTTCGGCAAGCTGGCGAAAGGCGGCACCGTCCGCATCCTGCTCAAGGGCAACGAGCTGGAATTCCAGTATCTGAGCCGTGACGAGGAAAAGGCCCTGCCGAAGCCGGACGAACGCAAGGCTTTGCCCAGCGCCAAGGCCAAGCGCGCGACGAAGCGCAAGCCGAAAGCCAGCGCCGACTGACAATTCGCCCGGCCCTTTGACGGAATCTGCGATGCAATTCGGCAAACTGCCGAATTGCATCGTCTGTTTTTCTTGCTAATCTCGCCCCAACAATGACAAGGGCCGATAGGCCCCACGGGGGAAGAGGAACGCCAGTGGCAGTCGCTGCACACGTCGCAAGCACGGATCGGCCGGTTGCCGTCCGCGTTCAGGATCTTCACAAGCGGTTTGGTGATCTCGAAGTGCTGAAAGGCGTGTCGCTCGAAGCCCGCGAGGGTGACGTCGTGTCGATGATCGGCGCCTCCGGGTCGGGCAAAAGCACCTTCCTGCGCTGCATCAATTTCCTCGAAATGCCGACCGCCGGGGCGATTGAGGTGACAGGCGAACAGGTTGCGCTAAATTCCCATAAAGACGGCAATCTTCACCCCTCGAACCGCAAGCAGCTGGAGCGCATCCGCACCCGCCTCGGCATGGTGTTCCAGAGCTTCAACCTGTGGCAGCACATGACGGTGATGCAGAACGTCATCGAGGCGCCGGTCCATGTGCTGGGTCAGTCCAGGGCCGAAGCCACGGAACGCGCCGAACGCCTGTTGCACAAGGTCGGCCTCTATGAGAAGCGCGATCAATACCCGGCCTTCCTGTCGGGTGGGCAGCAGCAGCGCGCGGCAATCGCCAGGGCATTGTGCATGGACCCCAAGGTGATGCTGTTCGACGAGCCGACCTCGGCGCTCGATCCGGAACTGGTCGGCGAAGTGCTGAAGGTCATCCGCGATCTGGCCGACGAGGGCCGCACCATGATCCTCGTGACCCACGAGATGAAGTTCGCCCGCGATGTCTCGAGCCACGTCATATATCTCTACAAGGGCATCATCGAGGAGGAGGGACCGCCGTCGCAAGTGTTCGGCAATCCGGCGAGCGAGCGTTGCCGCCAGTTCGTCTCCGCGCTCCACTCGTGAGTTGGCGGAAACAGCCGAATATGATTAGCTTTCAACATTGCCGGCCAAGAAATGTGCCAGCAGAACACAGGGAGAAGTCAATGAAGTTTACGCGTCGTTTCATCTTCGCCGCTGCCGCGGCCGCCATGATGGCCTCCGCCGCTCCGGCCATGGCCGATCTGAAGTTCGGTGTTGCCGCCGAGCCCTATCCGCCGTTCAGTTCCAAGGACGCTTCGGGCAAGTGGGTCGGTTGGGAAATCGATCTGATGGATGCGGTCTGCGCCGAGTTGAAAGAAAAGTGCGAAGTCGCGGAAGTGGCCTGGGATGGCATTATCCCGGCGCTTCAGGCCAAGCAGTTCGACCTGATCTGGTCATCCATGTCGATCACCGATGAGCGCAAGAAGACCATCGACTTCTCGGACATGTACTACAACACGCCGAC